>JACOUE010000011.1 GCA_016178045.1 Chloroflexota bacterium
GCCGATGTGGCCGGTGCGCGCCGCGTTGGTTACGAGCTGGATCACGCGCTCCGTGTCCGCCTCCTTGACCACCACCTCGATCTTGACCTTGGGGAGCATGTCGATCTCGTAGGTCTCGCCACCGCGGCCCATGTGGACAACGCCCTTCTGGACGCCGCGTCCGGTGACGTGGACGATGTTGAGGCCGACGAAGCCGGCGCCGGCCAGGGCGTTCTTGACGTCGTCCAGCTTCTCAGGGCGGATGATCGCTTCGACCTTGTGCATGTCTTTGCTCCTTAGACCTCTTTCCCTGGATGCCTCTCCGCGTCAAGGGTGCTCAACCGGCCCAAATGGGTTTCCTCGCCAGGCCTTTCGTCGAGCCACCCTCGCCTCTGCATTATAGGCCCAATCACCTTGAGCCACGCGGCTGCGACTGCTAATCGCAGAAGAAGGGCGTACATCTCCAACAAGCCAGTGAGCGTCTCCCCCACGCTGGGGTATGAGCGTTCTTTTTCGTATGGCAAGCCGTTCATGCTATCCGCTGCCTGTTCTAGGAACTGCCGCCGCCGCCGGCTGCTCCCCCCTCAGCTAAGCGGGCACTTTCGGAGGGGGGACGGGGCTCGACAGAGGCCGGAGCCGGCGAGGGAACCACGGCCCCGCCGCCGTCGAAGACGTAGCCCCGCTCGCCGTGCTCGGAGACGTCGACGCCGATCTCCTCCTCCTCCTCAGTGACGCGCAGGCCCATGACCAGGTCCAGAACTTTGAGGATGGCGAAGGTCATCACGAAGGAGTAGGCGGCGACGGCGCCGATGGGGATAAGCTGCCGGACGATCTGGTAGTACTCGCCCTCGATGGCGCCATTGCGGCCAAGGGCGTTGACGAAGGTGGTGGCGAAGAGGCCGGTGGCGAAGGCGCCCCAGGCGCCGCCGATGCCGTGGACGCCCCACACGTCAAGGGAGTCGTCGAAGCCAAGGCGGCCGCGAAGGCGGACGGCGAGGTAGCAGAAGACGCCGGCCCCGAAGCCGATGGCAATGGCGGACATTGGCTGGACGAAGCCGGAGGCAGGGGTGATGGCCACCAGGCCGGCCACAGCACCGGCCGCGGCGCCGACCACGCTGGGCTTGCCGGCAAACAGCCAGCTCATCCCCATCCAGGTGACGGCGGCGGTGGCGGTGGCTACCTGGGTGACAACGAAGGCGTTGGTGGCTGTAAAGTCGGCGGCGCCCTCGCTGCCGGCGTTGAAACCGAACCAGCCGAACCACAGGATGGCCGCGCCTAAGACAACGTAGGTAACGTTATGCGGCTCCATGGGCTCCTTGCCGAAGCCTATGCGCTTGCCGAAGGCGAGGGCGGCGGCGAGGGCGGCGAAGCCGGAGTTGACGTGGATGACGGTGCCGCCGGCGAAGTCCAGGCCGCCATAGCCGCCCAAGTTCCCCGCCCAGCCGTCCTTGGCGAACACCCAGTGAGCGACGGGGTCGTAGACCAAGGTGGCCCAGAGGACGGTGAACACGAGGAAGGTGCTGAACTTGGCTCGTTCCACGAAGGCGCCGGTGATGAGGGCGGGAGTGATGATGGCGAACATCATCTGGAAGACCATGAACGCCTCGTGGGGGACTGTCGGGAAGTAGGTGTCGTGGGGTGCGGCGCCTACGTTGTTCAAGCCGAACCATTCGAGGTTGCCGATGAAGCCGCCGACATCGGGGCCGAAGGCCAGGCTATATCCGAAGACCACCCACTGAACGCCAACCACGCCGACGATGATGAAGCTGAGCATGATGGTGTTGATCACGTTCTTGTTGCGGGCGAGGCCGCCGTAGAAGAAGCCCAGGGCGGGCGTCATTATCAGGACCAGGGCCGCTGAGGCCAGAACCCAAGCGGTATCGCCGCTGTTTATTTCAGGCATCGCTGACCTCCAGAGGTACTAGGGGTTCCCGATAGAGGGGAGCTATAACACTTAGGCCAAATCTTAAACGTTCCTTATGGGGAGGCAAGGGGATTTGGTTACGGGAATGTTACGTAAGGGTTAACTTGACGTTACACGTCTAAGGATTAGCCCGTAGGGACAGGCCTTCAGGCCTGTCGTCACTCGGTTGGGTCTGGACAGAGCTAAAGCTCTGTCCCTACGGGAATTGCGCCGCCTACGAGGCGCGGAAGCGGTAGCCAACGTTGCGGACGGTCTCGATGAAGGTGTGCTGGCCGTCCTCGATCTTGGCGCGCAGCCGCCGGACGTGGACGTCGACGGTCCGCGCGCCGCCGTAGAAGTCGTACCCCCAGACCTTGCTCAGCAGCGTCTCCCGGCTAAAGACGCGGTCGGCGTTGGTAGCGAGGAAGCGCAGGAGCTCGTACTCCTTGTACGTCAGCTCTACGGGCCGGCCGGACATGTAGACCTTATAGTTCGCCAGGTCCATCACCAGGTCGCCGCGCTTAAGCAGGTTCTTCGTGTCGATGCGGGCCTTCTTCCAGAGCGCCAGGCGGACGCGGGCGGCCAGCTCCGCGGCGGTGGCGCTATGGAGAAGGAAGTCGTCCAGGCCGGTCGCCGGGTCGAGCCTGGCGACTTGCTCAGGCGTCAGGAGCGCGATGAGGGCGGCTTCGGTGGCCTGGAGCTCGGGCAGGAGCTGCTGGAAGCCGGGGTTCTCGCCCAGGGCGGCGAAGTCCACCACGATGACGTCCGGCCGCTCGCCGACGCGCGACTGGAGGGCCTCGGCGGCCGGAGGGCAGACGGAAGCGTCCATCCCCTCCCCGGCGAGAGTGTCGAGGAAGGGTGAGAGAGTGGCTTCGTCCTGGGTGATGAGGAGGATGCGTTGCACCGGTTACCCGTCCCTTTGCGCGGACTCCCGACTCAGTATAGCATCGCCCTGGGCCGCTACTCCTCCTGGACGTCGACGGAGACGATGCGGTCGCCGGGGGGCGCGTTCGGGTTGCTGGCGGGGTCGCGAGGGGTGAGGGAGTCGGCCACGTCGATCCCCTCTATGACCTTGCCGAAGACAGTGTAGGCGCCGTTGAGGTGGGAGGCCTCGCCCAGGGTGATAAAGAACTGGCTGCCGGCGCTGTTGGGCCGGCCGCTGGAGGCCATGCCCACGGTGCCGCGGACGAAGGGGTGGTCGCTGAACTCGTCGGGGAGGGTGTAGCCGGGGCCGCCGCTGCCGGTGCCGGTGGGGTCGCCGGTCTGGGCGACAAAGCCCGGGAGGACGCGGTGGAAAGTGACGCCGTCGAAGTAGCCGTCGCGGGCGAGGGCCACGAAGCTGTTGACGGCGTTGGGAGCGATGTCCGGGAGCAGGCGGATCGTGATATCGCCCTTCTCGGTGTGGAGGACGGCGGTGTACGTCTTGGCGGGGTCAATGGTCATCGGCGGAGGCTCCTCGTACTGGTTGACGGCGGGCTGAGTCGGGCTGGGCGGACCCGGCGACCCTGCTTCCTTCCCGCTGGCGCAGGCTGCGGCCAGGAGCAGCAGACCGACAAGGGGGAGCGTAGCCAGGGAGGTGAGCCGCAGCATGTGAGGCCTATTATGGCGCAGCCCGCGTCTTGTGTCAGCCCGTGCCTCGTAGTTGCGAAGGCAGGGGAACGTTCCTTATCATTCGAGGAGGAGCCACCGTAGCTCAGTGGTAGAGCAGCGGTTTCGTAAACCGCGGGTCGGGAGTTCGAATCTCCCCGGTGGCTCCAGGCCTTTTGTAAGCACATCAGCCGTTTGTTCGCTCGCCAGACGCGGCCGAATTACGCCGGGCCCCCGCTGTCCCTTGCTGACATCTTGCGGAATCGGCTAAGATTGGGCCACGTTAGGTGTAGGAGTCAGGGGGGCATGTCGAAGCTGTATAACGTTGCGGTCGTGGGGGCCACCGGCCTGGTCGGGCAGGAGTTCCTCAAGATAGTTGTCCAGCGGCAGTTGCCCATCAAGGGGCTGCGCCTGATGGCGTCGCCCCGGTCGGCTGGCAGGCGATTGCTGGTGGGGGAGTGGGAGCTGGAGGTGGAGGAGACGACGGCCAACTCGTTCCACGGGGTGGACATCGCCTTCTTCTCCGCCACGTCGGAGGTGTCGCGGGAGCTCGTTCCGTCGGCGGCGAAAGCCGGCGCGCTGGTCATCGACGACAGCAAGGCCTGGCGGCTGGAGCCGGAGGTGCCCCTGGTGATACCAGAGGTGAACGCCGAAGACCTCCAGGGGCACAAGGGGATAACCGCCATCCCCAACTGCGAGGTGACGCCGCTGGTACTGGCGCTCTGGCCCCTGCACAGGGTGACCCCCGTCAGGCGGATCATCGTCGACACGTACCAGTCGGTGTCGGGGACGGGCGCGCTCGCGATGCAGGAGCTGACGGAGCAGGCGCGGGCTGTGCTTGACGGCCACCGGGCGACGTCCCACATCTATCCCCACCAGATCGCCTTCAACGTCCTGCCCCACGTGGAGCCTTTCCTGGGCAGCGGCTACACGCGGGAAGAGATGAGCGTCGTCAACGAGACGAAGAAGATAATGCACGAGCCGGATTTGGCCATCTCGGCCACGTGCGTCAGGGTGCCGGTGTTCGTGGGGCACAGCCTGTCGGTGCACGTGGAATTCGTGCGGCCGCTTTCGGTAGAGGAGGCGCAAGCGATCCTGCGCGAGGCCCCGGGTGTCTCCGTCCAGGACGAGCCCAGCGTCAACCTCTATCCGCAGCCGTGGACGGCGGCGGGCAAGGACGAGGTGTTCGTGGGCCGCGTCCGGCAAGACGTCTCCCATCCCGCTGGCTTGGCCCTGTGGATTACCTCCGACAACTTGCGTAAGGGGGCCGCCCTTAACGCTATCCAGATCGCGGAAGAGCTTATCGCCCGCAATCTGGTCTAGGGTTGATTGGCCACAGATGGACACAGACAGGCACAGATTATTTCAGGCCACAAACATATCCGTGTTCCATCTGTGTTAGTCTGTGGCTGATCCTCAGGAGGTCGCCATGGAGATAGGTCGACTGCTGACGGCAATGGTCACGCCCTTCGACGAGGAAGGCCACGTCGACTACGAGCAGGCGAAGCGGCTCGCCGTCTCGCTGCTCGATTCGGGCAGCGACGGCCTGGTGCTGGCGGGGACGAGCGGCGAGGCGCCCACTCTGAGCCACGACGAGAAGCTGCGGCTCTTCGCCGAGGTCAAGGGGGCGCTGGGCGATAGGGGCGCCGTGGTCGCCGGCACAGGCACGTACAACACGGCGGAGAGCATCGGGCTGTCGCAGGAGGCGGAGCGGACGGGGGTGGACGCGCTGCTCCTGACCGTGCCGTACTACAACCGGCCGGAGCAGGAGGGCCTCTTCCGCCACTTTGAGGCGATCGCCAGGGCCACGCGCCTGCCCTGCATCATGTACAACATCCCGGGCCGGACGGGCGTGAACATGACGGCGGAGACGACGCTGCGCCTTTCGCGCATCCCCAACATCGCCGGCATCAAGGAAGCCAGCGGCGACCTCACCCAGATCGGCCGCATCATAGAGGACGCGCCGGAGGGCTTCCGGGTGTGGAGCGGCGACGACCAGCTGACCCTGCCGATATTGTCGGCGGGCGGGTACGGCGTCATCTGCGTGGTGTCGCACCTGGCGGGGATGCAGATGAAGGCGATAATCGAAGCGTACCTGGCAGGTCGGGTGGACGAGGCGGCGCGCACCCACCGCCGGCTGCTCCCCCTGATGAACACGCTGATGACCGCCGCCGGCAATCCGGTGCCCGTCAAGTATGCCCTCAACCAGATCGGCTTCCGCGTGGGCAGCCCCCGGCTGCCCCTGGTGGAGCCCGACGAGGCGACGGGGGAGCGGATCATGGCTGAGGTCCGGCGTCAGCGCATAGACCTGGCCGTGACCGTGTAGCATACGACCCAGGTAACGGCGACCTACAGGCCCGCTGGCGCACTGCCGGCTTGAAAGGCTCGCCCAGTCTTTGAGAAGAGAGGAGCGCCATGGCCAGTATGTTCGTAAAGCACCGAGTGGCCGACTACGGGAAGTGGAAGCCCGTGTTCGACCAGCACGAGTCGGCCCGCAAAGAGTACGGTTTCACCGGCCACAGCCTCCACCGCGACCCCGACGACCCCAACGTCCTCGTCATCGCTTTGAGGGTGGCGGACGTGAAGCGGGCGCGCGAGTTCGCCCAGTCCGAGACCCTGCGGTCGGCGATGCAGCGGGCGGGGGTGGAGGGGCCGCCCGACATCTGGTTCGGCGAGGACGTCGAGGAGAAGAAGTACTAGCCGCTACGCGTCGCCGGCAGGCGCTTCTCCGGTTGCGGCGGCAGCGACCGGCTCCCCCGTCTCCGGGACATCAGGTGCGGTCGCCGGTAAGAGCGGCAGGGCGGCGGCGGCCAGGCCGGCCAGGAAGATCGCTATCCCGCCGATGAGGGTCAGGTAAATGCCTTCCCCGGCCACCAGGGAGACAGGGATCTCTTCGGCCGCGGCGAGGCTCTCCAGGTCCTGAAGCGCGCCGGCGGCCCGGCTCTCTATGTCGGCGAGGTTGAGGGCGGCGACACTGATGATGCCGGCCCCCAGCACGGCCAGGATCGAGCCCCTGACAAGGCCCGTCCCGGGCACGAAGAAGTAATACGCCACCGCCCACACCGCGATCAGGCCCAGGACCAGGGTGATGATGCCGTCCCCGGCGTCTTCCAGGCCCCTCTTCGTGAACTCCCCGAAGGGACCGCCCAGCCTGGCCCAGGGAAGGGCCGACCCGACCAGCACGGCCAGGACCGCTACCGTGATGAGGCTGCTGTAGACCCGCTTGTCGCGCATGAGTGTCCCCTCTCTTCCTCCAGCCAGGACGTTGCGGCCATTGTCGGCGAGGGCCGGGGGCGTGTCAAGGCTTCTCCGGCCGCTCTCGCGCCGCCACGAACTCCTCCCAGCGCCGGCGCAGCACTGCCTGCCCCCAGCGGTAGCCGACGGCGTCGCCTAGCGTGTTCGCCAGGTTGGCGGCGACGACGTAGGAGAGGCCGAGTATGACGAACAGCGATAGCACCGTCCACCACCGGACATCGGCGAAGGCGATGGGCAGCAGGCTGAGGACGATGCCCGCCAGCAGCCCCCCGTAGGCGATCAGCCGCACCACCCAGCCCTCCCGCGACCGCTGGGCCAGGAACATGGCGAACACCGCCTCCGGAATGCGGTTCACCGGCGCCCATTCAGCGGTGGAGCGGCCGCAGTGGGGGCAGAGGTCCGTCTCCTGGCCGACGGGGTGGTAGCAGTAGCCGCAGAAGCGGCCGGCGTTGGGGGCGTTTCCCGCCAGGACGTCGGCCATTAGGGTTTGCAGGCGCTCGGAGAGGACGGAGCGCGACCTGCTCTCGGTTTTCAACACTAGACGGGCTGGATGGAGAACGAGTGGTTGGCCAGAAGCGCGGCCGTGTAGAGGATGGCGACGGAGGCGAGGAGGGTGACGCCGCTGAGGGCGATCGAAAGGCGGCGGAGGGCGGCGGCGCCCTCCGGGTCGCGCTCTCCCGCGGCGATTGCCTCCTCCTGGAGGCGGATCTGGCGCGGGCCGATGACGAAGCTGTGGAGGGCGGTGGTGACGACGGCCAGGAAGAGCAGCATCATCTTGGCGTTGAAGATCCAGTAGTAGCGCTGGCCGCGGTCGAATACGTCGAAGCCGTCGTCGATGCGGTCGTAGAGGCTGCTGATGCCGGAGAGGACGAGGACGAGGAGGGCGGCCCAGGCCAGCCAGCCGAAGCGGGTGGCGATGATGCGAAGGACGCGCAGCCGCACCTCGGGGTCGTCGATAGCGCGGAGGGCGGGCACGGTCACCAAGAACATGAAGAACTGCGGCCCAACCCACACCGCCGCCGCCAGGATGTGGAGCCAGAAGGGAACGCTGTCGCTCATGGCACTATTGACGCTGGGAGGTTAGAGGTCGTCTCCCGGGTCATTGCGAGCCTGCCTGCCGGCAGGCAGGCGAAGCGAAGCAATCTCTCGTCGCGAGAGATTGCTTCGGGGCTGCCGCCCCTCGCAATGACATCGCTTCGGCCTCCAGGTTCCTCACAAGATGGGCCTGATGACGATGGCCTGCTCCCGTTCCGGCCCGACGGAGACAAGGTGCACCGGCGCCTCCAGTATCTCCTCGATGCGGGAGACGTAGGCTCGGGCCTGCGGTGGCAGGTCCTTGAAGCGGCGGATGCCAGAGGTGGCCGTCTGCCAGCCGGGCACCTCCTCGTAGATGGGCTTTGCCCGGGCGAGGACGGCGGCGCTGGCCGGGAACTTGTCGGTCACGTGGCCGTCCAGCCGGTAGGCGGTGCACACGCGGATGGTGGCGAACTGGTCGAGCACGTCCAGGCGGGTGAGGGCAGCGGCGGTAAGTCCGTTGGCGCGGGCGGAGTGGCGGGCGGCGACGGCGTCGAACCAGCCACAGCGGCGCGGGCGGCCCGTGGTGGCGCCGTACTCCGGCCGCGGCCCGCCTTCGCGGAGCATGACGCCGGTCTCGTCGGTGAGTTCGGTGGGCATGGGACCGTTGCCCACGCGCGTGATGTACGACTTGTAGACGCCCACCACGGCGGAGATATGGGTGGGGCCGAGGCCCATGCCCACGCAGGCGCCGCCGGCCAGGGACGACGGCACGGACGACGTGACGTACTCGTAGGTGCCGACGTCCAGGTCCAGGAGCGAGC
Organism: Chloroflexota bacterium; assembly: GCA_016178045.1. Lineage (GTDB taxonomy): Bacteria > Chloroflexota > Dehalococcoidia > SM23-28-2 > JACOUE01 > JACOUE01. Next base: position 8,563 of record JACOUE010000011.1, read on the forward strand.
CCTGCGCCCCCTCCAGGAGTACGGTCTCGTCCCGGCGCAGGGCGTCCTGCACCAGGTCGGCCGTATCGGCGACGAAGGGAGCGAGGCGGGCGCCGTACTCCGCGTACTCCTCGAAGACCCGGTCCAGCGAGAGCGGCTCGGCCCCGTACGCCTTCTCCAAGAAGACGTTCTTGTAGGGCAGGACGAGGGAGAGGCGCTCCAGCAGCGACTCCCGCTCCACCAGGTCCCCCATGCGGATGCCGACACGGCCCACCTTGTCCACGAAGGCTGGGCCGACGCCGCGGCCGGTGGTGCCGATGGAGTGCTTGCCGCGCAGGCCCTCGTCCAGGCTGTCGATGATGGGGTGCCAGGGCATGGAGACGTGGGCCCGGTCGCTGACGAAGAGACGTCCCCGCACGCTGACCCCTCGCGATTCCAGCTCCTCGATCTCCTCCAGGAGGACGGCGGGGTCGACGACGACGCCGTTTCCGATGAGGCAGAGCTTGTCGGGGTAGAAGATGCCGGCGGGTACGAGGTGAAGGCGGAACTCGCCGAGGGCGTTTACCACAGTATGGCCGGCATTATTGCCGGCCGAGTATCTGGCTACGACGTGGGCTTTTTCCGCCAGCAGGTCTACGATGCGGCCTTTGCCTTCATCGCCCCACTGGCCGCCCACCACAACGATGGCTCGCATGAATTAAGGGCCCCTGGGTCTGGCCCCTCCTTTCACCTGTGGGGTTTTTGCCCGCGCGAAGTATAAGATGTGACGGGTAGTAGGTCAAGGGGTTCTAGAAGTCGTCGCATCGGGCGAATGTGGGAAAAAGCTCAGGAGGGTTGACGGATAACCCTTGACACGATTTTGTAAGGAAATTAATATGTTACTGCGGTCACAAGCCTTGCGGGAGCGGGCTTGGGGCCCCGCCGAATCCCCCAAACGGGGGACCGGGGGATTACCAGAGGGGTGAATTCCCGGTCGCAACCGGGATAGGGTTTAGCCTTTCGACCCGAACCCGTCAGCTAACCTCGGAGGCGTCTGAAAGGCCTGGGTCAGCAGAGCTGGCGTAGGGCTTTTTTATTTGGACGGAACAAGGAGGGTTCGGGAGGCCATGCAGACGGCTCCGCCACGGGCTTGTCCCCGCTGTAGCGGTTCGATGATCTTCGAGGAGGACTGGTACGGTGCCTACAGCACCTGCCTGTCCTGCGGCTACGTGTACGAATTCGGCGCGACAGCCGCCCTCGAGCTCGAGGCCGAGATGAACGGCGAGCACCGCCAGCGGCGGCGACAGCCCTCGCACGGCAAGCTTCGATTATAGGTTCGATTGCCGGAAAAGCCGAGACGCCCCAATCGGGGCGTCTCTCTTTGTTGCTGCTGAGGCAACGGGGGTATACATTAGCCCTGCCGACGACCCGGGCTAGAGGGAGGAAGCCGTGCCCTACATCCGCATTTCCCTCATGAAGCCGCAAGAGGGCCACGCCGACGAGGTGGAGCGGCTCAACCGGGAGCTGGTGGGGCTGTATCAGGGCAGCAGGGGGTGCCTGGTCTCTTACCTAGTCACCGCCGCGGACGGCTCCGGCGAGACCGGGCGGGTCTCCGTATGGGAGAGCGAGGACGACGCCGACCGCGCCGCCAACGAGCACCGCTCCCTGGCCCTGCGCTCACAGCTGCACCTGCGGGTCGAGGAGGGCCACGTCGAGAGGTCGTTCCTGACCGAGTAGACAACAGGGCGACCCCCGCCGGGCCCTGTTCACGGAAGATTCACGCTTCCTTCACTGCGGCCACGCTAACCCGTGTCAATTTCGTTGTAGGATTAATGGCACTCGCTAAGGCGGGCACGGGAGGTCTGTTGTGGGGAAGGTAACGTCCGTTCTGATGGCGGCGCCAACGGAGGAGGTCGCCACCACCGTGGTCTTCGTCGGACATGCTCGCCTGCCCCAGAGCCTTGCGCCCCGCGACGCTTCGCCCGTGGTCACGGTGGAGCTCGAGGTGAACGTGGCCAGCGGGCAAGTGGTGGCGGTCGGGACGAAGGCGATCCCGGGGCTCGGCGTGCGGCTGGTCCAATCGGTGCTGACGGGCCGGAACATCAACGACGGAGCGGCGGAGCCGGCGGACGAGGTCCGGCGCCGCTACGTGTGCCCCACCCAGAAGGCGGTCTGCACGGCGATCGTCAACGCCTACGAGGCCTACCACCGCTACCGCCAGAACCTGACAATAGCGACTTTCTAGGCCGGGCGGAACAGCGGCTCGAGGTGAAGCCGCCGCAGGCGGCAGCCCGGGGGGGCACTTCATATTTTCTTCCGCCTTGGCCTGGCGGCATGCCTGGCGTTACGGGATGTTAACCATTCTGGTGGCAAAAGGAACTTGCCTAAGCTAGCCATGCCCTATATCCTGAAAGTAGACGAGGGATTGGGCATGGAACGCACAGGAAGCGCCGGCGACGGTATCGAAGAGATTACTCCCTCTGGTAAAGGCGATTCATACTCTCCGCTCCAGCTGCACTACCTGCGTCAGCTCGACCGCCTCCTCCGGCTCCGCTATGAGCAGGGGGGCCAGCTAAACCCTGAAGGTGTCCGCCTGCTGGACCGCGCCATATACTCCCGGTACTGCGACTGCATGGACCTGGGGGTAGGCACGGAAGCCCAGGAGTTGCTGCGGAGGATCCCCGCCAGCTCGGTTGGCCCCAGAAGCGAGTCCTAGGCTAGAAGCCGCCACGACGCCCGCCGGGGCGTCTTTCGCTTTCAATGAAACGGGCCGTCTGCCAAGTCGGGCGCCTCCTCCGTTCGTGCCCTGACCCGGCCGCCGGGACGTGCCAGTACTGCGGCAAGCTGTTCTGCACGGGCCACGGCGATTTCCTGGGTGAGGGGCTGGAGGCCTGCCACCGAGACGTGTGCCAGCGCAAGGTGGCGGACCTGCGCCAGCACCAGGCCTACAAGCAGGCAGTGGTGCGGCATAACACCGAGGAGCAGTGCGGCATCTCGGGCTGCGGGAGAGGGCTGTGGGGCCAGTGCTCACACTGCGAGGGGCTCTTCTGCCGGCCCCACCTCCACCCCCGAGTGCGTACGGTCCCGCGCGGTCGCGTCCTGGTGCGGGAGCCGGTCTCCCTGTGCGACCACTGCTGGGAGCGGCACCAGCTGTGGCAGAGGAAGTAGCGGAGGGGATGGCGCCGGCCGCCCGGCCCGCGCTGATAGCTGAGGCAGGTTCGTCCCACCCGCCCGCCCCAAGCCTTTGACCCAGGGGGCTCTGCCCCTTGGAACCCCCGTTCCCAGGCGGAGCCTCCGCTAGAGCTGAACGGAAAGCACGGGGCGAAGCGGGGGCTCAGTTGGGGCGCCGAGGGAACCGCCTACGGGCTCTGCGATAGCACGGGGTTGCGCAACACGCCGATGCCCTCGACCTCCACCTCCACCACGTCGCCGGGCGAGAGGCGGCCGGTCTCGCCGGGGGTGCCGGTGAAGACGACGTCGCCCGGCTCCAGGGTCATCACGCGGGCGGCGGCGGCGATGAGGTGGGCGACGTTGTGGATGAACCAGCTCGCCCTCGTAGTCGACCCTGCCGGCGCCGTCCGGCAGGACGATGGCGTCCTCCGGCCCGATGACGGCGGAAGGGGGCTTGAGGAAGAGCTGGGGCTGGCCGGGGGCGGGGGCGTCGCCTAGGAGGGCGCGGCTCCCGGCCACGTGGCTGCCGTAGTTCACGGCGGCGGCCACGATCTTCGACGGAACCACGGGGGCGAGCAGCCGCACCTCACTCAGGGGAATGGTTTCCTCAAGGGGCCGGTTGTCGCCGAAAGGGTCGCCCTCAATGGAGCGCACGCGGTCGTCCTCGATGATGCCGAAAGCCTCGCGCTCGCGGTGGCGGAAGCGGGCGAAGAGCATCAGAAGAGGAGCTGGATGCGGCGGAAGCGCTCCAGGAAGTGGCCGTCGGGCTCGCTGAAGCGTTCGCGCCAGACCTCGGCCCGCTGGTCGAAGTTCTCGAACTGGCTCTGGTGCTGGCGCAGGGCCCTGAACTTCAGGTCGAGGACTTCGGTGATGTCGACCTCGAAGTTGGCCTCGCTGGCGGTCCAGAGGTACACCTCCTGCGTCTTGTGGGGCTCCAGCCCTTCGTCGAGCAGCTCGGGGAAGCTGGGCCGGTTGCGGGCGATGGGGTAGACCGCGTCCAGGGCGACGGTGCCCGCGCAGCGGTGGTCCGGGTGGTTGATGAACATATTGTTCACGATCTGGTTGGGGTCGTGGCTGAAAACGGCGTACGGCTTGATCCGGCGGATGAAGCGGACGACGTCTCGGGTGAACTCCGGGGTGTAGGCCAGAGTCCCGTCGACGTAGTCGAGGAAGAAGACGTCCTTGACGCCCAGCACCTGGGCGGCGGCCCGCTGCTCGTCCCGCCGCAGGGGGACCAGCTTCTCGGGGGTCATGTCGGGGTTGTCGGAGCCCTTGGAGCCGTCGGTGCAGATGAGGTAGTAGAACTCCCAGCCGTTGCGGGACCAGAGGACGGCAGTGCCGGCGCAGCCGAACTCGGCGTCGTCGGCGTGAGCGGCCACGACGAGAGCACGCTTCACATCTTCGGGCTGCTGGCCCGGCTCGTGGACGCTGTCGAGGCCCGTCCCCATGGTCAAGTCCCATTCTAATGGGGAGCGGCGGTTGGGCCAAGTTTGGCGCCCCCTGGGGTGCCCCACCCCCGCGTGGTACGTCCCTCCCACCTTCCCCTGAGGCTGTCGACTCAGACTCTGGCTAGCTCCACAGAGGCTGCCAGCAAAAGCACCAAATCTGTCTTGACGGCGCGGCTGGCACGCCCGCAGGGAATGCAGAGGGGCGGAGCCCCTCTGCAGGACGTTGGGGCGGGTGGGCGGCCCGGAAGGGGTCTCGCTGTCAGCGGGGCTGCGCTGGCCGGCGAGGTCCCTCGGTGCCGCCTAATGGGGGTTGACAAGCTCACCAAACGATTACTACACTTGTTCTATCGAACAAGCGTTCCACGCGGGACCGTTAATACGGAGGATCGGCTCATGAAAGAGCTCTCGCCGAAACAGCAGCGGATACTGGACTTCATCCGCGAGTTCATCAGCGAGCACGATTATCCCCCGAGCATTCGCCAGATCCAGGAGGCCTGTGTCATCAGCTCTACGTCTGTGGTCGACTACAACCTCCGCATTTTGGAGAAGAACGGCCTCATCCGCCGCGACCGTGAGGTGTCGCGGGCCATCGAGCTGCTGACGCCGGCGGGGCGGCGCCAGCGGGTGGTGGCCGTGCCCATCATCGGCACCATCGCCGCCGGCCAGCCGATCCCGGTGCCGACCGAGGAGACGTGGAGCACCTACAGCGAGGACGTGATCGAGCTGCCGCCCGACATGGTCGGCGGCCGCGACAACGTCTACGCCGTGCGCGTGAAGGGCGACTCGATGATCGACGCCCTGGTCAACGACGGCGACATCGTGGTGATGGAGCAGACGGCCGCGGCGGCGGACGGCGAAATGGTGGCGGCCTGGCTGAAGCAGGAGCAGGAGGCGACGCTGAAGAAGCTGTACCGCGAGGGCAGCCGGGTGCGCCTCCAGCCCGCCAACGCGACGATGCAGCCGATCTACACCGAGGCGGGCAACGTGGAGGTCCAGGGCAAGGTCGTTACCGTGATCCGCGTGCCGTAGGGGCCGTCTCCCTCCACCCGACACTCCGTCGTTCCCACCTCAGCTTGATATAATCGACTGAGAGGCCGGCGTTCTAGCGTCCCCAGGGGGAGGCAGTGGCTGATACCGTCCTTCGCGTCGAGAACCTGCAGGCGTACTTCTTCACCGCCGAGGGCACGGTCAAGGCGGTCAACGACGTCTCGTTCGACCTGCACGAGGGAAGGACGCTGGCGCTGGTGGGCGAGAGCGGCGCCGGCAAGACCAGCGTCGGCCTGGCGATCGTGAAGCTGCTGCCGCACCCGGGCCGCGTCGTGGGCGGACGCGTCCTCTTCGGGGAGCGCGACCTCACCCGCCTTGGCCCGGAGGAGATGCGGCAGGTGCGGGGGCGGGAGATCGCCATGATCTTCCAGGACCCGGTCGGCGGCCTGAACCCGGTGCTTTCCGTGGGCGCCCAGGTGCAGGAGATCATTACCACCCACCTGGACGTCTCCAGCGGCGAGGCCCGCCAGCGCAGCCTGCGCATCCTGGCCCAGACCGGCCTCGCCGACCCCGAGGCCGTCTCGTCGCGCTACCCCTTCCAGCTGTCGGGCGGCATGGCCCAGCGGGTGATGATCGCCATCGCCACGGCGCTGAACCCGAGGGTGATCATCGCCGACGAGCCGACGTCGGCCCTGGACGTGACGGTGCAGGCCGGCATCCTGGAGGACCTGCAGGAGCTCCAGCGCCGGCACGGTACCGCCATCCTCCTCATCACCCACGACCTGGGCATCGTGGCCCAGACGGCCGACGACATGGCGGTGATGTACGCGGGAAGGATCGTGGAGACGGGCGACGTGCGGTCGGTCTTCAGCCGGCCGCGGCACCCCTACACCTGGGCGCTGCTCAACAGCCGGCCCCGCCTGGACCTCGAACGCGATAAGCCGCTGCCGACGATCGCCGGGACGCCGCCGAGCCTGGTCGACCTGCCGCCGGAGTGCCCCTACCTCCCGCGCTGCCCCAAGGCCGTGTCGCGCTGCCGCACGGAGCCGATGCCGCCGCTGACGGAGGCGGCGGCGGGGCAGCGCGCCGCCTGCTACAACCCCGTCTTCCACCACGACGACGGGGCGTAAGTGGACTCAGGCCGCGGCCAGGTCGTGGATGAGGAGATCGAGGGCCAGCTCCTCGCTGTGGATGCCGCGCTTGATCGAGGCGTCCGCCTCTAGGAGGCGGCGGTAGGCGCCCTTCAGGCGCGGGATCGTATAGCGCTCGGCCCGGTCCAGCAGGCGGTCGAGGGCGAACGCGGAGCGTATGTCCAGCGCCTCGGCGATGCGGCCGGAAGGGGCGCGCGCGTCCAGCATCTCACGGGCGAGCAGCAGCAGGCGGTACTGGCGCACGATCATCCCGAAGACGTGGGCCGAGGTGACCCCCTGGGCGGCGAGCTGGCGCAGGAGACGGACGGCGCTGGCGGGGCGGCGCTCCACGATGGCGTCCACCATGGCGAAGATGTTCGCCTCCTTCGCCGCGGCGACCAGCGAGCGCACGTCCTCTTCGGTGACGGGGCGGCCGTCGCTGTAGGCGGCGAGCTTGTCGAGCTCGCCGGCCAGGGTCCAGAGGTTGCTGCCGACCAGGTCGGCCAGGAGCTGGATGGCCTCGCGGCTGAGCGACAGGCCCATCTCCGCGGCGCGGGTCCTGACCCAGGCGGGGACGGCTTTCTGGTCGATGGGGCGGAACTCGCGCACCTGGGCTTTGGGCCGGAGCGTCGCCAGCAGGGGGTTGGTGGGCAGGACGCCCTCGTCCACCAGGACGAGGGCG
>JACOUE010000012.1 GCA_016178045.1 Chloroflexota bacterium
CCTGATGGCGGTCCTCGCCGGCCAGCCGGACATCCGCGAGGTCATCGCCTTCCCCAAGACGAAGAGCGCCGTCGACCCTCTGACGGGAGCCCCCGACCTCGTCGGAGAGGAGCAGCTGCGGGAGCTCCACCTCCGGCTCATCGAGGAAGACATCTCCGCCGAGCCGGAGGCCGCCGGATAGGATGCCGTAACGCCTGAGCCTCGGGCTGCATCTTGTTGAGCGTGCAATACGTAGTTGTTATCATGGGGGCAAGTCGGGCGTTGGCAGGCAGATGCGAAGACTCGTCCTCGTAGTCACCGGCATCGCTGTAGCGCTGGTCATCGTCATCGGCGGCGTCACCGCCGCCCTGATGACCGGCGGGGACGGAGGCGGGGGCGGCGGTGGCAGCCAAGAGCCACGCGGAGACGGTGGCGGTTGTCCCGGCCCCATATCGGGACGTTCGAACCACCTCTGCCTCTTCGGGGCCGACCCCATCACCCTGGACCCCGCCCTCAGCTCGGACGCCTCCTCCGCCACCTACATCGTCGAGATCTTCAGCGGCCTCGTCACCTTCGACGCCGCGGACCCCGAGCTTCCCATCATCCCGGACATCGCCAAGAGCTGGAAGGTGAGCGACGACGGCACTGTCTACACCTTCAAGCTGCGCAAGGGCGTCCTCTTCCACGACGCCAGCCGCCAGGTAACGGCGGAGGACTTCAAGTACTCCATGGAGCGCGCGCTCGATCCCGATACGCTGTCGACCGTGGCCCTCGTCTACCTGGGGGACATCGTCGGGGCGCGGGAGTTCAGCGAGGGCCGGGCGGACGAGGTGCGGGGCATCCGTGTCGACCCGGACGACCCCTTCACCCTCGAGATCACCATCGACGCCCCCAAGCCTTACTTCCTCTCCAAGCTGACGTATCCCACCGCCTTCGTCGTCGACCGGCGCCAGGTAGAGGGCAACCCCGGCAGCTGGGTGCGCCAGCCCAACGGAACGGGGCCCTTCCGCCTGGACGAGTGGCGGCTGGGCGAGCGCATCGTCCTGGAGGCCAACGAACGGTACTACGGTGAGCCCAAGCCCTCCGTCTCCGGCATCACCTTCCTCCTGGCCGGAGGGTCGGCCCTGGTGATGTACGAGAACGATGAGATCGACGTCAGCGGCATCGGCGTCAACGACATCGAGCGCATCCGCGACCCGAGCGAGCCGCTGCACGAGGAGTTCATCGAGGCGCCGGAGATGTCCACCTTCTACATCGGCTTCAACACGGAGAAGCCCCCCTTCAGTGACCCGAAGGTGCGGCGCGCCTTCGCCATGTCCATCGACAAGAAGGTCTTGGTGGAGAAGGTCCTGAAGGACCTGGTGCTACCGGCCAAGGGCGTGTTCCCGCCCGGCCTGCCCGGCTACAACGAGAACCTCAAGGGGTTGCCGTTCGACCCGGACGCGGCCCGCGCACTCCTGGAGGACGCGGGCGGGGTCGACCAGGTCCTCCAGGAGGCAGGGGGGAAGATCGTCCTGACCACGTCCGGCCGGGGCGCCACCGTGGGCCCGGTCCTGGAGGCGATCAAGGCGATGTGGCAGACGAACCTGGGTCTGCGCGAGCGGGACATCAAGATACAGCAGCAAACGGACTTCGGCATCTTCCTGCAGGACCTTGACCAGGGAGAGTTCCAGATGTTCGATCTGGGCTGGATCGCCGATTACGTGGACCCGCAGGACTTCGCCGACATCAAGTTCCACAGCGACAGCCTCAACAACGAGACCCGCTACTCCAACCCCGAGGTGGACGACCTCCTCGAGCGGGCGCGCGTCGAGCAGGACCCCCAAAAGAGGCTCCGCCTCTACCGCCGGGCCGAGGAGATCATCGTGCAGGACGCACCCTGGATAATGCTGTTCCACTCGAAGGTCAACGCCCTGCTCAAGCCGTACGTGAAGGGGTTCATCCTGGCGCCCTTCGTAATGGAGACGCTGCGCTACGTGAGGCTTGAGCCGCAGTAGCCGGGCCGGAGCGCCATGCAGGGAGTGCTCCCCTACGTCGTGCAGCGCCTCCTGTGGGCGCCGGTCATCCTCCTGATCGTCACCCTGGTCACCTTCGCCCTCGGCCGCTTCGGCCCCGGCGACCCAATCCGCATCCTCCAGGGCCAGCACAGAGACGGATGTGGGTGAGCTTCCAGTACAACGCGCTGGCCTTCGTCATCATCTTCGGGATCGGCATTCCGGCGGGGGTGTGGTCGGCATTGCGGCGGGGCACCTGGCTCGACCCGGCGACCATCGGCGTGCTCTTATTCTTCCCCTCCGTGCCGGTCGTCATCACCGTCCCCGTCTTCCAGTGGCTGTTCGCCCTCAAGTTGGACTGGCTGCCCGCCGGCGGCTGGGAGGTGCGCGAGTACTTCGGCTTCCTGGAGGTCGGCCTCTTCAGCAAGCGGATTATCCTCCCCATCCTCATCCTGAGCCTGCCGGGCATCGCCGGGGTGGCCCGCTACATGCGGGCGCAGGTCCTGGAGGTGCTGGACCAGGACTTCATCCGCACCGCCCGGGCCAAGGGCCTGCGCGAGTTCATAGTCGTGACGCGGCACGTGGTGCGCAACGCCCTCCTCCCCATCGCCACCATCATGGGGTTCGCCCTGGTGGGTCTGCTGGGCGGCTCCATCTTCGTCGAGACGCTGCTGGGCATACCGGGCATCGGCAGCTACGCCTTCGAGGCGGTGGGCAGCCGCGACTATGACGGCATCATGGCCCTGGTCATCATCACCGCCGCCGCCTTCATCGTGGCGAACCTGCTGGTTGACATCGCCTACGGCCTCATCGACCCGAGGATAAGGCTGGGCGGCAGGACGCAGACATGACCGTACGAGCGCTGGGGCTGGAAGAGCCGCTGGAGGCCGAGGAGCTCCGACCCCGGATCGGGGTATGGCGGCGGCTACTGCGGCGGAAGCTGGCGGTCGTCTGTATCGTCGTTATCCTCGCCATCTACCTGGCCGGGCTCCTGGCACCGTGGGCCGCCCCCTACGGCTTCAGCGAGGTCGACTTCGACAACATCTTCGCCGGCCCCAGCCTGGAGCACCCCTTCGGCACCGACCGCCTGGGCCGGGACATGCTAAGCCGGGTGATGTGGGCTGCCCAGACCACGGTCATCGTCAGCCTGGCGGCAATTTTCACGGGCGGCCTGTTCGTCGGCGTGACCCTGGGGATGCTGGCCGGGTACGCCGGCGGCCGCACCGACAACGTCATCATGCGCGTGGCCGACACCTTCTTCGCCTTGCCCGATATCCTCCTGCTGCTCATCATCACGTCCACCGTCAGGCCACGGGTCAACGACCTTTTCGACAAGTTCGAGGGCTGGCCGGTAGTGGGCGACTGGGTGCAGCAGGGCGCGCCGGACTACTTCCTTGTGTTCGGTGCCCTCTCCCTCTTCGGCTGGGTGGGCATCGCCAGAGTGATACGGTCGCAGGTGCTGGCCCTGCGCGAGAGCGACTACGTCCTGGCGGCGCGGGCGGCGGGCGCCTCACGCCGGCGGATAATCTTCCGCCACCTCCTACCCAACGTATCGCCCATCATCATCGTGGCCCTCACCCTGTCCCTGGGGAGCATCGCCGGGGCGGAGGTGGTCCTCACCTGGATCGGCATCGGCATCCAGCCGCCGCACCCCAGCTTCGGGGCCATGATCTTCGACGGCTCCGGCCTGACGAACCTGCGCGCCCACCCCAACCTCCTCCTCATCCCCGCCGCCGTCATCGCTGTCCTCCTCTACGCCTTCAACCTCCTGGGGGACGTCCTCAACGACATCTTCAGCCCCCGCCGCCGCTAGATGAGCGGCGAAGAGCCCCGCCCGGAGCCCGCGCCCTCCGACGTCATCGAGCGGGTGTGGCGGGAGCGCTGGGGTTTGCCCATCGTCTCCGTCGAGCGGCAGTACTTGCCCGTGGACGTGGAGGGCCTCATCTGGCGGGAGGAGGGAGAAGTGCGGGGGCTGGTAACGTGGGCCGTGGCGGGAGACCGGACGGAGGTCGTGTCGCTGGACGCGCTGGTGGAGGGGCAGCGCATCGGCGGGCGGCTGCTGGCGGCGGCCGAGAAGGCGCTGCGGCGCCGGGGCGTGCGTTCGTTGCGCGTCGTCACCACGAACGACAACCTGCGGGCCATCGCCTTCTACCTTCGCCGCGGCTACCGTCTGGTGCGTGTCCACCCCGATGCGATGGAGCGCGTGCGGCAGGTCAAGCCGCAGGTCCCGCTGGCGGGCCGCGAGGGCATCCCCCTGCGCGACATGTGGGAGCTGGAGAAGGAGCTGTCTTGATGGGTCTAGCAGCAGCTTCCTGCTATAATCGATAGCGTGAAAGTCTCCACCGAACGCACCCCGGACTCCCAGGTCGTCCTGGAGATTGAGGTCGAGCCGGAGCGCCTCGAGCGCTCCCTCGACAAGGCCTACCGCAGCCTTGCCCAGCGCACGGCGGTGCCCGGGTTCCGCAAGGGCAAGGCCCCCCGGCTCATGCTCGAGCGGCACGTGGGCCGCCACCGCCTCCTCCACGAGGCGCTCGACAACCTGATCCCCGAGGTTTACAACGAGGCGATCGACGAGAACGGCATCGAGCCCATCGACCAGCCCCGGATCGAGGTGCTGCAGGAGGAGCCACCCGTCTTCAAAGCTACGGTCCCCGTGCGGCCCACCGTGGAGCTAGGCGACTACCGCAAGTTCAAGGTGAAGCGCGAGCCGGTGCAGGCGGCCCCGGAGGAAGTAGAGGCGGCGCTGGAGGAGCTGCGCCACCGCTACGCCCTCCACGAGCCCGTCGACCGGCCCGTCCAACTCGGCGACATCGTCAGGGCGGACATACGCGCCGCCGTCGACGGCCGCGCCATCGTCGACGAGGAGGACGCGGAGTTCCGCCTGCGGGAGGACGGCGTCATCGTCTTTCCCGGGGTCGCGGAAGGTTTGCTGGGCGCCAAAAAGGGCGTCATCCACGAAGTGACTGTAACCGTCCCGGAGGACTTCCCCGAGGGCGGCCTGGCCGGCAGACCCTGCACCTTCGCCGTCCTGGTGAAGGAGGTAAAGCAGGAGCGACTGCCGGAGCCGAACGACGAGTTCGCGCGGCAGGTAGGCGAGGGGTTCCCGAGCCTTCAGGCCCTGCGCGAGCGCCTGGAAGCGGACGCCCTCGAACGCAAGCAGGCGGCCGCCGACGACGAGTACCGCGAGAAGGTGGTGGACGCCCTGGTCGACCGGGCGAAGAAGATCGAGTTCCCGCCGGTTCTGGTGGAGGGCGAGATCGAACGGCTCCTGCGGGAGGAAGCCCGCGCCGCCGGCGAGGACGTCGACCGCTACATCGAGCAGCTGAAGCGCGCCCCGGACCAGCTCCGGGAGGAGCTGCGCCCCCAGGCCGAGGCGAGAGTGCGCCGCTCGCTGGCCCTGACCAGGCTGGCCGAGCTCGAGGAGGTCACCGTCGAGCCCGCCGAGATCGAGGCGGAGATCGAGCGGATCGCCGCCGGGGCTGGGCCGCAGGGCGACCAGGTCCGCCGGCTCTTCAGCAACGCCGGCGGCCGCGAGACCATCGGCCGGTCGCTCCTGACCCGGAAGACGCTCGACCGGCTGGCCGCCATCGCCGGTGGAGAGAAGTTGCGCGAGCCAGCGAAAGTGCAGAAGTAACTCGTAGAGCGAGGAGGCAGAGCAGTGAGGAAACCGAGCGCCATCATTCCCTACGTCATCGAGCAGAGCCCGCGGGGCGAGCGCGCGTTCGACATCTACTCCCTGCTCCTGAAGGAGCGCATCGTCTTCCTGGGCACGCCCATCGATGACCAGATCGCCAACCTGATCATCGCCCAGCTCCTGTACCTGGAACGGGAGGACCCGGACAAGGACATCAACATGTACATCCACTCGCCGGGTGGCGTGATCAGCGCCGGGCTGGCCGTCTACGACACGATGCAGCTCCTCAAAAGCGACGTGTCGACCATCTGCGTCGGTGAGTGCGCCAGCATGGCCACCGTCCTCCTGGCCGCCGGCACCAACGGCAAGCGCTATTGCCTTCCCCATGCCACCGTCCACATCCACCAGGCCCGCGGCGGCGCCACCGGCCAGGCCACGGACATCGAGATCCACGCCAAGGAGGTCATCCGCCGCAACCAGGTCATCCGCGAGATCCTGGCCCACCACACAGGCCAGTCCGTCGAGCGCATCACCCATGACACGGACCGCGACTTCTTCATGGACGCCCAGGGCGCCAAGGACTACGGTATAATCGACGAAATCCTGCTCACGGGCAAGGTGCCCGTGGGAGCCTCCGCCTCAGGAGGAGCAAAGGAATAACCGATGCCCAGCAAGACCGGCAGTCGCGTCCAGTACTACTGCTCGTTCTGCGGCAAGAGTCAGGACACGGTGCGACGGCTCATCGCCGGCCCGGGCGCCGTCTACATCTGCGACGAGTGCGTCGAGCTTTGTCGCGAGATCATCCAGGAGGACGTGTCGTCCCCCGGGCGGCCCAAGGCCCCCCTCCAGCGGGTGCCACCCCCGAAGGTCATCTACCAGCAGCTGAGCGAGTACGTCGTCGGCCAGGAGCAGGCGAAGAAGGTCCTGTCCGTGGCCGTCTACAACCACTACAAGCGGATCGCCGCCGGCCAGACGCCCGAAGTCGAGCTGGAGAAGAGCAACATCATGCTCCTGGGCCCCACCGGCTGCGGCAAGACCCTGCTGGCGCGCACGCTGGCCAAGATCCTCGACGTGCCCTTCACCATCGCCGACGCCACCGCCCTCACCGAGGCTGGCTACGTGGGCGAAGACGTGGAGAACATCCTCCTCCGCCTCATCCAGGCCGCCGACTACGACATTCAGCGGGCCGAGCGCGGCATCATCTACATCGACGAGATCGACAAGATCGCCCGCAAGAGCGGCGACAACCCCTCCATCACCCGCGACGTCTCCGGCGAGGGGGTACAGCAGGCGCTGCTCAAGATCATCGAGGGGTGCGTGGCCAACGTGCCGCCCCAGGGCGGGCGCAAGCACCCGCACCAGGACTTCATCCAGATCAACACCACCAGCATCTTGTTCATCTCTGGCGGCGCCTTCGGAGGGCTGGACCGTATCGTCGACGCCCGCACAGGCAAGGGGAAGCGCACCATCGGCTTCAAGACCCAGGCCAACGAGGAGGACCGCACCAAGACCGCCGACGAGCTCCTGAAGCAGGCCACTCATGACGACCTACTAGAGTACGGCCTCATCCCCGAGTTCGTGGGCCGCATCCCGGTGGTGGTGCCCCTGCAATCGCTGGATAGGGAAGCGCTCATCCGCATCCTGACGGAGCCGAAGAACGCGCTGACCAAGCAGTTCCGCCAGTTTTTCGAGCTGGACGGCGTCGAGCTGGTGTTCACGGACGACGCCCTGGAGGCGGCGGCCGAGGAGGCGCTGCGCCACAAGACCGGCGCCCGCGGCCTGCGCACGGTGCTGGAGGAGTGCCTGCTGGACGTGGCCTACGAGATCCCCTCCCGGGGCGACGTCGAGCGCTGCGTCATCGACGCCGAGGCGATCCGCGGCCACCGCCGGCCGCTGCTCTTGACCCGCGGCGGCCAAGCCGTCGACGTCTTCGGCGAGGAGCAGCGCGGCGAGACCGCCTGAACCCGCGCTGGAGGGCGTTCTGGCAGACGTTCCCCGAAAGGTGAAGGCAACCAGAGGTGAGTCGCCGAATTCATTTGCCGCGGCGGTTTCCAGTCTCCTTTCTCGGATTCGCCCTTTTTACGCTGGCAGGGATCCTCTCCGTCGGCACGCTGCTCGCCACCTTCGCTGAGGCACCTTCTCCTGAGGATGAGCTTCCTCCAGAAAAGGCAGCAGCACTTGCTGAGAGGGAGGCGCACTTCAGGGAGGGTCTCGCAAATCAGGCCCCCGTGCCTGATAACCCCGAAGAGGCGGGACCCAAATTCATCCCTGACCCGTTTCCTGAAGGGATCTTCGGGAAAGAGGAAGCCGGATTCCCTCCCGGCCTGGGATTTGAGTTCAACAACATATGGAAGAAGGCCACTGGAGACTGGAACGTCGTTGTCTACGCGGGAGCTCGTCTCGACGATCCCTCAGAGGGAACCGTCATGGTTATGCTGGTTGACCCCAGGTCTAGCGGACACATCTTCGAGGTTTACCGAGCGCCCGTAATAGGCCCCGTCCGCATCAACTCCGCCAATGACTTGGAAGTCACCCTGCTCTCGGACCGCACAGGGGAGCGCTTTCTGTTTGACTTCGCCTCGAGAAGCTGCCGGCCCGACCCGTGCCCTCGGTTGCATCCATCCCCCTAATGGTCTCTGCCGCCCCCCTTCGTGTCTACAACAGCGACACCGGGTCGATGTCCACCGTCCAGCCCTGGGGCAGCGTCAGCTCCCGCAGCAGCTCGGCGGGGTCCCCGCCGCGCAGCGTGACGTGCCAGTAGTAGCGACCCCGTACCCTGGGCACGAAGCCCGGGGCCGGCCCCAGGACGTCGAGGCCGGGGACGCCGCGGCGGTCCCGCTCCTCCTTCAGCGCCCCGACCATCCGGAACGCTTCCCGCTGGGCGTAGTCCGCGTGGCGGTGGGCGAAGGTCAGGCGGGCCAGCCGTCCGAAGGGCGGGTACCCCAGCCGGCGCCGCAGGTTCAGCTCGTCCCGCACGAGGGCGGCGTAGTCGTGGCGGGCGGCGGCCTGGACGGCCGGGTGCTGGGGCGTGTACGTCTGGATGATGACGCGCCCGCCGCGGGGGCCGCGGCCGGCCCGGCCGGCCACCTGCTCCAGGACCTGAAAGGTCCGCTCGCCGCTGCGGAAGTCGGGGAGGTGGAGGGCGACGTCGGCGGAGATGACGCCGACAAGCGTCACCAGCGGCAGGTCCAGCCCCTTCGCCAGCATCTGCGTGCCGATGAGGATGTCCGCCTCGTGGGCCAAGAAGCGGGCCAGGATGCGCTCGTGGGCGGCGTGGCTGCGGGCCACGTCGCGGTCCCAGCGCAGCGTCCGCGCACCGGGAAAGCTGCACCGCACCTCCTCCTCCAGCTTCTCCGTGCCGATACCCATGAGCCGCAAACGGGGGCCTCCGCACTGGGGGCATGACGTGGGGGCGCGCTTGCTGCGGTTGCAGTGGTGGCAGACGAGCCGCTCCTGCAAGGAGTGGTAGGTTAGGGAGACGGCGCAGCCGGAGCAGCGGGGGACGTAGCCGCAGTCCCGGCACTGGAGGAAAGAGGCGGCCCCCCGGCGGTTGAGGAACAGTATCACCTGCTCGCCGGCGCTGAGGGCGGAACGGACGGCGGCGGCCAGCGAGCGGCTGAAGATCGAGCGGTTGCCCGCCCGCAGCTCCTCGCGCAGGTCGACGACTTCCACCGCTGGCAGGGGGCTGACGGCCACCGTCCCCATCTCCGTGGGGTGGAGCCGCTGGGGAAGGGTCAGCAGCCGGTGCCGCCCGTCGAGGGCCTTCTGATAGGTCTCGGCGTCCGGGGTGGCGCTGCCCAGCACCAGGACGGCGCCGGTCAGGCGGCAAAGCTCCTCCGCCATCCGCCGCGCGTGGTAGCGGGGGGACTGCTCCTGCTGCTTGTAGGTCCACTCGTGCTCCTCGTCGATGATGACGAGGCCCAGGTCCGGCTGGGGGGCGAAGACGGCCCCCCGCGGGCCGATGACGACGGCGTACCGGCCGCGGCGCACCTCCTGCCACATGTCGAAATGCTCGCCGAGGGACAGGCCGCTGTGCATCACCGCCACCTGCCCCGGGAACCGCTCGGCGAAGCGGCGGACGGTCTGCGGGGTAAGGGAGATCTCCGGCACCAGGACGATAGCCCGTTTGCCCAGCTCAATGGCCCTGGCCAGGGTCTGGAGGTACACCTCCGTCTTGCCGCTGCCGGTGACGCCGTGGAGGAGAAAGGACGGCCGTGCACCGTCCCTTGCCGTCAGGGCGGCCGCGATCTCACGGTAGGCCTCCTCCTGGGCGGAAGTGAGCGTTGGCGGGGCGCGCTGGGGGTAGACCCGGCCGGCCAGGGGATCGCGGATGACGGTGACCTGCTCCAGGGCGACGGCCTCGCGCTCCAGCAGGCCGCGGAGGGCGGCGGGGGTGAGGCGGGCGCGGGCCCGTACTTCCGATACGGGTAGGAGCGGCCCCTCTTCGGCGAGGAGGCGCAGGGCGGCCGCCGCCCGCTCTCCTCGCGACGAGCCCGCCGCAAGGGCGCCCGCTTCCTCGCGGGCCTGGTCCGGTGCAAGAAGCAGGCGAAGGTGGGGGACCACCTTCGGCCGCGCCCGCGGCCGCGCCAGCCGGTAAGACCGCTCGGTCAGTCCGCGACGCAGCAGGCCCGATACTAGCCGCTGCGGGCTCCGCAGGTGCAGCGCCTTCGCCAGCGCACCGAGCTCGGCCCCGCCGCTGGCAATCAGCGCGCTGAGGGCCTCTCGCTCCGCCTCGCCCAGGTCGAGCCGCTCCAGCTCTTCGCCGGAGACCAGCGGCCGCAAGTACGTGAGAGGCTTCTGCTTGAAGCCGGGCGGCAGCATCAGCGAAACGCAGTCGAAGAGCGGGGCCAGGTAGTAGTCGGAGAGCCAGCGGGCGAGGACGGCGTGGCGGGGAAGGAGGAGGGGCTGGGGGTCGATGAGGGCCCCGAGGTCGCGCGCCTCGGCGAAGGCGGGCGTCTCCGTCACCTCGAGCACCACGCCCTGAAGGGTGCGCTCACCGAAGGGGACGTACACCGCATGCCCAACGGCAGCGCCAAGGCCGTCCGGTATCCGGTAGGTGAAGGTCTGGCGGACGGGCATCGCCGCGTTGACGGCGACCTCAGCGAAGGCCATGGCTGGGGCCAGTATAGCGCGCGAAAACCAAAACTGCCCCGGCCTCTCGCCGGGGCAGGAACACGAGTAGCGATCGCTTTCAGGAGGCTGGCTGCTCCTCCTCTTCCGCCTCGCTCTCGCCTTCCGCTTCAGCTGCGCTCTCTGCCTCTCCTTCCGTCTCTTCGGCGACCTCCGCTTTCGCCTCCACCTTCGCTTCAACGGCGGCCTCAGCCTTTTCGACGGCTTCTTCCTCCGCCCCGGGGATCGCGGCCGCCTCTTCTTCAGCCTCCTCTTCGGCCTCTTCCTCCCCTAGCTCTTCCTCTTCTTCCGCCACCTCGTAGGCCCAGCGGGTGCTGGCCTTGATCCGAGCCGCCTTGCCCACACGCTCCCGCAGGTAGTACAGCTTCGACCTGCGCACGCGGCCCAGGCGGGTGACTTCCACCTTGTCCAGGAGCGGCGAGTAGAAAGGGAACGTCCGCTCCACCCCCACGCCGTGGCTGACGCGGCGGACGGTGAAGTTGGAGTTGATCCCGCCCTGGCGCACGCGGATGACAACGCCCTCGAACATCTGGATCCGCTCCCGCTCCCCTTCTACGACCTTGGCGTGGACGCGGACAGTGTCGCCGGGGCGGAACTCGGCGATCTTGGGGTTCTCCTTGAGGTCGATCAGCGAGCGGATGTCCATGGCAACCTCGCCCAGTTTACTGAGGGCCCAGGTTAAGGGCAAGCCACTCGCGTTCCTCGGCCGTGAGCCGGAGCTTATCGAGCAGGTCCGGCCGGCGTTTGGCGGTCAGGAGGAGGCTCTGGAGCCGGCGCCAGCGGGCGATCTCCTGGTGGTTCCCCGATAGGAGGACCTCGGGCACTTGCCAGCCGCGGAACTCCGGTGGCCGCGTGTAGTGCGGGCACTCCAGCAGCCCCTGGGCGAACGACTCCAGGACAGCCGACTCCGGATGGCCCAGGGCGCCCGGTATCTGGCGCACTACAGCATCGACGACGACCATGGCCGCCAGCTCGCCGCCGGACAGCACATAGTCGCCGATGCCGATCTCGTCCGTCGCCAGGTGCTCGTGCACGCGGGCGTCGACCCCCTCGTAGTGGCCCGCCGCCAGGATCAGACGCTCGTTCTTCGCCAGCTCCACCGCCACTGCGTGGGTGAAAGGCCGCCCGACAGGGGTGAGGAGGATGACCGGGGCCGCCCGCTCGTCCATGGCCTGGACCGCCGCCACCGCGGCGAAGAGGGGCTCCGGCTTCATCACCATGCCGGGCCCGCCCCCGTACGGGTAGTCGTCCACCGTCTTGTGCTTATCGATGGCCCAGGCGCGGATGTCGTGCACGTGGATGGAGACGATGCCACTCTCGGCCGCCCGCTTGACGATGGACTCGTCGAAGGGGCCGCGGAACATGTTGGGGAAGATGGTGAGGACGTCGATGCGCATGGCGCTGCCATCCGCCATCCTAAAGCATACGGCCTCGGGCCGTCGACGTGGGCCCGAGGCCGTGATGTTCGTTCGAACGTCTAGGCTGAGGCCGGCGCCGAGCCTGCCACCTCCCTCGACTTCCACCACATCGTGCCGCCGATGGCCAGGAGCCAGATCAGCACGCCCGGCAGGAAAATGAACCAGAGGAATACGGGAAGCCCAACGATGCCTACCAGCACTGAGAAACCGGCGAGCAAGCGGTGGAAGAAGGTCGCGCGAAGCATCAGGATACCGGTGATGAGAATCCCGATGGCCAATCCCTCGAAGGCGATGCCGTTGAACAGCTGGAATAAGGTCTGGAAGGCGTCGCCGTCCCGAAGTATGGCGGTTTGAGTGGCGCCGCTGGCCTCTACGTAGTCAGAGCCCAGGCCGCTCAAGACAACAAGCACGCCCTGGGCGAGGATGAACAAGACGGCGCCGACCAGCAGAAAGGTCGAGGCGAGGACCGCCCACGGTCGGTCCTCGTCCCTATGCGCATAGAAGAGGCCCAGGACCAGCGGTAACAGCAGGATTGGCGCGAACATTCCCCAAACCGAACTGAAGACGAAGGCGCCCCCGCCGTCGTCTATGCTAGCCAGCATTTCGGCCACGTCTTCGTTGTAAAGGTCAGCACCTGACGCCGCGCTTACCACGAAGCCAACCACGAGCGCCACCGCGAAGAGCAGCGCCGAAATGCCGGCCCACCTTATTACGTCGCTTCGCATTTCCGACTCCTCCCTAACCCGCTGTCGCGCGAGCGGGCATAGCTTCTGGCTCCTCCGGCGCCCGCAGGAGCAGCCACGGGCCCAGCAGGATCAGCCAGGCCAGAGTCAGAAGGGCGTGGGCGATGATCAGGCCGAAGGCGCCGTCGGTCACGGTAATGAGCCAGGTAAAGAGGCCCAATATGCCGCTAGCCACGGCCAGCCAGCCGAACGGCCACGGCGGCGTGACCGCCCCCGCCGGCGCCCAGGCGATGATGACGCCGAAGGTGATCAACCCGGCACTCAGGGCCGTGAACGAGACCTGTGCCGTCATCGCCCCGAAGATTCCTACCGCCCGCGCTACCTCCAGGATGACGGCATCGCCGGCCCCTATGCCTGCCGGCCCGCCCTTCTCCACGAAGTCCTCGGCCAGCTTGAGCATGACGAAATTGCTGGCGTCGGAGGCCAGGAAAGCGATGCCGTTGGCCAAGATGAAGGCGAAGCCGAACAGCGCCAGGATACGGCTGCGGTCGCGGAACAGCACGTAGAGCGCGGCCCCCGCGGCAAGGCCGATTACGGCATCGACGGCGATGCTCAACGCCGTGGCCAGCACGAAAAGGGCCTCGTTACCGTTGATGTCGGTCAGGAACTCCTCCACCTCGTCCCTCTCGAACACGTTCGCGTCGGTTACTCCGAACGAGAAAGCGATAGTAAGAATCAACGCCGCCGCCAGCAGCAGCAGCGAGAGTCCGGCTATGCGGCTGGTTCCCATTCCGAAGAACAACGCCCACCTCCTGCGCTAGGAACGCGCCTTCCCCTTAAGAACGAAGCGAGAATCTTCGAAGTTAACTTTACCTCGAGAGGTTTACGAATTATGCAAAGTTTCTGGGGTGCTCGGTCGCCTCGCCCCGCAGCAGCTCCAGGGCGTGGGGGAGGACGGGGAGGATAATGGCCAGGCTCTCGCGGACGCCGCGGGGGCTGCCCGGCAGGTTCACAATGAGGGTGCGGCCGCGCACTCCCACCACGGCCCGACTGAGCATGGCCATGGGGGTCTGCTTGAGCCCCTCCGCTCGCATCGCTTCGGCCAGGCCGGGGACCTCCCGGTCGATGACCTCCAGGGTGGCCTCCGGCGTGACGTCGCGGGGGCCGAGGCCGGTGCCGCCCGTCGTGAAGACGACGTCGAGGGCATCCCCGCCGGCCCAGCGGCGGAGGCGGTCCGCGATCACCTCCCGCTCGTCCGGCACGATCTCGTAGCGCTCGACGCTGGCTTCAATGGTGGCAACGAGTTCGCGGATGGCGGCGCCGCTGGTGTCCTCTCGCTCGCCGCGGGCGCCCAGGTCGGAGACGGTCAGAATGCCGGCGCGGAAGGGCATAGATAGGGAAGGGGAAAAACGTCCCTAAGAATATTGTGTAAGCACTTGACAAAGCCCCCTGCATGGGGTCTAATGGGGCAAAGTGGGGAGGAGTGGGGGCTCTCCCACTTCCGTCAGTTTCTGAGCCCTAGCCCCATTTCGTTGGGGCAAATATACCACAGGGCCCCCTGGCAGGGAAGGGAACGGCCGCAATGGCCTTTAGGGGCACCTACGAACATATGGTGGACGACCGGGGGAGGGTCGCCTTACCCGCCCGATACCGCCACGTATTCACCGAAGGCGTAGTTCTCACCATGAGCCCGGAAGGGTGTGTCGAAGTCTTCACGCCCGACGGGTTTGATGACATGTCGCAACTGGTCACGGCGGAGCCCGCGACGCACCTGAAAGGTCGGCGGCTGCGGCGCGGGTTTTTCGCCCGATCCTGGGACGCCGAGCTGGACCGCCAGGGCCGCATCCTCATCCCCGCTGACCTCAGGGAGACGGCGGGCCTCAACGGGGCCGTCGTCATCAGCGGGCGGAGGGAGTGTCTGGAGATCTGGAACCGGGAGCGCTGGGACGAGGAGATGGCCCAGGTGAGCTCCGCTTACCCCCAGGAGCTGGAGTCGCTGGAGTAAGGGGAAGGTGGTTGCAACTTTGCCCCCTGGAGAGATCCTGCTCCACACTCCGGTAATGGTTCGGGAGACGCTACGTCTCCTGGCGGTCCAGCCCGGCGGCCGCTACGTGGACTGCACCGTAGGCGGCGGCGGCCACGCCGAAGCGATCCTCGAGGCCGCGAGCCCGGGAGGCCTCCTCCTGGGCATCGACGCCGACCCCGGCGCCATCGAGACGGCGGGCCGGCGCCTCGAGCGGTTTAGGAGCGACGCGCGGCTGGTGGAGGGAAACTTCCGCGACCTCGCGGCCGTCTGCCGCGACTTCAACTTCGTACCCGTGCACGGCGTCCTGTTCGACCTCGGGGTGTCGTCGCTCCAGCTGGGGGAGGCGACGCGCGGCTTCAGCTTCCAGGCGGAAGCGCCGCTGGACATGCGCTTCGGCGACAAGCAGGCCCTCACCGCCGCCGACATCGTGAACCGCTACGAAGAGAAGGAGCTGGCCGACCTCATATGGCGCTACGGCGAGGAGCGGCACAGCCGCCGCATCGCCCAGGCCATCATCAAAGCCAGGCCGGTACGGACAACGACGCAGCTGGCAGAGGTCATCGCCGCAGGCGTACCGGGCCGGCGGCACCGGCCCGGCCGCATCCACCCGGCCACCCTCACCTTCCAGGCCCTCCGCATCGCCGTCAACGACGAGCTGGAGAACCTCGCACAGGGGCTGGAGCAGGCGCTGGAGGTGCTGGGCCCCGGAGGGAGGCTCGCGGTCATCGCCTTCCATTCCCTCGAGGACCGCATGGTCAAGCAGTTCATCCAGCGGGAGGCGCGGGACTGCATCTGCCCGCCGAGGACGCCGGCCTGCGTTTGCGGGCACAGGGCGACGCTCCGCCCCGTCTCGAAAGGCGCCCTCCGGCCCTCGCCGGAAGAAGTGAACGCTAACCCGCGAGCCCGGAGCGCCCGGCTCCGCGCCGCCGAGAAGCTATAGGGGGAGGTTCGATTTGGCCACGGTCCGCAGAGCCCAGCAGTCGGCAGTCATCAAGGGGCTTCGCTCGCCCAGTCTCCCGATCCTCCTGACGGCGGCGGCGCTGGTCGTCGGCCTGGCAGCGCTTTTGCCAGTCGTCCAGTTCAGCGGCGCCACGACCACCAACGCCAACGTCCAGCAGTTGGAGAGGCGAGACGCGGACTGGGTGGCCCGCGTCCAGGAGCTGGAGATAGACGTGGCCTCCCTGGGCTCGCTGGCCCGCATCGAGAAGGAGGCGAGGGAGCGACTGGGCATGGTGACGCCTTCGGAGACGGTGTACATCACCGTCCCGGTCCTGGGGCCGGAGCCGCCGAAGCTGCCCAGCCGGTTCCTGCCCCCAGAAGAGAAGCCGCACGCTTCGACCGCCTCCTGGTGGGACAACCTGTTCGGCTGGATACCTCTGGACTAAGGAAGGCGAGTGGCCAGACAACGTCGCAACGTCAGCTGGAGGGTGGGCCTCGTCGTCGCCGCGATCGTGGTGGCGACGGTGGTGCTGCTGGCGCGCCTCGTCCAGCTCCAGATCCTCGAGCACTCGCGCTACGCGGCCGAGGCCCGCCTCACCCACGTCGCTCAGGAGACGGTGGTTAGCCGCCGCGGCGCCATCCTGGACCGCAGCGGCTACCCGCTGGCGGCCAGCGTCGAGACGTACGACGTGATGGTGGAGAAGCGGGCGTGGGAGAGCGCCCAGGAAGCGCTGGAGGCCGCCACGGCCATCGCCGCCATCGCCGGGGGCGAGCCGGAAGAGATGGTGGCCGCCGTTTCTGCGACGGAGATTTTCGAGATTCCCGTCGCCCGCAGCCTGAACTACGAGCAGGCCGCCGAGGTGCGAAAGCTAGCCCTGGCCGGCGTCCGCCTGCTCCAGAGCAGCCGCCGGGTCTACCCGGAAGGCAACCTCGCCGCCCAGCTCATCGGCTTTGTGGGGCGGGACAACACCGGCCTCAGCGGCCTCGAGGCGGACCTCGAGGACACCCTTGGCGGCAGCAAGGGCGAGCTCATCGTGGAGCGCGACGGCCTGGGCAACGAGCTGTTCCTGGGCACCCGCACGGAGGTGGCCCCTCGTCCCGGCGCCGACGTCGTCCTCACCATCGACCGCTACATCCAGGCCCTGGCCGAGCGGGAGCTGGACGCGGCCATCGAGACGAACAAGGCAAGGGGCGGGACGATCATCGTCATGAACCCCAAGACGGGCGCCATCCTGGCGATGACGAGCCGACCTTCATTCAACCTTCGGAAGCCGGACCTGAGCGACGAGTCGAAGCTGGCACTGCTCCGCAACCGCGCCATCACCGACCAGTACGAGCCGGGCTCCGTCTTCAAGCTGGTCACGGCGGCGGGCGCCCTCGACGCCGGCCTGGTGAGCCCGGACACCTGGTGGTACGACTCCGGCGTCGCCGAGGTGGACGGCTGGACCATCCGCAACTGGGACTTCAGCGCCAACGGCTCGCAAACCGTCACCCAGATCCTGTCGAAGAGCCTGAACACGGGCGCCGTCTGGCTCAGCCAGATGCTGGGGCCCGACCGCTTCTACGACTACGTCCACCGCTTCGGCTTCGGCGAGATCACGAATATCGGCCTCACCGGCGAAGCGCCCGGCCAGATCCGCTCACCCGACAGCGACCCCGACTGGCGGGAGGTGAACCTGGCCACCAACAGCTTCGGCCAGGGGATCAGCGTGACCCCACTCCAGATGGTGTCGGCCGTGGCGGCCATCGCCAACAACGGCAAGCTGATGCGCCCCTACGTGGTGCAAGAGGTCGTAGGCGGCAAGGGCCGCAAGGTGACGAAGCCGCAGGTGGTGCGCCAGGCGATCTCCCCCGAGGCGGCCCGCACCCTGCGCCAGATGATGGGCGTTGTAGTGGAAGGGATCCCCAGCGCGTTCCTGGACGTGCAGGGCTACGTGGTGGGGGGCAAGACGGGCACCGCTAACATCGCCACCGGCAATGGCACCTACAAGGACAACAGCTACATCGCGTCCTTCGTGGGCATCGCTCCCCTGGACGACCCGGTCGTGGCCATCCTGGTGAAGATCGACGAGCCGCGCACGGTGCCCTGGGGAACCATCGTGGCGGCGCCCGCCTTCGACAGGATCGTGGAGGCGCTGCTGCCCTACTACAAGATACCGCCGGACGAGGAGGCGCTGGTCGCCCAACCGTAGTAATCGAGTAACATAAGCTCATGCTAGCGGTCAGAGACGTTGCCGAGGGGCTGGGCCCGACCCTGGTGGCCCTGGTAGGAAGCCCCGAGAATGGGGGCTTTCCCCGGGTGATCATCGATTCCCGCCAGGCGGGGCCCGGCGACCTGTTCGTGGCCCTGCGCGGCGAGCGCGAGGACGGCCACGCCTTCGTGGCCGACGCCGTAAATCGCGGCGCCGCCGGCGCCATCGTTGCCCGTCCTCTGAACGACCTGCCGGAGCACGTCGCCTCCTTCCACGTCAGCGACCCCCTCTCGGCCCTCCAGCGTCTGGCCGCGTACTGGCGGGCCAGGCACCAGGTCCGCGTGGTGGGCGTGACCGGCAGCGTGGGCAAGACCACCTGCAAAGAGGTCATCGCCGCCGTTCTGGGCAAGCGCTTCGCCGTCCTCAAGAGCGAGGCGAACCTGAACACGGAGATCGGCCTCCCCCTGACCCTGCTGGGGCTCCGGCCCGACCACCAGGCCGCCGTCCTGGAGATGGCGATGTTCGGGCCGGGAGAGATCGCCCTGCTCTGCCGCATCGCCAGGCCGGACGTCGGTGTGGTGACGAACATCGCGCCGGTGCACATGGAACGTCTGGGCTCCCCGGCCGCCATCGTCTCGGCCAAGGCGGAGCTGGTCGAGGCCCTGCCCTCGGACGGCGTAGCCGTCCTCAACGGCGACGACCGCGAGGCGGCGCGCCTGGCGGAGAGGGCGAAGGGCTGGGTGCTGCTCTTCGGCGCCAGCGAGCAGTGCCGCGTCCGCGGGAGCGAGGTAACCGGCCGCGGCCTGGAAGGGATATCGTTCCGGCTTACCTACGGCGAAGCCTCGGTGCCCGTCTCGACCCCGCTGCCCGGGCGGCACAACCTGTACAGCGCTCTCGCCGCGGCCGCCGTCGCCCTGAGCGAAGGGATGACGCTGCCCGAGATCGCCGAAGCGCTGGCTGAGGCCCGCTGCGAGCTGCGGCTGCGCACCCTGCCCGGGCCCAACGGCAGCACCATCATCGACGACACCTACAACGCCAGCCCGCCCTCGATGAAGGCCGCCCTCGACCTGCTGAGCGAGATGCCCGGCCGGCGCCTGGCCCTCCTGGGCGACATGCGCGAGCTGGGCGCCGCCGACGAGGAAGGCCACCGCCAGGTGGGACGGCTCGCCGCCGCCACCGCCGACGGGCTCGTCCTTATAGGAGAGGGGGCGGCGCTGATGGCGGAGGAGGCGAAGGCGGCCGGACTCCGCGACGTCCGACTCCTTTTCGACAAGGAGGAGGCGGCGGACGTCCTGCGGACGGAGCTCAAGCGCGGCGACTACCTGCTGGTGAAGGCGTCGCGGGCGCTGGCCCTGGAGACCGTGGTCGAGGCCCTGAATCGATGATCTATGCCCTGAGCGTGGGAGCGATGACACTGGTAGCAGCGACGATAGCGGGCAGGCCCTTCCTGGAGCTTCTCCGCCGCTTCAAGGTAGGCAAGGAGATCAACCCCTACGGCCCGGAGGCCCACCAGACCAAGGCGGGCACGCCCACCATGGGCGGACTGCTCATCCTGACCGCCGTGGTGCTCTTCACGGCGGCGGCGAACCTGGCCGGACGCCACTCCATCGGCCTGCCGCTGGCGGTGATGGCGTCGCTGGCCGCCCTCGGCTTCCTGGACGACCTCGGCTCCCTCCAGGGGCGGGAGCAGCGCGCCCTCAGCAAGCGGATCAAACTCGCGGGCTTCGTGGCCGTGAGCGTGGCGGCGGCCTTCGGCTTGTACTGGAAGCTGGAGCTGAGCGCCGTCAGCGTGCCCTACGCCGGCAGCTTCGACCTCAACGAGTGGTACATCCCCATCGCCGCCGCGGTCATCGTCCTCAGCGCCGGCGGCGTAGCCGTGACCGACGGGCTGGACGGGCTGGCCGCGGGCACCGGCGCCATCGCCTTCATCGCCTACGGGATCATCGCCCTCAACCAAGGTCAGGACTCCCTGGGCACGTTCTGCTTTACGGCAGCGGGGGCGGCCCTGGCCTTCCTCTGGTTCAACAGCCACCCGGCCCAGATGATCATGGGCGACACGGGAGCCCTGGCCCTGGGCGGCGGCCTGGCCGTGGTGGCCTTCATGACCGGGCAGTGGCTGGTGCTCCCGGCCATCGGCGCCGTCTTCGTGCTGGAGGGGCTGTCGACCTACCTCCAGATCGGGTACTACCGGCTGACCGGGGGCAGGCGCATCTTCCGCATGGCGCCCCTCCACCACCACTTCGAGGAGCTGGGCTGGAGCGAGCCGCAGATTGTCCAGCGCTTCTGGCTCCTGGGGACGGTGGGGGCCCTGCTGGGCGTGATACTGGCGCTGGAGGTCTAAGGGTGGAGCCTGTGAGTTCGCTGGGGATGAACCTGGACTTCCGTGACAAGCGGGTCACCGTCGTCGGCCTGGGCGTGGAGGGGGTGGACGTGGTGCGGTTCCTGGCCCGGCGCGGCGCTTACATCACCGTGAGCGACGCTAAGCCGCGGGAGAAGCTGGCCGCCCGGATCGAGGAGGTGGCGGACCTGCCCGTGCGCCTCTCCCTTGGTACGAACGACCCGGCCGACATCGCCGACGCGGACGCGGTGTTCGTCTCCCAGGGCGTGCCCCTGGAGCTGCCGGTCATCGTCGAGGCGAGGCGGCGCGGCCTCCCCGTCTGGTCGATGCTCACGCTGTTCATGGAGCTGTGCCCGGGGCCGATCGTGGGGATCACCGGCTCCAGCGGCAAGACCACGACGACCGCCCTCCTGGGCGAGACGTTCCGCCTGGACGGGCGGCCTCACTTCGTCGGCGGGAACATCGGCGTCGGCCTCCTCGACCACCTCGACGAGATACGGGCGTACACGTGGGTCATCCTCGAGGTCAGCCACACCCAGCTCCAGTTCGTGCAGCGGAGCCCCCACATAGCCGCCGTCCTCAACGTCACGCCCAACCACCTCGACCGCTTCTCCTGGGACGAGTACCGGGCCCTGAAGGGCAATATCCTGCGCTACCAGAGACCGTCCGACTTCGCCGTGCTGGGTTACGACGACGCCGAGGCGCGCTCCCTGGCGGACCAGACCGCCGGCCAGCCGCTCTTCTTCACTCTCGCGTCGCAGGTCCCCGGCGACGGCATGTTCGTGCAGGACGGGCAGGCGGTCTGGAGGCGGAACAGTCTCCGCCAGCCGCTCTTCCCGCTAGAAAGCCTGAGGCTGCGCGGCCGCCACAACCAGACGAACGCCGTCGCCGCCGCCGCCCTCGCCGCTGCCTGCGGCCTGGAGCCGGGCGCCATCGCCGACGCGGTGGCGACGTTCACCGGCGTCGAGCACCGGCTGGAGTTCATGGCCACCGTCGACGGCGCCGACTACTACAACGACAGCATCGCCACGACGCCGGAGCGCACGCTGGCGGCCCTCCGCTCCTTCAGCGAGCCGCTGATCCTGCTCCTGGGCGGTCGCGACAAGCACCTCCCCCTGGAGGAGATGGCCGAGGAGGCCTGCCGGCGCTGCCAGGCCATCGTCTGCTTCGGCGAGTCGGCTCCGAAGCTGGCCGAGGCCGTGGAGAAGGCGCGGGCCGACGCCCGCCCGTCGGGGCGCGCCGCCGCGCCCGCGGAACGCCGGCCCGTCCTGGCGACGGTCGGCACGCTGGGCGAGGCGGTCGAGGCGGCGCACGGCCTGGCCCGGGCGGGCGACGTGGTGCTTCTGTCGCCGGCCTGCACCAGCTTCGACGCCTATGACAACTTCGAGGAGCGGGCCAGGCACTTCCGCGAGCTGGTGCTCGCCCGGACCAAGGAGGCAGAGCCATCGCTGACGTAGATTCGCGCCGCGTCAAGTCCGGCCCGCCGGACTACCTCCTGCTGGTGGCGGTGGCCATGCTGCTGGTCGTGGGCCTGCTGGCCGTGTACAGCGCCAGCTTCGCCATCGGGCATCTGGAGTACGGCGACACCAACTACTTCGTGGCGCGGCAGGCGCTGTTCGCCCTGGCCGGACTGGGAGCGATGCTGCTCTTCATGCGCATGGACTACCGCCGCCTGCGGGTCCTGAGCGTGCCCATGATGGCGGTAGCCCTGGTTAGCCTGCTCGCCGTCCTCATACCGGGGATCGGCGTCGAGCGGAACGGGGCGGCCCGCTGGCTCGACCTCGGCGTGATCGACGTCCAGCCCAGCGAGTTCGCCAAGCTGGCCATCATCATCTACATCTCGGCCTGGCTGGCCAGCCGCCGCGACAAGATCAACGACTTCTCCCTGGGGTTCGTCCCCTTCGTTCTGATGATGGGGCTCATCGGCGGCCTGGTGGTAGTGGAGCCGGACATGGGCACCGCAATCGTCATCATCCTGGTGACGAGCACGCTGTTCTTCGTGGCCGGCGCGCCGGTCAGCCACCTCCTTCTGCTCATCGTAATGGGCGCGCTCATCAGCTGGGGCCTGGTCCTGACGCAGGAGTACCGCCTGGCCCGCCTCGACTCGTTCCTGGCGGCCGAGAGCGACCCGCAGGGTAATGGCTACCACATCCTCCAGCTGCTCATCGCGCTGGGGAGCGGCGGGCCCGCCGGCCTGGGCTGGGGGGCGAGCCGCCAGAAGTTCTTCTACGTCCCCGGCGCCCACACCGACGGCGTCTTCGCGATAATAGGGGAGGAGCTGGGGTTCATCGGGGCGATGGTGGTGATCGGGCTGTTCGCCTTCCTTATCTACCGCGCCCTGAAGGTGACGGTGAAGGCGCCCGACCAGTTCGGATTGCTGCTGGGGATGGGGGTCATCAGTTGGGTGGCGTACCAGGCCCTCATCAACATCGGCGGGATCACCCGGACCATCCCTCTTACCGGCATACCGCTCCCCTTCCTAAGCTACGGCGGCTCGTCCCTGATCGCGGTGATGGCCGCTGTCGGCGTTCTCCTGAGCATCTCCCGCCACATGACGGAGCGCGATCCTTCGCGGCCGGATGTGCCGCGCGCCTGGACGCGGCGTGCTTCCTACGGGAGGCAGAGGGCATGAGGCTGGCCCTGTGCGGCGGCGGCACCGGCGGCCACGTCTACCCGGCCCTCAGCATCGCCGCGGCCCTGGAGCGCGAGCTCGACGACGAAGGCTCGGGCCTGGAGATGCTCTACCTGGGCAGCAGCGGCGGCGCCGAGAACGACATGGTGGCCCGCGCCGGCATGCCGTTCCGCGGCGTGAGCTCGGGGCCCATCCGCGGCCGCAGCCCCTGGGAGCTGGTGACGAACAGCGCCCGCATAGGCGTCGGTGTCTGGCAGGCGCGGGCCGCCCTGCGCCACTTCGCGCCGGACGTGATCTTATCGACCGGCGGCTACGCCAGCTTCCCGGTGGCGGTCGCCGCGCGGGCGCGTAAGCTACCGCTGGTGCTGTACCTGCCGGACGTATACCCGGGCTGGGCCGTGCAGGCCATCGTTCGACTCGCCCAGCGGGTGGCCGTCACCACCGTGCAGACCCTGAGGAAGCTGCCCGACGGCAAGGGCCGGGTCACCGGCTACCCCGTCCGCGAGGAGTTCTGGCGCGCCGACCGCAGCGTCGGCCGCAAGCGACTGGGCCTCGACGCCGAGGAGAAGGTGCTGTTCGTCGCCGGGGCGTCCCAGGGCGCGCACAGCATCAACGAGGCGCTGGCCAGCAACCTGCGGGCGCTGCTGGAGCTGTGCGAGGTCGTCCACATCAGCGGCCACAAGGACGAGGGGCAGCTCCAGGCCGTGCGGGATTCGCTCCCCGATGACCTGGCGAAGCGCTACCACCTCTTCGCTTACATGCACGACGAGATACCGTGGGCGATGGCAGCCGCCGACCTGGCGGTCTGCCGCGCCGGCGCGTCGGTGCTGGGCGAGCTGCCGGCGGTGGGCCTGCCGGCGGTGCTGATCCCCTACCAATACGCCGGCGGCCACCAGCGCCTTAACGCCCGCCACCTCGAGGACAACGGCGCCGCCGTCATCCTGGACGACAGCGAACTCCAGCGGGGGTTGCTCCCCCTGGTGGGCGAGCTGCTGAGCGACGAAGGCCGCCTGCGGAAGATGTCCGAAGCGTCGCGGCGGCTGGCGCGGCCGGAGGCGGCCCGCGACATCGCCCGGCTTCTGCTGGAGGTGGCGTCGGGACAATGACGCGCACTTCCGTCCAGGCCATCCCTCGGCGCGTCCACCTGGTGGGCGTGGGCGGCATCCACATGTCGGGGATCGCCCAGCTGCTCCGGGCCCGCGGCATCAGCGTGACGGGCTCCGACCTGCGGCCTTCGTCCCTCACCGAGCGGCTCCAGTCCCTGGGGGTGAAGGTGTACGAGGGCCACGACGCCTCCTACCTGGGCGACGCCGAGCTGGTGGTGTACACCTCCGCCGCCCCCGACGACAACCCCGAGCTGGCGGAGGCCCGCCGCCGGCGCATCCCCTCCCTCAAGCGGGCGGAGATGGTGGCCCGCCTGATGGAGGGGAAGCAGGTGATCGCGGTGGCGGGCAGCCACGGCAAGACCACCACAACATCCCTCATCGCCTACATGCTCTGGCGGGCCGGCCTTTCGCCCACCTTCATGCTCGGCGGCGAGATGATCGACCTCGACACCAACGTCATGCCGGGCGAAGGCCCTCACTTCGTCGTGGAGGCGGACGAGTTCGACGCCGCCTTCCTCAACTACCGGCCGGACGTCGCCCTGGTCACCAACGTTGACGCCGACCACCTCGACTTCTACGGCTCCTTCGAGCGCCTGGCGGCCACCTTCCGCCAGTTTCTTTCGCAAGTAACGCCAACCGGACATATCGTGGCCTGCGGAGACGACCCTGCCCTGCAGGCCATCCTGAATGAGGCCGTAGGAGACGGCACGCTCCTCCCCGTCCGCGTCGTCTCCTACGGCCTCGACGAAAAATTTCAGTGGCACGGGGAAAAAATAAGGAGAAAGGGTGTAGACGGCTGCACTTTTATGCTAAAATGCGGCCAAGAGAATCGCGGTCGATTCCAGACGAGACTGCCCGGAGTCCATAACGTGCGCAACAGCGTCGGGGCGTTAGCCGTCGGCAGCATTCTTGGGCTGCCGGTGGAGGCTATGCGCCAGAGTCTGGCCGAGTTCCGCGGAGTCCGGCGGCGTTTCGAGCTCGTCGGGGAGGCCACGGCCGTCACCGTCATGGACGACTATGCGCACCACCCCACGGAGATCAGGGCGACGCTGGCCGCCGCCCGCGAACGCTTCTCCGGCCGGCGCCTCGTCTGCCTCTTCCAGCCCCACACCTACAGCCGGACGCAGTACCTGCTGGACGAGTTCCGCACCTGCTTTACCGGCATCGACGTTCTCCTTATTGCCGACACCTACGCAGCCCGCGAGCCCCCTTCGGCGGGGATGGACGCCCGCCAGCTGGCGGAAGCCATCCAGCAGCCGCCCGCGCGCTACGTGGGCGGGCTGGAAGAGGCCGCGGAGGCCGTCCTCGGCGTCCTGCGGGCGGGCGACGTCTTCTTCACCATCGGCGCGGGCGACGTGGATAGCGCCGGCCCGCTGGTGCTGGCGGCATTGAGGTGGCGATGATCAGCGAGCAGTTCCTGGCCGAGCTGGGCACGACCGGCTCGTACCGCCGCGACGACCCGCTCTCGCGCCACACGACTTTCGGCGTGGGCGGGCCGGCGGACGTCTACCTGCCCGTGGCGACGGAGGAGCAACTGCGCGCCGCCCTCCGTATCGCCCGCAGCCACCGCGTGCCCGTCTTCATCCTGGGCTCCGGCTCCAACGTCCTGGTGGGTGACGGCGGCATCCGCGGCCTGGTCATCGAGAACCAGCTCCACGCCGTCGAGGGGCCCCAGCCCAACGGTAAGGGGCTGCTGGTGCGGGCCCAGACGGGTGTCAGCTTCGCCGCGTTGGCCCGGCGCCTCTCCTTCGCCGGCTACGCCGGGCTGGAGTGGGCCAGCGGCATCCCGGGCACGCTCGGCGGCGCCGTCGTCTACAACGCCGGCGCCTACGGCGGCTGCCTGCTCGACGTCCTCGTCCGCGTCCGCCTGGTGGACCAGTCGGACAGCGTTATCGAAATGAAGCCGGAGGAGCTGGCTCTGGGCTACCGGGGCAGCGTCTTCACCCGCGGCATCGTCGGAGACCGCGCCGTCCTCTCCGTGGACCTGCGGGTACACGAGGGCGACGCCGTCTACCTGCGCCAGCGGGTGCGGGAGCTGGACAAGCGCCGGACGTCGGCGCAGCCCAAGGGCCGCAACGCCGGCTCCATGTTCAAGAACCCGGTGGAGCGGCCCGCCTGGTGGCTCATCGACCAGGTGGGGCTGCGCGGCCACCGCATCGGCGACGCGCAGATATCGGAGCAGCACACCAACTTCTTCCTGAACCTGGGCAAGGCCCGCGCCGCGGACGTGAAGGCCCTGATGGACCGGGCCCGTGACCGGGTGCGCGAGCGCTTCGGCATCGAGCTGGAGCCGGAGGTGGCGCTGGTGGGGGAGGGGTTCTAGCCGTGGAATCGAAGCTGCGGGTCGGCATCCTCTTCGGCGGCCAGTCCGCCGAGCACGAGGTATCCGTCGTCTCCGCCCAAGGGGTGCTGGAGGCGATCGACCGCCGCCGCTTCGAGCCGACACCCTTCGGAGTGACGAAGGAGGGCGTTTGGCTCTCGCCGTCGGAGACGGAGGAGGCGCTGCGGCGGGTGCCGTCCAGGAGTTACCAGCCGCTGCCGTCAATGGAATCGCGCAACCTGCTCACCCGGCCGGAGGTGCTGGCCGCCCTGTCGCGACTGGACGTGGCCTTCCCCCTCATCCACGGCACCCGCGGCGAGGACGGCAGCCTCCAGGGCCTGCTGGAGCTGGCCGGCGTCCCCTACGTGGGTGCGGGGGTCGCGGCCAGCGCCGTGGGAATGGACAAGGCGCTGATGAAGTCGCTGTTCCGCCAGGCCGGCCTGCCCACGGCCGAGTTCGCCGTGGTGCTGGCCCCGCGCTGGCGCGCCGGCCCGGAGGGCGCGACGCGGGAGATCGAGGCGGCCATCGGCTACCCCTGCTTCACCAAGCCCGCCAACCTGGGCTCCAGCGTGGGCATTGCCAAGGTGCGCTCGCGCGAGGACCTGGGTGACGGCCTGCGGGAGGCGTTCCGCTACGACCGCAAGGCGCTGGTGGAGCAGGCGGTCGGCGGCCGCGAGATCGAGGTCGCGGTCCTGGGGAACGACGACCCTCAGGCCTCGCCGCCGGGGGAGATCATCCCCCACCGCGAGTTCTACGACTACGAGGCGAAGTACCTGGACGACAGCACGGAGCTGGTCGTGCCCGTCCGACTGGAGCCCGAGATCCAGCGGCGGCTCCAGCAGCTCGCCGTCGCCGCCTTCAAGGCCATCGACTGCGCCGGCATGGCCCGCGTCGACTTCTTCCTGGCCGGCGAGGAGCCCATCGTGAACGAGATCAACACCATCCCCGGCTTCACCCCTATCAGCATGTACCCCAAGCTGTGGGAGGTGGCCGGCCTCTCCTACGGCGACCTCATCACCCGGCTCATCGAGCTGGCGCTGGAGCGGCACCGGGAGAAACAGAATTGTGGCTAGCTACAGGCCTTATGCCCGAAGACAGAAGCCCCTTCGCGGATACGTCCTGCCCACCGAGAAGGAGGAACGCCGCGCCCGGCGGATCCGCTGGCGACGCATCCTCATCGCCCTGGGGGTCCTGGCGGCCATCGCCATCGCCCTCGCCCTGTACAAGTCACCCCTCTTGCGTGTGCAGGAGGTGCAGGTGGTAGGGGCGAAGCACGTAGACCCCCAGCAGGTCCTGGCCCTGGCCGACCTCGAAGGCGCGAGCATCCTCAACCCGCCCCTGGACCGCGCCGAACGCCGCATCACCCGCCTGCCCCTGGTCAAGGAGGTCGAGGCCAGCCGCGTCTTCCCCAACAAAGTCCGCCTCACCATCACGGAGCGGAAGCCGTGGGGCTATTGGCAGGTGGGGGAGAAGCCCTACGTCATCGACGCCGACGGCGTCGTGCTGGAGGGCATCGTCCCCAAGGACGGCGGTCTCACCATCGTCGACCTGTCGGAGCGGCGGGAGGAGTTCATCGCCGGCGACCGGGTGAACTTGGAGGTGCTGGAGCTGGCCCGGAAGCTGGCGAAGGCCGTGCCCCGCGACTTCCAGCTCGCCGTCGACCGCTTCGAGTACACGAACGAGTCCGGCCTGGCGATCATCACCAGCGCCGGCCACCGGGTGGTGATGGGAGATAGCCAGAACCTGACGTTCAAGCTGTCGGTCTGGCAGGCCCTGGAGCAGAGGCTGGGGCGGGAGGCGATGACCGGCCACGTCCTCGACCTCCGCTTCGGGGACCGACCTTCCTTTCGCTGAAAGGGGGCGCGAATGAACAGGGATAGCATACTGGCGGCGATAGACGTAGGGAGCGCGAAGGTCTGCACCCTGGTGGCAGAGATAACGCCGGACGATGACCTGCGCATCCTGGGCGTCGGCATCACCCCCTCCGAGGGCGTGAAGAGGGGGATGGTGGACAACATCCAGGAGGCGACGGACGCCATCGTCAGCTCCGTGGAGAAGGCGGAGCGCTCCAGCGGGAGCCGCATCATCTCGGCACAGGTGAGCCTGGGGGGCAACCACATCGCCTCCCTCAACAACCGGGGCGTCGCCACCATGCCCGGCCGCCAGCGGCCCATCATGCAGGACGATATCAACCGCGCCCTGGAAGGGGCCCAGGCGGTGAACATCCCCACCAACCGGGAAGTCGTCCACATCATCCCCCGCTTCTTCGTGGTGGACGGGCAGGAGCACGTGAGCGACCCCGTGGGGATGTTCGGCCAGCGGCTGGACGTGGAGTCCCACCTGGTGACCGGCTCGCTGACGGCGATCCAGAACCTGACCCAGTGCGTGGAGGGGGCCGGCGTCCAGGTGGACTCGCTGGTGCTGGCGCCGCTGGCGGCGGCGGAGGCGGTGCTGGAGGACGAGGAGAAGCGCCAGGGCGTCGTCGTGGCGGACATCGGCGGCGGCACCACGGACATCGCCGTCTTCGTGGAGGGGAGCGCCTTCCACACCTCGGTCCTGCCCGTCGGCGGCTTCCACCTGACGCACGACCTGGTGGCGGGGCTGCGCGCCCCCTTCTCCGCCGTCGAGGAGGCGAAGCTGGAATACGGCTCCGCCCTTCCCAGCCGCGTCGACCCGGAGGAGATGGTGGAGATGGAGGCGTTCGGCGGCCAGCGCCAGAAGGCCGTCTCGCGCCGGCGCATCTCGGAGATCCTCCAGGCGAGGGTGGAGGAGGTCCTAGAGATGGTCTACATGGACGTGAAGCGCGCCGGCTTCGACGAGATGATCGCGGCGGGCCTCGTACTCACGGGCGGCACGGCCAGCCTGCCCGGCCTCGACGAGCTGGCCGAGCAGGTCCTGCGGATGCCGGTGCGCATCGGGATGCCCCGGGGCATCCACGGCCTCGCCGACTCGCTCAACGGCCCGGCCTACGCGACGAGCGTGGGGTTGCTCCACTGGGACATCAGCCATAACGGCCATAACGGCCACAAGCCGCGACACTTCAAGGCCCCCAACATCGAGCTGGGCGGGGTCTGGGAGAACATGCGCAAGTGGCTGAAGGCGCTGATACCGCAATGAGACATTCGGCAGAACGGGAGTACAGGGAAAGGAGGACGGGATAGTGGCGACTAAGGCCGATCTGGAAGGCCTGCCGCCAATCAAGGTGGTGGGCGTCGGCGGGGGTGGCTGCAACGCCGTGAACCGCATGGTGCGAGCGGGCATCCACGGCGTCGAGTTCGTCGGCATCAACACCGACGCGCAGGCCCTCATTCAGTGCGAGGCCGACACCCGCATCCGCATCGGCGACCGCATCACCCGCGGCCTCGGCGTCGGCGGCGACCCCGATCGGGGGCGCCAGGCCGCCGAGGAGTCGGTGGACGAGCTGCGGGAGGCGGTCAAGGGCGCGGACATGGTGTTCATCACCGCCGGCATGGGCGGCGGCACCGGCACCGGGGCCGCACCGCTGGTGGCCCAGGTGGCCAGGAACGTCGGCGCCCTCACCGTGGCGGTGGTGACCAAGCCCTTCGCCTTCGAGGGGTCGAAGCGCCGCCAGAACGCCGACGAGGGCATCGGCAGCCTCCAGCAGGAGGTGGACACCCTCATCATCATCCCCAATGACCGTCTTCTGGCCGTCTGCGACCAGAAGACGACTGTCGGGGAGGCGTTCCTGGTCGCGGACGACATCCTCCGCCAGGGGATCCAGGGCATCGCCGAGCTGATAACGGTGCCCGGCGACATCAACCTCGACTTCGCCGACGTCCGCCGCATCATGGCCGACGCCGGCCCGGCGCTGATGGCCATCGGCAAGGCCACCGGCGAGAACCGGGCGGTGGAGGCCGCCCAGGCCGCTATCGGCAGCCCGCTGCTGGACGTCAGCATCCATGGGGCGCGCGGCGTCCTCTTCAACGTCACCAGCTCCGGCACCATGTCCCTGCACGAGCTGAACATGGCCGCCCAGGTGGTGGCCGAGGTCGTCGACCCGGACGCGGAGATCATCTTCGGCACCGCCACCGACCCCAGCCTGGACGACGAGGTGAAGATAACCCTTATCGCCGTGGGGTTCGCGACGCCGGAGATCGGCGCCCCTCGTGAAGAAGAGGAGGAAATTCGGCGGATGCGGATGTCGGCCATGCAAAACATGGCCGACACCGATCTGCCGACGTTTCTTCGCAGACCCGTCACCATCCGTTAACTAGCCGACAACCTGCGCTGACCCTGTCTGCCTCCGGCTAGGTGGACCGGGCCAAGGCAGGCTCCCGCCTCGGCGGGTCCGCCTTCGGGCGGAGGTCGAAGAAACTGGACGAAAGGAGGAAAAGGCCTATCGAGTAAACGAAACTGAAGGGATCGACCGCTAGCACGACTGCGCCGCGGGCCTGTTTGCCTCCCCAGACACGCCCGCGGCGCGCTGTTCACCGCAACGCCTGCCGATGTAGCGGAGGCCTTCAGGCCTCCACCACCCCCTGGCGACCTGAAGGTCGCCGCTACTTCGCCGCCGCGCCTTCCGCCGACGCCAGGAACGCCGAGAGCAGCTCCGTTATCCGCTCCGGCTGCTCGATGGGCGTCATGTGGCCGGAGCCCGGGATGCGCACCAACCTCGAGCCGGCTATGCGCTCCTGGATGTGCTCCGCCTTGTCCGGCGTCACGGCGATGTCCTCTTCGCCGACGATGACCAGCGTGGGCACCCGTATCCGCGAGACCTGGTCGAGGATGTCGGTGCGGCGGGTGATGGCCAGCGTCGCCCAGTAGATACCCTCGCGGTCCACGTCCAGGAACCGCTTCTTGTAGCCCGCCACGACCTCCAGCTGTCCCTGGATGAAGCCCTGGCTGAACATGAACGACAAGACGCTGTCGACGACAGCCTCCGGCCCCTGGTCGCGGCTGGCCTGGGCCATCCCCTCGTACAGAGGGGCGCGGTCCGGCACCTCCGGCTCGGCTGAGGTGTCGAGCAGGACCAGCGAGCGCACCGCCTGCGGGTGGGCCAGGGCCAGCCGCATCCCCACCATGCCACCCATCGACAGTCCCACGACGTGCGCCGCTTCCACCCCAAGCTGCCGCATCAGCGTGTAGAGGTTCTCCGCCTCTCCTTCCAGGGTGTACTCGCTGCGGGCGCCGGCGGACGCTCCGTGCCCCAGGAAGTCGAGGGCGAGGCAGCGGTAGCGCTTGCTGAGGGCCTCCACCTGGGGGTCCCACATGTGGTGGTCGAAGGTGAGGCCGTGGGCAAAGACCACGGGCGTGCCCGCGCCCTTCTCTTCGTAGAAGTATTGACCGCCGGTAACGCGAACCTTGGGCATGGCGTCCTCCGTTATGAAAAGTAGGTGCGTCTATTATAGGCGCGCCGCCGGACGCGTCAAACGTTAACTGGGAAGGGAGCGGATTCGTTCTTAAGAGGATGCGGTTGTTGGTAGGGGCGCTCGCCCGCCGCAAGCGGGCAGCGATCATAGGCGGCGGCATAATCGCCGCCGTTATGATACTTGGGATCAGCCTGGGGCTGGTCTTCGCCCTCAACAGGGACTCCTCCCCGCCGGCCCTCTCCAGCACCCCCAAACCCCAGGCTAAGGCCACGCCCACGCCCAGGCCCGTACACCCCGCCCTCCTGGACGGCGTCCTCCTTTCGCCACCCACCTGGAAGCGGCTCCAGGCGCGCCTGCCCCTCGCCGTCATGATCGACAACCACCTCGACGCCCGCCCTCCGGTGGGCCTGAGCAAGGCGGAGCTGGTGTACGAGACCGTCGCCGAGGGCGGCATCACCCGCTTCATGGCCGTGTTCTGGCGCAACGACGCGGCCGTGATCGAGCCGGTGCGTTCGGCCCGCGTCTACTACCTGGACTGGGCGAAGGAGCTGGGCGCCATCTACGTCCACTGGGGCCAGGCCGAGTCGTTCGGTCCCGCCGACGTACCCAGCGCCGTCGTGCGCCTGAGGCTGCCCACCCTCAACGCCTTCAACATCGGCACGCCCACCTTCTGGCGCGACTACTCCCGCTACAGCCCCCACAACGGCGTCACCAGCACCGCCGCCCTCTGGCAGAAGGCGACCGAGCTGGAGTACGACGGCCCGTCGACGCTGAGGCCGTGGAAGTTCAAGAGGGAGTCGCCCGGGGGCCGCGCCGGCCGGAGCGACGGCCTCACCAAGGGCATCGACATCGCCTTCGGCACCTACCCCCTGCCGGACTACGCCGTCCGCTGGGTCTACGACCGCAAGGACAACATTTACCTGCGCCGGACCGGCGGCCTGCCCCACTTCGACGGCCAGGGCGGCCGGCT
Source organism: Chloroflexota bacterium (assembly GCA_016178045.1). Classification (GTDB taxonomy): domain Bacteria; phylum Chloroflexota; class Dehalococcoidia; order SM23-28-2; family JACOUE01; genus JACOUE01. The sequence continues at coordinate 32,692 of JACOUE010000012.1, forward strand.
CAGGGCGAAGAACGTGGCCGTCCAGTTCGCCAACATCTACCTGGCCGGCGACGGCACCGGCCACATGCTGGCCGACACCAGCGGCGAGGGGCCGGCGCTGCTCTTCCGTGACGGCATCGTCATCCACGGCACCTGGCGCAAGAATGGCCCCGCCGACCGCACACTCTTCTTCAACGCCGCCGGCGCGGAGACCGTCTTCAACCGCGGCACCACCTGGGTAGAAGTCGTGCCCGTCGGCTCCCCCGTGGCGTACTGAGCGCCAACTCACAACGGGTCAGAAACGGATAAACGGATGGCATTCAATCCGTTTATCCGTTCTTTTACATCCGTTGACAGGCTGACCCCCCGAACGGCCGTTCGTGATTCATTTCACTACAAGATGTTGGCATAACAACCTTGACAGCCCCAACATCTTGTGCTATCGTCCATCTTGCACCCCAGATGCGGGGCCTCTGGTTCTAGGTTCTCGGTTCTGGGTTCTGTGATAGCTCATGAACTGCCCGTTCTGCGGACACAGCGAATCGAAGGTCACCGACTCCCGCGCCTGGGAGGGCGGAGTCCGCCGCCGCCGCGAGTGCCTGAGCTGCGGCCGCCGCTTCACCACCATCGAGCGCGTTGAGCTGGGCGGCGTCCACGTCGTCAAGAAGGACGGCCGCCGCGAGGAGTTCTCCCGCGACAAGATCATCGCCGGCGTGCGCAAGGCCTGCGAGAAGCGAGCCATCCCCCTGGGCGCCATCGAGGAGCTGGCCGACGAGATCGAGACCGCCGTCTACGCCCTGGGCAAGGCGGAGGTGCCCGCCGCCTTCATCGGCGAGCTGGTGATGGAGCGACTGCGGGAGCTGGACCAGATCGCCTACATCCGCTTCGCCAGCGTCTACCGGGCGTTCGCGGACATGGAGGATCTGAAGGAAGAGCTGGCGGCGCTGGAGGCGGGCTGGGCGCGTCCCGGCGTGCCGAAGGCCCAGCTGGCGCTGCTGCCGTGCAGTACCGGGACCGACCGGTGGAGATAGAGGCGGACGACTGGACGGTGGAAGAGGGGTTCGTCGTGTTCCTGAAGCGGCCGCGGGGGGCGCAGATGTTCGAGCAGCAGAAGGTATGGGCGGCCCGGGCGGAGCTGGTGCACCAGATCCAGCTCCTGCGGGGGGAGGATTAGACGTGGTATCCCATTCGGATACCGTAGCGTTGGAACTTAACAACACCCTTATGGAGCTTGCGTCCGAGAAGGCCAAAGTGCTTTACGAGGACCCTGCTACAGGAAGAGTTCTAGTGACTTTGGCCGAAGTCCCTCAAACAGCTTATGTCTGGGCTCGCATCGATCGACTTGAGGCGAAAGTCGACCGGCTTATGCATGAGCGCAGCAAAGCCCTAATCCGCGAGGGGCGCCTCACCCGAACTGCCGAAGGGAGCGGTCAAGACTGTCGCCTCTAAGGCCTAAAACAGGAGAAGATGGCCGCCATGGTCACAGTTAGTCCTAAACTTAAACCCGAACTAGTCCCTGAGCCCCTGTGGCGACTGTCAGCCTATCGGATTCTATCCCGATCCCAATGGGAGAAGATTCGCGCTTCGATTCTTGGCGAACAGGGAAATCGGTGCTCAGTATGCGGGCTGACCCAGCACAAGGGAATGATCTGCCATGAGATTTGGGACTACGACGAGCGCCAGTTGCTGGCCACGCTGACCGGTTTGGCAATCTTGTGCCCGCAATGCAGCAACATTCACCACATCGGCCTAGCGAGAGTGCAGGGGGTAGCCGAGGAAGCCCTTAAGCACATGATCCATGTGAACGGGATGTCCCTAAAGGATGCAACTGCGGTGGTGAAACAGTCATTTAGGGACTGGAGACGGCGGTCACAGCATAGGTGGGGAGTAGCGGTATCAAAGGAGTTGTTGTCTCGTTTCCCGCAACTACGAGTGCTGGAAGGTGTTTCATCGTCACCCCACGAGGGTAGCAAACGTGTCCGCACCAATCCGTAATAGAGAAAGGAGCAATCATGACCCTGGCGCCTGAAGTTCGGCTTGAGGATGCAGCCGTTGACAGTCGCGGCGCGCGGCGTAAGCGCCGCTCTCGATTGGCTGACGCTGACCGCAGCCACAGAACCCTCCCCATCCGCCGCTACTTCACCACGCCCGGCCCAGACGGGCAGGCTGTCGACCCCTACGATGAGCTGCAGTGGGACATCCGCACCGCCGTCATCGAAGGGGCCGACGGCAAACCCGTCTTCGAGCAGCGCGACGTCGAGTTCCCCGCGACGTGGTCTCAGAACGCCACCAACGTCGTCGCCTCCAAATACTTCCGCGGGCCGCTGGGCACGCCCCAACGCGAGCGCTCCGTCCGCCAGCTCATCAGCCGCGTTGTCGATACCATCACCGGCTGGGGGCGCGACGGCGGCTACTTCGCCTCGGCGGAGGAGGCGCAGACCTTCCACGCCGAGCTGACCCACATCCTCCTCCAGCAGAAGGCTTGCTTCAACAGCCCCGTCTGGTTCAACGTCGGCATCGAGGAGAAGCCCCAGTGCTCCGCCTGCTTCATCCTCAGCATCGACGACAGCATGGACTCCATCCTCGAGTGGTACCGGACGGAGGGTCGCATCTTCAAGGGCGGCTCCGGCTCCGGCATCAACCTGTCGAAGCTGCGCTCGTCCAAGGAGTCGATGTCCACCGGGGGCCTGGCCTCCGGGCCCGTATCGTTCATGCGCGGCGCCGACGCCATCGCCGGCACCATCAAGTCGGGCGGCAAGACCCGCCGCGCCGCCAAGATGGTCGTCCTCAACGTCGACCACCCGGACGTCGAGGAGTTCGTCTGGTGCAAGGCGAAGGAGGAGCGCAAGGCGTACGACCTCGGCGCCGCCGGCTGGGACGTCTCCCTGGACGGCGAGGCCTGGATCAGCGTCCAGTACCAGAACGCCAACAACTCCGTCCGCGTCACCGACGACTTCATGCGGGCCGTGGAGGAGGACCGCGACTGGCAGACCCGCTACGTGACCAGCGGCGAAGTGCACAGCACGTTCCGCGCCCGCGAACTGATGCGGCAGATCGCCCAGGCCGCCTGGGAGTGCGCCGACCCCGGCATGCAGTACGACACCACCATCAACGACTGGCACACCTGCCCCAACACGGGCCGCATCAACGCCTCCAACCCCTGCTCCGAGTACATGCACCTGGACGACTCCGCCTGCAACCTGGCCTCCCTCAACCTGATGAAGTTCCTGCGAGAGGAACAAGGAAGTAGGAACGAGGGGAGGGTAGGGGCGGGTTTGAAACCCGCCCCTACCGCTATTACTACTTCCTTCGATGTCGAGGCGTACAAGCACGCCGTGGCCGTCGTCATCACCGCGCAGGAGATCATCGTATCGAACTCCTCCTACCCCACGGAGCGCATCGCCCGGAACGCCGTCGACTACCGCCAGCTGGGCCTGGGCTACTCGAACCTGGGGGCGCTGCTCATGTCGCTCGGCATCCCCTACGACTCCGACGAGGGGCGGGCCTACGCCGCCGCCCTCACCGCCATCATGACCGGCCACGCCTACGCCACCTCCGCCCGCATCGCCGCCCGCATGGGCCCCTTCGCCGGCTACGAGAAAAACCGCGAGCCGATGCTGGGCGTGATGCGTAAGCACCGCGACGCCGCCTACCGGATCGAGGTAGAAGAAACAGGGACAGTAGGGGCAGGTTTGAAACCTGCCCCTGCCGCCATCACCGCCCACATCGACGACAAGGGGACGATCGAGGGCGCGCCCGGCCTGAAGGAGGAGCACCTTCCCGTCTTCGACTGCGCCTTCAAGTCGCCCAACGGCAGCCGCTGCATCCACTGGCTGGGGCACATCAAGATGATGGGCGCCGTCCAGCCGTTCATCTCGGGCGCCATCAGCAAGACGGTGAACCTGCCCGAGGAGGCCACCGTCGAGGAGATCGAGCAGGCCTACATCGAGGGGTGGAAGTACGACCTCAAGGCCCTCGCCATCTACCGCGACGGCTCCAAGCGGGCCCAGCCCCTCAGCACCAGCAAGGATGACCCGTCCGCTCGCCCTGGGCCTGTCGAAGGGCGGCCGGTGCGCCGCCGCCTGCCGGCCACCCGAGGCTCCATCACCCACAAGTTCTCGATCGAGGGCCACGAGGGGTACATCACCGCCGGCCTCTACGAAGACGGCTCCCCCGGCGAGATCTGGCTGACGATGGCCAAGGAGGGGAGCACGCTCTCCGGCATGATGGACGCCTTCGCGACATCGATCTCGCTGGCGCTCCAGTACGGCGTCCCCCTGCGCGACCTGGTAAACAAGTTCGGGCACATGCGCTTCGAGCCCTCAGGCCGCACCGAGAACGCGGAGATACCGGTCGCCCAGTCCATCGTCGACTACATCTTTCGCTGGCTCGCCTCGCAGTTCCTGAGCGAGGACGAGAAGGAGCAGTTCGGGGTGCTGAGCCCGGCGGTAAAGGCGAAGCTGATGGCCCAGGAGTACGAGCCGCCGTCGAGCGCGGGCAACGGCAGCCACGGCAACGGGACTCAGACGGACGCCCCGCCCTGCGCTAACTGCGGCTGGATCATGAGCCGCTGCGGGACCTGCTACCGCTGCGACAACTGCGGTACGACCAGCGGCTGCGGCTAACCTAGCGCACCCTCCCCTTGGGCGTGAGGGGCGCCCCGATGATCACGAGTCATCGGGCGCCCTCCCGCTGTAACGTGCTTCTGCCAGCGGCATCCCATCCCTAGGAAAAGGCCAATGGCCAACGTATCGCTGAGTGAAAGAGGGCGGCGCCGTCGCTGGCGAATGCTCTCACCTTTGTCCACGGTCGGGGGACGGATCATCGCCGGCTTCGCGGTGTCGCTCCTAATCCTCGCCGCCGTCGTCACCGTCTCCGCCTGGTCACAACGAGAGCACCGGTCGGGCATAGTCAAGATGCAGCACGACGCCGCCACCGTGTCGTCGCTCCAAGACGCCAAAATGAATGGTGCCATTGGGTTTGCCCTCGTGCAGCATTACGTCATCAGCGGCGACCAGACGTTGGTTCCGTTAGCCCGCTCGTCGGAAGTCAGGGCCATGGAAAGGCTGGCCGAGGCCCACACCCTGGAGGAAGTCGAGAGGAACGAGGAGCTCTTAGCGGGGATCGGCGAAGTTATGGCTGAGGCCGCCTCCATGTTTGACACCTTAGACGAGGCGATTGCCCTCCGCCGGAGCGGCGACCTACCCGGGGCTAGAGCGGCCCTGGTGGCGGCGTTGTCCCAGGCCCTTCAACTTGAAGTCAAGCATGACCGGCTTGCCGAGATGGAGCAGACGGAGGTGGCGGCTCTGGGGGCGGAGGCGGACCGGACGGGTGACCTGGCCCTGCGCCTTCTCATCCTCTCTGGCGCCACTGGCGCCGTTCTGGGGCTGGCCGTATCAGCGTTCATCGCCCGCTCCATCCTGAGGCCGCTGCGGGCGCTGGAGTCGGCGGCGCTGGCGGTGAGGGACGGCGACCTGAACGTACGCGTGACACCGGCCGGGCCGCGGGAGCTGGCTCACCTGGGCGAGTCCCTGAACCAGATGATAACGAAGGAGCGGGAGCGCACGGAGCAACTGCGCCTCGCCAACGAGGAACTGCGGGAGCGCAACCGTCAGCTGCTTGACGCCCGCCTTCAGGCGGCCACCGACGCCCTGACTGGGCTCGCCAACCACCGCACGTTCCACGAGAGGATCAGGGGATCGCTCAACCCACATCATCGCGTGGGCCTCATCATGCTGGACATCGACGACTTCAAGCAGGTCAACGACTCCCTGGGGCACCTGGCGGGGGACCAGGTGCTTCGCGACCTCGCCGCCACGGTCACCGGGCTCGTCAGGGCAGAAAACGTTTATCGCTACGGCGGCGACGAATTCGCAATACTTCTGCCCGAAGTAAACTGCCACGAAGCCGCCGCCATCGGGGAGCGGCTGCGCCGCGCCGTGGAAAAGCGCCTGAAGGCCCGCAAAGTGACAATCAGCCTGGGGGTGGCGTGCTTTCCCTACACGGCCAAGTCCGGGGAAGAACTGATCTACGGTGCCGACGCCGCCATGTACTGGGCCAAGTCCGGCGGCAAAAACCGCGTCGGCGAATGGCATGACCTGTTGAACACGCAGGAGGGGCCGGCTAAGCCCTGGTACCTCAGCGAGCGAAGGATCAAGAATTCGGACGTAGTGACCGCCCTCACAGGCGCCCTCGCCGCCAAGGACCCCCAAACCAGCGCCCACACCCAGCGCTGCGCCTGGTACGCCCTCCAGCTAGCCACCGAACTGGGGCTGGCCCCCCAGGAGCGGCCGGTCGTCCGCATGGCCGCCCTTCTGCACGACATCGGCAAGCTGGCAATACCGGACGAACTGCTCTTCAAGCCCAGCCCCCTCACAGACGAGGAGTGGGAGGTCATGAAGGGCCATCCGACCGCCGCCCTTCGCATACTGGGCCAGGTACGCGCCATCAACGACGCCAGCCCGGCCATCCTCCACCACCACGAGGACTTCGACGGCTCCGGCTATCCCGACGGCCTGGCCGGAAGGGATATCCCCATAGCGTCCTCCTTGTCACGGACGCCTTCGACGCCATGACCACCGACCGGCCCTACCGCAAGGCGATGCCCATCCCCTCCGCCATCGATGAGCTGAAACGGCACAGCGGCACCCAGTTCGACCCCGTGGTCGTCGAGGCGTTTCTCAAGGTGCTCGCTGAGCGGGGCGCTCGGCCTCTCTGCTCAAAGAGAGCCGCCCCTGAGAACGGCCAGCCGGGGTCAGGACCAGCAGAGCGAGCACGAGGGCGGGCGAAAGCGCGAAGCTGAGCATTGCCCAGCGAAGGCCGGCGGCGTCCGCAATGACGCCGGCGGCCAGGGGGAAGAGGTCGGCGGGCAGCCCCGCCGCCGAGATCACGCCCGAGACCGTCCCCACGTTGTCCGGCCGCGCCGACATCGCTTCGGCCTTGAACAGAGAGTAGACCCCGCCGGCGATCAGCCCGAAGGCCATCAGGACCAGCAACTTCGGCACCACCCCCGGCAGCAGGACCAGCCCGACGATGGCGGCCAGAAAGCCCGCGGCCAGGGCCGCGCCCAGGCGGCGCACGCCCAGGGCCCCGGCCGCCGCCGGCAGGAACAGCAGCCCCACAAGCTTTGCCAGCACGCTGGCGCCGAGGACGGCGCTGGCCGTCGCCGGCGTCAGACCCACCGCGTCCACCAGGTACAGCAGCAGGAAGGCCACGAACCCGCTGTCCAGCAGGTTATCGGCGGCGATGACTGCGGTGCAGTGGAGGACCCGCGGCTCGCGCACCGTGGCCACGACCGAACGCCAGCGGGCAGGGCCGTCGGACGAGCGCAGCGAAGCCGGGAAGGGCTGACAGGCCAGCAGCAGCGCGTGGGCGATGATGACGCTGCCGCCGCCCACCAGCATGTAGCGCCACTCGAGGCCCAGCCAGAAGGCGCCGGCCAGCAGCAGCGGCCCCGCCAGGTTGCCAGCCGCCCCGAACGTGACCAGCCGCGCCATGGCGCCCGTCCGGTCCGAGCGGTGCATGTCCATCAGGGCGGCCTCGGTGCCGTGGCCGTAGAAGCCGGAGGCGAAGCCCATGCAGGCGACGGCGGCCATCAGGACCTCGAAGGAGGGGGCCAGCCCGGCCGTCACCAGGGCCAGGCCCATCCCCAGGCCGCCGGCCGCAGCCAGCACCCGCCGGCTGACGAAGTCGGCGAGGAGGCCCGCCAGCGGCCCGTGCACGATGCCGACGACGCCGCCCAGGGTGACCAGCAGGCCCGCCTCGCGGAAGCCGATGCCGAAGTCGTCGCGGAGGCGCGGGAGCGCACCCGACGGGAAGAAGCCGATGGACTCGTCGAGGAAGCCGACTAGGAAGAGGAGGACGGTGAGACGGACGAGCGCCCGTCCCGAGAGGGGGACGGCCGCCCGGAGGGCTGAGGTTAAGCCAGGTCAGCGGTGACCGGGGTCACTCATCGTGGGAGTAGGATAAGCGGTAAGGCGGGAGCCGGTCAAGGGAGGTCGCAGCAGGTGATGACGTAGCCGCAGGCCTTGCAGAGCCACTTGCCGCCGGAAGCCCCGGACCATGTTGCGGCCGCAGACCTCGCACCTGCCTGCCGGCAGGCAGGGCGCATCGGCTAGATGCGGGGCATCGCCAGCTGGGGCAGCCGCTCGCGCAGGTACTCACCGGCCGCGCGCATGTAGCGGGCGCCGGTCTCCTTCACCATGGGGTGGCCGTGGCTCTTGTGCCAGAAGCCGACGCTGATCCCCGTCTCGATGAGGAGGTCGTACATGCGGTTGGCGGTAAAGGTGTTCGTCTCCCGGCACAGGTGGACGAGGTCGGGGAAAACCATGTGCATGGCGTAGACGCCTATCGTCTTCAGCAGGTAATAGTCCCTGGGCTCCTTGACCGCCATCGGCCAGCGCTGGGCCACGGCCGCCCAGAAGTTGACCAGGAGCCTGCCCACCTCGTCGTCGGTGAGACGGCTGAGGAAGGCGTCCCGCAGCGGCGCCTCCAGGGAGGCGACGACAGTATGCTGGCGGATGAGGTGCTCCGGCTTGGCCGAGTCGCCGGCCATCCGGATGCGCCCCTGCCAGGGGCTGTCCGGCGACTGCTGGAGGAGGTCGCAAAACTTCGTAGCGCGGCCGCGAACGTAGTTGCGCTCGCCTTCCCGCTCCAGGAGGGCCAGCCCCTCCGCCTCGCGCATCGTCAGGAGGTGGCGGTCGACCACGTCTGTGGGCACGCCCTTCTGGCGGGTGTTGATGACGTGGAAGTAGCGCATCTCCTCGTAGGCGTCTATGCCCTCGACGATGGTGACGGGGAGGGGATACTCGGCGATCCAGTCCAGCTTCTCCTTGGTGAGGGCGCGCTCCATTGAGCCGCGAGCGGGTCAGGGGGCGCTGGTAGCCGCGCGGGTTGTCCTCGCGGTAGTAGTCGACCTGGGTGTGGGCCAGCAGCTGCCCGACGGGGAGGACGGCGAGGTAGAGGTTGACCTGCTCTTGCTTCTGCCGGAACCGGAGCGCCGGGACCTGAATGGCCATCGCTTAAATAGTAAAGAAGGTATATCTTTTGTCAATACCCGCCCGAATAGGGGCGTCCAAGAAATTTTTCGCAATTTTCGTGACGGCGGCCCAGGGCATCGGATTCGAACAGAAATGCTATACTGCTCACAGGTGACGCCCGTTGTCCAGCCGTATCGCCCTCTCCGATAACGCCCGCGTCGTCCTCGAGCGCCGCTACCTGGCCAAGGACGACGAAGGGCGCCCCGCCGAGACGCCGGAGGAGATGTTCCGCCGCGTCGCCCACAATATCGCCCAGGCGGAGCTTCTTTACAAGCCCCTGGAGGACTTCGACGCCGCCGCCCACTGGGAGGAGCGCTTCTACCAGCTGATGGCCCGCCTGGAGTTCCTCCCCAACTCCCCCACCCTGATGAACGCCGGCCGCGAGCTCCAGCAGCTCTCCGCCTGCTTCGTCCTGCCGGTGGCGGACAGCATCGACGGCATCTTCGAGGCGATCAAGCACACTGCCCTCATCCACCAGTCGGGCGGCGGCACCGGCTTCGCCTTCTCGCGGTTGCGGCCGGAGGGCGACCTGGTCCGCTCGACCATGGGCGTCGCCTCGGGGCCGGTATCGTTCCTGAAGGTGTTCGACGCCGCCACGGAGGCGATCAAGCAGGGCGGCACCCGCCGCGGCGCCAACATGGGCATCCTAGCCGTCACCCACCCGGACATCGATAAGTTCATCGCCCTCAAGGGCGACATGCGCACGCTTACCAACTTTAACATCTCGGTGGCCGTGACCGAGGAGTTCATGAGCGCCGTCGAAAACGACGAGGAGTACGACCTCATCAATCCCCGCACGGGCGAGCTGGCCGGCCGGCGGCGCGCCCGCCACATCTTCGACCTGCTGGTCGCCAACGCCTGGAAGAACGGCGACCCCGGCATCGTCTTCATCGACCGCATCAACCGCGACAACCCCACGCCCAGCCTGGGCGAGATCGAGGCGACCAACCCCTGCGGCGAGCAGCCCCTCCTGCCCTACGAGTCCTGCAACCTGGGATCGCTGAATCTGGCCCGCTTCGTCAAGGGCAACGGCAACGCCATGCCTACCGGCAGGCAGGTCCGCCGCATCGACTGGGAGAAGCTGGCCAGGGTCGTCCCGGTCTGCGCGCGCTTCCTGGACGACGTCATCGACATGAACCGCTACCCCATCCCCGAGATCGACGAGGCGACCCGCCAAACCCGCAAGATCGGCCTCGGCGTCATGGGCTGGCACGACGCCCTCGCTCAGATGCGCATCCCCTACGACTCCGAGGAGGCGCTGGCCCTGGGTGAGGAGGTCATGCGCTTCATCCAGGAGAAGGCCAACGAGGCCTCCCTGGCCCTGGGCGAGGAGCGCGGCACCTTCCACGCCTGGGAGGGCTCCCGCTACTACCCCCAGTTCCCCTACCGCAACTCGACGCGGACCACGGTGGCCCCTACGGGCACCCTCTCCATCATCGCCGACTGCTCCTCGGGCATCGAGCCGGTCTTCTCCCTGGCCTTCGTCCGCCGGCACTACCTGGACCCCGCGGACCCCTCTAAGCTGACGCAGCTGCGGGAGGTCAACAAGCACTTCCTGGAGGTGGCCAAGGCCGAGGGCTTCTACAGTGACGAGCTCATCGACCACCTGGCGGCGGGCGGCCGCCTCTCGACGAGGGAGGACGTGCCGGACTGGGCGAAGCGCGTCTTCGTCACCGCCCAGGAGATCGCCCCCGAGTGGCACGTGCGGATGCAGGCCGCCTTCCAGCGCCACACCGATAACGCCGTCTCCAAGACCATCAACTTCGCCTACTCGGCGGCCCAGGAGGACGTCGCCCGCGCCTACTGGCTCGCCTACCGCGAGGGGTGCAAGGGGATCACCATCTACCGCGAGGGCTCCCGCGACTACTCGGTGCTTTCCCACACGACGCTGAACGTGCGGGGGCCGGAGCAGGAGACAGAGCAGGCCCTCCAGGAGATCGAGGGCCGCATCGCCGCCATCGAGCGGCCCAAGCCCTACCGCGAGCGCCTGCCCGACGAGCGGCGCTCCATCACCCACAAGTTCCGCGTCGGCGAGCAGGAAGGGTACATCACCGTCGGCCTGTACGACGACGGCCGCCCGGGCGAGATCTTCGTCAAGATCGCCAAGGAGGGGTCTACGGTCTCCGGGCTGATGGACACGGTGGCCCTGCTCACCTCGGTCACCCTCCAGTACGGCGTGCCGGTGGAGGACCTGGCCCGCAAGCTGAAGAACGCCCGCTTCGAGCCGTACGGCCGCACGAACAACCCGCAGGTCCCCTGGGCGACGTCGCTGGTGGACTACATCTTCCGCTGGCTGGAGCAGAAGTTCGCGCCGGAGGCGGCGAAGCAGGACGCCTCCGCCCACAACCCCAGCCCCGCCGCCGCGACCCCCAGGGGCGAGGGGCGAGGCACGGGGGAAGGGACGGGTCTGGGCTGCCCCGACTGCGGTGCCCTGCTGGTGTACCAGGAGGGGTGCCTGGTCTGCCGCTCCTGCGGCTTCAACAAGTGCGGGTAAGGAGGAGACAATGCCCGTCGAGATCCGCACCGACCCCGTTTGCGGGATGGAGGTAGAGCCGAAGGAGGCGGCCGGCAAGTCCCAGTTCGGCGAGTGGGTCTATTTCTTCTGCTCCCCTCGCTGCAAGGAGGACTTCGACCGCGACCCGGTAAAGTATCTCCTGAAAGGGTGAGCCTGGGTTTCTTCGAAAGATCGCTGTATAGGTTTTCCGGCATCGCGGCCGCGGCTATAATGGATAGGAAGTACTGAAGCATGGCGCAAAGACGTACCCCTGCCCGTACAGTATCGAAGTCGCACAGACCGAGTCCCTCCCGCAAGCCTACAGCGACCCCTTCTAGGCCGATAACTCGACACGGGAAACGGCCACCGCGGCCCGCACGGCGTAAAAAGTAACCAGTCCGGATGAAGCGGAGGTCGCCCCACCTCTATTTGGACACCAATGTCATTCTGGACGCCGTGGACAACCGGTGGAGGCCCTCTCGAGACCTGATGGCCAGGATACGAAGCGAAGGATGGAAGTGCTCAACATCGCGCTTCACATTCCTGGAGATGCTCGAAGTCAAGCAAGAAGACCGGTTCATGAGGAATAGATTGGACGAGGGATTGACCCTGTCCGAGATCGTCCGCCAGCGAGGGAACCGGCGGTGGGGTAGGCTTGCTTTACGTAGGGGAGAGTTGGACGCAATTTATGAGCAACTATATGAAGCAGTAGAAGCCGAATACCCATTCATTACCTTTCAGCAGCCCCAAACCGGACTCTGGGATCAAGCGGAGGAGTATTGCGCGGCCACCAATATCGGAGCGGTTGACTCCATCCACCTAGCCACGGCAGTTGGAGTGGGGTGCGACGTGCTCGCCACCCGTGACCAGGATTTTCGGTCGATAGCCGATGGATATATTCCGGCAGCCTTCCCAGAGAACATCGACGCTGCCCTGAGAGACCTGGGATTCGACTTATAGACCCTCCGCTGTAAGCAAGCGCGAAGGGAAGGAGGCCCCATGGTCACCATACTCGCCCGCTTCAAGGTCCAGCCCGGCAAGGAGGCGGAGGCCGAGCAGGCCCTCCGCGAGATGGCCGGCGCCGTCGAGGCCAACGAGCCGGGCGCCCTGGCCTACGTCTTCCACCGCTCTCGCAGCGACCCCGCCGAGGTCACCGTCTTCGAGGTCTACGCCGACGACGGCGCCTTCTCGACCCACGGGACGAGCGCCCACATGACGAAGCTGCGCTCCGCCTTCGGCTCCGTGTTCGACCCCGGCTCCGTCAAGATCGAGCGGCTGGAGCGCTTTGCCGGCTTCATCCGCTCCGCTTAGCCCTGGAAGACGAGCCGCCGACAGCCTGGCTTCCGTGCTACGATTGAACGCGGACGGCCGCGATGTACCGAGAGCCTGAGAAGCCAGCCCCCTGGTGGCTGGAGACGTTCGTCATCACCCGGACGGTCTTCGGGGTCCTGTTCTGGCCGCTGGCGGCCCTTTTCGGCGTGGTGGTGGCCATCGTGGGGCTGGTCTTCGCCTTCGAAGCGCACTGGGGGTTCGGCGTCATGGCGCTGGCCCTTATCGCCGCGGCCGTCGGCGCCTTCGCCTGGTGGGAAAACCGCCGCTTCCGCCCTCCCTCGTAGGGGCGCTGCTTGCCGCGCCCCAGGAGGGCGCCGCGAGCGTCTGGCGCACCCACGAGCCGTTCGGGTAGGACGCCGTGGGCAGCGCCCGGTCCTCGAAGGCGCCGACCGTGGCCGCGCCGCCCTCGCGCACGTACCGCATGCACTCGTCCAGCGACTCCCACGTGGTGATCTGGCCCATGGAGCCGTCGCCCTCCACCCCCCACAGGTACTGCACGGAGACGAAGCCCGGTTGGCCCTTCAGCACGTCCCTGATCTTCGGGAGGACGGACTCGAGCCGCTGCTGCCACTCCTCGCGGTCCTTTATCTCCGTCCTGCGGGTAACGATGGAGATGATCATGGCTTCCCCCGGGGCTATCCCGCCGACCACCAGAACTGGCGCACGGCGTACGTATCCGGTTGGCCGACCTTCTCCCAGTACGCCGTCATGGCCCTGTCGATGCGCAGCTCGAAGACCCAGTCGCTGTCGTGGACGCTATGACCTGCCGCCTCCACCACCTGGGCGCGGGTGGCCGCGTCCTCCACCAGCGCGGCGCGACCGGTGACGTAGAACTCGTCGTCACGCTTGCCGGGGAGGCCGTGGAGGGCGTAGCGGCCGTCGCGTCTCAGGTCGAACCGCTTGGGTGACGTGTCCGCCACGGCGATGAACATCCGCCCGCCGGCGATGATCGGGCAGACGGGGTGCACGCGCGGCGAGCCGTCCCTGCGCACCGTGGCAAGGTAGGTGATCGGGATCCACTCCAGCAGCTTGAGCAGGACCTCGGCCATGTCGGGGCGGCCCTCGGCGAACTGTCCCCAGGTGGCCACGCTCTTCCCTCCCGGCGATATGCGCAAAGGATTATACCACCAGCCGACTGCTATACTGGTCTCGATATGAAAGTGCTGACCATCGCCGAACGCGCGGAAGCCGTCCGACGGCGGGTGGCGGCCGCCTGTGAGCGTGCCGGCCGGTCGCCGGAAGAGGTAACCGTCGTGGCCGTGGCGAAGACGTTCCCCCCGGCCGCCATCGCGGAGACGGTGGCGGCAGGCGTCCGCCACATCGGCGAGAACCGGGTGCAGGAGGCGGCGGCCAAGCGCCCGGAGCTGGCCGGGCTGGACGCGGTCTGGCACATGGTGGGCCGCCTCCAGACCAACAAGGTGGCGCGTGCCCTGGAGCTCTTTGATATAATCCAGGCGGTGGATTCTCTGCACCTGGCGGCGGAGATAAGCAAGCGGGCTCCTACAGAGGTGCCCGTTTTTCTTGAGGTGAACGTGGAGGGCGAAGCGACGAAGCTCGGCTTTTCGCCCTCGGAGGCCCTGCGCGCCGCCGGGAAGCTGGCGGCGCTGCCCAACCTGGACCTGCGCGGGCTGATGACGGTGGCCCCCTTGACCGACGACCCGGAGGAGGTGCGGCCGGTGTTCCGCCGCCTCCGCGCGCTGCGGGACGCCCTGGGCCTGCCCGAGCTCTCGATGGGCATGACCGATGACTTCGAAGTGGCCATCGACGAAGGCGCCACGCTGGTGCGCATCGGTCGGGCCATCTTCGGCGAGAGGAGCTTCCGGTGAAGCTGGCCTTCATCGGCGGCGGCGTCATGGGCGAGGCGATCATCAGCGCTGTCCTCAGCAAGGGGCTGGCCAAGGCCCAGGACGTGGTCGCCTGCGACGTGCTGGCCCAGCGGCGCCGGCACCTGGAGTCGAGTTACAAGGTGCGGGCCGTCGAGAGCAGCGCCGACGCCGTGCCGGGGGCGGAGGTGGTGGTCCTGGCGGTGAAGCCGCAGGAGTTCGCCTCGGCCGGGCGGCAGCTGAACGGGCGGCTGGACGGCGGCCAGACGATTATGTCAATCATGGCCGGTGTTCCTATCGCGACTATTTGTGACACGTTACGACACAAGTCCGTGGTCCGCGTCATCCCCAATACGCCCGCCCAGATCGGCGAAGGGTTCAGCGTCTGGACGGCCACGCCAGAGGTGAGCGAGGCCGCCCGGGGACAGGTCGCAAAGCTGCTGGGCGCACTAGGGCTCGAGGTGTACGTACCCGAAGAGAAGTACATCGACATGGCCACCGCCGTCAGCTCCAGTGGGCCCGCCTACGTCTTCCTCGTGATCGAGGCCCTCATCG
The DNA here is from genome assembly GCA_016178045.1 of Chloroflexota bacterium. Classification (GTDB taxonomy): domain Bacteria; phylum Chloroflexota; class Dehalococcoidia; order SM23-28-2; family JACOUE01; genus JACOUE01. The sequence continues at coordinate 47,913 of JACOUE010000012.1, forward strand.
ACGCCGCCGTCCACATCGGCATCCGGCGCGGACAGGCCGTGCCCATGGTCCTCCAGACGGTGCTCGGCTCGGCCAGGTACGCCCAGGCGACGGGCAGGCACCCGGCCGAGCTGAAGAACCAAGTGACCTCGCCCGGCGGGACGACCACAGAGGGGCTCCTGGTGCTGGAGGAGGCCGGCGTGCGCGCCGCCTTCATCCACGCCATCGAAGCGGCTTACGAGAAGGCCAAGCAGCTGGGAGGGTAGCCTCATCGACGTCCTGGCCCGCTTTATCGAGATCCTGGCCGAAGTCCTTGCCTAGCGACTAGCGCCGGAAAACTCTTGTATCCTTAAGAGGCAGGTGCTATCATGCCGTCGCTCGTGAATAGCGAAAGCGAGTGTTTCCCATGACCGAGAACCCCGCGGCCACCAACTCCGACCGGCTCCGCGCCCTGGAGATGGCGATAAGCCAGATCGAAAAGGACTTCGGGCGGGGCGCCATCATGCGCCTGGGCGAAGCGCGGGCCCGCATGGCCGTGGAGGCGATCCCCACCGGCTCCCTCTCGCTTGACCTGGCGTTGGGGATAGGCGGCATCCCCCGCGGCCGCATCACCGAGATCTTCGGGCCGGAGATGGCCGGCAAGTCCACGCTGGCCATGCACATCATCGCCGAGGCGCAGAAGGTGGACGGGCTGGCGGCTTACGTGGACGTGGAGCACGCCCTGGACCCTACCTTCGCGTCGCACATCGGGATCAAGGTGGAGGACCTGCTGGTATCGCAGCCGGACACCGGCGAGCAGGCCCTGGAGATCGCCGAGGCGCTGGTGCGGAGCAACGCCGTGGACGTAATCGTGGTGGACAGCGTGGCCGCCCTCGTCCCCCGCGCCGAGATCGAGGGCGAGATGGGCGACGCCCTGCCCGGGCTCCAGGCCCGCCTCATGTCCCAGGCCCTGCGCAAGCTCACCGCCGCCATCTCGCGCTCGCGCACGGCGGTCATCTTCATCAACCAGCTGCGGGAGAAGATCGGCATCGTCTTCGGCAACCCGGAGGTGACGCCGGGCGGCCGCGCCCTGAAGTTCTACTCCTCGGTCCGCATCGACCTGCGGCGGGCGGAGAGCCTGAAGCACGGCGGCCAGGTCATCGGCAGCCGGGTGCGGGCCAAGGTCGTCAAGAACAAGGTGGCGCCGCCCTTCCGCACGGCGGAGTTCGACATCATCTTCTACGGCAAACGCATCGGTATCAGCCGCGTAGGCGATATTCTCGACCTGGCGGCGGAAGCGGGCATCGTCAAGAAGCAGGGCGCCTTCTACTCCTACGGAGACGTGAAGCTAGGCCAGGGGCGCGAGCAGGCGAAGGAGTACCTGGCGGAGAACCCGCAGCTGGCGGCGAAGATCGAGCAGGAAGTGCGGGCCAAGGCAGAGGAAGCCACGCCCGTGGGCTTCGCGCCCGAGGAGCCGCCGGAGATGGAGTAGTGGTTACTCCGGACGAGAGCCTCCCGCCCCTTGAACGCTTCGCAAAGACTTACCAGAGGGTCCAGTCGGCGGCGGCCGCCGTGGTCGAACGGGAGGTCTTCGGCGGCAACTTCGGCGTCCACGGCTATACCACCATCGAACAGGCCGACGCCCTGGCGACGCACCTTGACCTGCGCGCCGCGACGCGGCTCCTCGATATCGGGTCGTTCCGCGGCTGGCCTTCGCTCTATCTGGCCGGCAAGACCGGGTGCGAGGCCGTCCTGACCGACCTGCCGGCCGAAGCCCTGGCTGACGCCAGGGGGCGGGCGCGACGCCTGCGCGTAGAAGAATGCTGCTCCTTTGTGACTGCCGCCGGAGAGCACCTTCCCTTCCGGCCCGACACCTTCGACGCCATCGTCCACACCGACGCGCTCTGATGAATCAGGGCCAAGCTCTCCGTGTTGAGGGCGTGCAGGCGGCTGCTGAAGCCGCGCGGCCGGATGGCGTTCTACACTATCTACACCCCCTCGGGCATCCCTGAAGAGTCCTACCGACGTGTAGCGAGCGTCGACCCTCTTGTGGCCGATCGGAAAGAGCCGCCGGAGATGCTGCGGCTAGCGCGATTCACCGACATCGCGGAGTGGGACGTCACGGCCGAGTACCTGCGCATAGCGCGGGCGTTCTACGAGGCTGAACAGCATCACGCCGACGAGCTCCGCAGAGCTGAAGGGGAGCCGGCGTTCGAGCAGAGGCAGGTCGGCAACCGGGCCAGGCTGGCAGCCATCGAAGCAGGCCTGATACGCCGTTCCCTCTTCGTGGCGCGGCGCCCGGGCTGACCCCATGCGCATCACCGCCATCGAGAAGCGGCAGCGGCGGCGGCGTGCCAACGTCTTCGTCGACGGCCGCTTCGCCCTCGCCCGAGGTAACTCACGAGGGGTGGACCTGCAAAGCCACCCCTCGTTCCGTGCCTGTCGGCGGCGGCGCCGTGGTATTACTCAACCGTGAACGCTGCGTGCATCCCCTGCTCGTAGTGCGCGGCGATGTTGCAGATGAGGGCATACTTCCCCGGGGCCAAGTCGAAGGTTCCGGCGACGGTCTCTCCAGCCGCGAACTCCTCGATCTCGCCGATCACCTCGCCAGCCGCCTCCTCATCGACCTTGCCGCCGGTTACCGACAGTTCGTCCGCGGGCGTGTCGGTCTTAATGATCACCAGCTCGTGGTCAGACCCGCCATTGTTGGTGGCGCTAAAGGTGATCCCCCCGGCTTCGCCCGCAGTCACGGTAGGCGTCACCGACCACTCGTCGAGAGCGACGTCCACCACCGGCGCGTTGGGATCTAGGAAAAACTCTTCCTCTTCTCCCTCCCCCTCTTCCTCCGCCCCCTCCTCGCCGCCGCCACCGCAGGCCGCGGCCAGCATGGCCAGGGCGAGAAGAGCAACGGGTAAGAGTAGGAGAGGCATTCCCCACCGAGAACGCGTCTTCATGCCTGGTACCTCCTTTCGGCCTACGAAGGCCTTGTGAAATCTGCCACAATCCCATTATCATCGGTACGGGAATGACCGGGCAATCGGGCAAAACCCGACTTCTCGTACGGGTTTGCCCCACCGAGGGGTATCAGCCTAGGTGCGCCCTCCGATGTCTTGCTGGTACTGGAAAAATCCCCCGTTGATCCTCAGCAACCTCAAGTGATCTGGGCACCAGTGCTCGCGACGATCATACGCGTGGTCCGACATGATGCAGTAGCGGTGAGGACATCGGTGATGGTCCAGGCCCAGAGCATGGCCCACTTCGGGGGCCAGAACGAACGCATCCCGATCCAGCCGGTAGGGATGGTGCTTGACCATCACATGGCGGCGGTCTCGGCCGGCGACTCCGCCCTCTTGACCGCGGTACTGAGCCGTGAGGGCAACCACCATGTCAGCTCCGCCCGGGCTATGGGAGGCAGCGAACTGATGCATCAAGTCGGAGAAGCTATCGCCGCCAGCGGGAGACTTCCAGACCTGGTATCCGGCCAGGCGAAGGTGAATGTCCGCCGGCTCGAACATTCCATCCGCGCGACGAAGGACAGCGGCGGCCTCGTGCTGACCCTCGGCTCCGTACCACCTGACCCACTCCTCGTCCACTACTACGGCCACATCGATGGTGTATGGGCCGGGATGATCCCGCCGCCACTCCAGGGGAACCAGAATCTCGCCGGAATGGGCGTGGTAAGCGGAATAGGGCAGGACGAAAGAAGCTGAGAGGAAGACCAAGAGGGTCAGGAGCACCGCTTTGGGCGGGACCCGTCTCATATCTCATCACCGGCCCGCCCCGTCGTATCTATCCTAGCACACCAAGGTGCTGTTAGCAAAACGTGCCGTTCGGCCTTCTGTCAGCCCCCGAATGCACTGTACGACCTGAAGACCGCAGCTGACCGGTCAACGGCTTCTCGCTTGGCCACGCGCGCTAGTAGAATATCGGCACGGGATTCCGAAGGCGGAAGGGCCCCTGGAAGCGCCAAGGCCCGTGTCAGCACCGCAATCGCCCATGCGCATAACCACCATCGAGAAGCAGCAGCGGCGGCGACGCGCCAACGTCTTCGTCGACGGCCGCTTCACGCTCGCCCTGAGCCTCGAGGTGATCGCCGACGCCGGCCTCCGCGTCGGCGACGAGGTTACGCCGGACCGCCTCGAGGCGCTGCGCGATGCCGACGCCCGCCAGCAGGCCCTCAACTCCGCCCTGCGCCTCCTCTCCTACCGCCCCCGCAGCGAGGCGGAGCTGCGGCTGCGGCTGGCCCGGAAGGGAGCGGCGGCGGCGCTGGTGGACGAGACGCTGGCCCGCCTCCGTAGCCTCGGCCTGCTCGACGACGGCGCTTTCGCCCGATACTGGGTGGAGTCGCGCCAGCAGCTCAGCCCCCGCGGCCGTCGCCTCCTCTGGCGGGAGCTGACCGCGAAAGGGGTCGACCGCGAGACGGTCCAGGAAGCCGTCGCCTCCCTGGACGACGCAGAGGCAGCGTACCGCGCGGGCGAGAAGAGGGCCCGTACCCTCAAAGCGCTCGAATTCCCCGAGTTCCGCCGCCGCCTGGGCGACTTCCTCATCCGCCGCGGCTTCGACTACGACGTCGTGGCGGAGGTCACGGCCCGCCTGTGGCGGGAGCGGGAGGAAGCCACCTCGCCGGACGAGCGATAAACGGTATCTATCCCGAAACGCGGCAGACATCGGCCGTTCGGGCTCCTTCCTTGACACTCGTATCTAAATAGCGGTATCATGACTTGAATTCCAATCGCACCTTTGAAAATTTGTCCCCCCGGACTCAATAAGGAAGTGAGGTGGCGATGCCGGAAGGCACCGTACTGGCTATTGCCATTCTCTTCGGCCTTCTCGGCGCGGTCCTCGGGATCTTCGGGGGCGCTATGCTGCAGCAGCGTATCACCCAGCGGCGCATCGCCGCCGCCGAACGTAGCGCCGCCCGCATCCTGGCCGAAGCCGAGAGACGTCAGAAGGAGCTACTCCTTGAGGCCAAAGAAGAGGCCATACGCCATCGAAACCAAGCCGAAGCGGAGCTCAGGGAACGACGCAACGAGATTCAACGCCAGGAAAGGCGATTAATCCAGAAAGAAGAGAACCTCGATAAGAAACTAGAGGTGCTGGAGCGGCGAGAAAAGAACCTCGCCGGCAAAGAGGCGGGGCTGGAGGAAGACCGAACGCGGCTCTTGGAGCTCGAGGAACAGAGAAAGCGAGAGCTGGAGCGCATATCCAGCCTGACCGCCCAGGAGGCCAAGGACCTCCTCCTTGCCCAAATAGAAAACGAGATCAAGGACGAGGCCAGCCGCCGTCTGCGTGAAATCGAACAGGAGATGAAGGAGCAGGCGGAAGAGCGGGGCCGTAAGATCCTGGTCACCGCCATGCAGCGCCTCACCGGCGAGGTCATCTCCGAGGCGACGGTCTCCGTGGTGCCCCTTCCCTCCGAGGACATGAAGGGGCGCATCATCGGACGCGAGGGGCGCAACATCCGCGCCCTGGAGCACCTAACCGGCGTCGACGTCATCATCGACGAGACGCCGGACGCGGTCACCCTATCCTCCTTCGATCCCATCCGCCGGGAGATCGCCCGTATCGCCCTGACCAAGCTGGTGACGGACGGCCGCATCCACCCGGCCCGAATCGAGGAGATGGTGGAGAAGGCCCGCAAAGAGGTAGACGCGTCGGTCAAGGAAGCCGGCGAGCAGGCGATCCTGGAAGCCGTTACCCCGGGGCTCCACCCGGAGGTGGTGCGCACTCTGGGCCGTCTCAGGTACCGCTACAGCTACGGCCAGAACCAGCTGAAGCACGCCGTGGAGACGGCCAACCTGGCGGCCATGATCGCTCACGAGCTGGGCGCCAACGTTGAAGTCGCCCGGCGCGGCGGCCTCCTCCACGACCTGGGCAAGGCCATCGACCACGAGGTCGAGGGCACGCACGCCATCCTCGGCGCCGAGCTTGCCCGGCGCAACGGAGTCCACCCCGCCGTCGCCCACTGCATCGAGGCCCACCACGAGGAGGTGGAGCCCGCCTCCGTGGAGGCGGTGATCACGATCATCGCCGACGCCATCAGCGGGAGCCGCCCCGGCGCCCGCCGCGAGTCGCTCGACCAGTACCTCAAGCGGCTCGAGGCCCTGGAGGGAGTGGCCAACGCCTTCCCGGGCGTCGAGAAGTCGTTCGCCATCCAGGCCGGCCGCGAGATCCGCATCATCGTCAAGCCGGAGGAGATCGACGACCTGGGCGCGTCCCGCCTGGCCAAGGAAGTGAGCCGCAAGATCCAGGAATCGCTGGACTACCCGGGCCAGATCAAAGTCACCGTTATCCGCGAACGGCGGTCGGTTGAATACGCCAGATAGAGGCGCTGGCGGCATCGGGGGCATCAGGACTGGCTCGGGTGCTGGCGTCCTGTTCTGTCGGGCGGTAGCGACGTGAAGATCCTCGTAATCGGAGATGTAGTGGGAAAGCTGGGGCGGCGTACGGTCGCCACCCTCCTGCCCGACATCCGCTCCGAATACGGCTCCGACTTCGTTATCGCCAACGGGGAGAACGCCGCCGGGGGCAAAGGACTGACGCCCTCTACCGCCGACGAGCTGTTCGAGGCCGGCGTCGACGTCATCACCTCCGGCAACCACATCTGGGAGTACCGCGAGATCTACCCGGTGCTGGACAGCGACGCCCCCATCCTGCGCCCCCTCAACTATCCCCAGGGAGCGCCCGGCCGCGGCCTGCTGACTAGGGACGGGATCGCCGTGGTCAACCTGATGGGGCGCGTCTTCATGCCCGGCGACCTCGACTGCCCCTTCCGCTGCGCCGACGAAGCCGTCACCGACCTCGACGGGACACGGGTGATCATCGTCGACCTGCACTGCGAGGCCACCAGCGAGAAGGTGGCGATGGGCTGGTACCTGGACGGCCGGGCCAGCGCCGTCGTCGGCACGCACACCCACGTCGCCACCGCCGATGCCCGCGTTCTGGCCAAGGGCACGGCCTACGTCACCGACGTGGGGATGACCGGCCCCCGCGACGCGATCATCGGCATGGAGGCGGAGCCCGTGATCGAGCGGTTCGTCAGCCAGCTCCCCCAGCGGTTCTCGCCCGTCGAGCGGGGTCCGGCCATCTTCAACTCCGTCCTCATAGACGTGGACGAGAACACCGGACGCGCCCGCAGCATCGAGCGCCTGGACCGCGAGGTCGCCTGACGTGGGCAGCAGGGCGGACCTCCACACCCACAGTACCTACTCGGACGGCGTCCTCACTCCCAAGCAGCTGATCGACCTCGCCCACCGCCGCGGCGTGCGGATCATGGCCCTCACCGACCACGACATCACCGACGGCCTGCCCGAGGCGTTCGCCGCCGCCGGCGCCTACCCCGACTTCACCCTCATCCCCGGTATCGAGATGAGCACCGACGTCCCCGGGAACGAGGTCCACGTCCTCGGCCACTTCATCGACTGGCGGGGCGACGCCTTCCAGGAGGAGCTGGCCCGCCTGCGCGAGTCCCGCCTCGACCGTGGCCTGGGCATGGTGAGGAAGCTGCAACAGATGGGGATAAACGTGACCTGGGAGCGGGTGAAAGAGATCGCCGGCGAGGGCGCCGTAGGCCGCCCCCACATCGCCCAGGCGCTGCTGGAGGCGGGCCACGTCGCCAGCGTCAACGAGGCGTTCGACCGCTACCTGAGCCGCAACGGCCCGGCCTACGTGGAGCGCGAGAAGATGACCTCCACTGAGGTCGTCGAGCTGCTCCGGTCGGTGGGCGGGCTGCCGACGCTGGCCCACCCGCGGGACTTAGACAACCTGGAGGCGCTGCTGGCCTCCCTCAAGCAGGCGGGCCTCATCGGCATGGAGGTGTACTACCAGGACTACGCCCCGGAGGAGGTGGAGCGCCTCCGGCAACTGGCGCTAAAGTTCGACCTCCTACCCCTGGGCGGAAGCGACTACCACGGGCTGGGCGGTCCCCAGCAGCGGGAGCCCGGTGACATCCCCCTCCCGAACGAGCCGGTCGAGAGGCTCTTCGAGCTCGCGCGCCGCCACGGCGTCAGCGAGCGCGTTGCCCTCTAGGCAACCCCTCATGCAGTGCGCCCGCCACCCCAAGGTCGAGACGGAGCTGGCCTGCGGCCGCTGCGAGACCCCTATCTGCCCTCGCTGCGTGGTGATGACCGACGTGGGCGCGCGCTGTCCCCAGTGCGCACCCCGCCGGCCGCCGCTGCTCCAGGAGGTGGGACCGCGGTACTTTCTCCAGGCCGCGGCCGCGGCCATGGCCGGCGGGGCTGCCCTTGGGGCGCTCTGGGGTCTGATGCTACCGCCGGGCAGCAGCGGCCTTAGCTTCGTGAGCATCATCCTGGCGGTAATCGTGGGCTACCTGATCGGGCAGATAGTGAGCCGCGCCGCCAACCGCCGCACGGGGCCGCCCCTCCAGGCCGTTGCTATCGCGGGAGTGGTCGTGGCCTATTTGGCGCGAAACCTGGCGGGCGAACAGGCCCTGATCGTTACGAACGACCTCGCAGGCTGGATAGCGGCGGCTCTCGCCGCTCTCGTGGCCTACGTTTCCGTGGACTAGAACCAGCGCAGGCCAGCGGCCGCAGCGATGAGACCGCCGATCACGATCGCCAACACGATGACGATGCGGCGGAGCTCCGCCAGCACGTAGGTGTAGTCGCGCAGCACATGCCGGCCGTGTGACTGCGAGGCCGGGGAAAGGCTCGGCGCTACGGCAGGGCTTCTGGGTACGGCGGCGACGGGTGTGTCCAGGGTTTCGTCAAGCGGCGGCGGGAGAGCGACGTTCGGCCTGGCTCGCGCGATCTTGCGCTTACGTCGTTTCGTAGGCGGGCGGTGTCTCTTGGGCATCCGAAGTCACCCTGCATTATACGATAGGCCCTGGTCAGGGCCAACGCGTTCCTGTTGACAGGGCAGGTTAGGGCCAGATACAATCGGAGCGGGTTGCGGGCTGAATTTGGCCCGCGGCTTGAGCGGGGCGGCCCCGTGGTGTAGCGGTTAACATGCCACCTTGTCACGGTGGAGATCAGGGGTTCGAATCCCCTCGGGGTCGCCAGTATTGAAGACGAGCGCCGGGGTTACCGCACCCTGGCGATTTTCGTTTTGCCGGCCATCCGGTCGCCGTCCGGCTGCCGAGGAGGGTAAGCAATGGCGGAGCCGCCGACCATCTCGGCAGAAGTAGCCGGGCCCGTCCGGTACGCCGGAGTCTGGCCCCGCCTTGCCGCGTCTCTCATCGATTGGGCACTCTGCTTCATCGCCCCTTCTGTCGTCTCCTCCTTCGTCATTACCGGCATCAGCGGAGAGGACGGCGAGGCCCAGGCAGCAGTGGGCGTCCTCTGGGGGCTATTCATGATCGCCTGCGTGCTCGGTTATCTGACCTATTTCTGGGCGCGCGGCCAGTCCCTGGGCATGAAGGCGCTGGGCCTGCGCATCGTGGACGTCGAGACCAGCGGGCCGCCGGGCGCGGCCAGGGCGCTGGCGCGCTCCTTCCTGGGCTTGCTGGCCGCCGCTGCCGTCTTCATCCTGCTGGTAGTGAGCTTCAGCGACCGCCCCAAAGGCTTCTCCGGGACAGACCTCGCCGTCACCTATCTGCTACTGTTCGTGCTTATGGCGTCGCTGGTGGGCTGGGTCTGGGCGATCTGGGACAGGCAGCGGCGGTCGCTGCAGGACCGGCTCTGCGGAGTCGCCGTCATTGCCGCCGCGCCGAAGCAGTAAACGGCTGGCCAATCAGCACAACGAAGGGACGCAGCCATGCGTGCTAATGGGAGCGCAACGGGTGGCCGGTTTACATGGCCCGACCCCTGGTGGGCACCATTCTTATGGATCATCCTGGCGCCGGCCGTGACCATGCCGCTACAGGTCTGGCTTCAGGGCAACTCCGGGGGCTGGCCCTCGGCAGACGTGTATGACGAGTGCAGGCTGGTACATGGGAGACAGCTCGAGCCCGGCGTCTTCATCGACAACAGGTGGGAGTGCCCCGTCGAGAACGTCCTGCCGACGTTGCTCCCCGGAGCCCTGAACCTGGGTGCCTTCCTGTGGCTGGCGATCCCGCGGCAGCGGACGCGCTACGCCGCCCTCTTCGCGGGGGTGCTCGGCGGGGCCCGCCTGGCGGCGCCGGCGCTGATGTACCTTGTGCTGGATCCCGTGATGCTCCGGACCACCTTCTGGCCCGGGCCTAACGCCTCGGTTGCGGCCAGCCTGGCCTTATGGGTCGTTTCCGTGGGGGCGGCCGTCGTGTTCCCCTTCCTCTTCAAGGCGGAGCCGGCGCGCGACTGAAACGCACTGAGGCCGCGTACGGCAAACGTCAGGTGGCCCCCGTTATCCAGAAGGGGCCGCCCCACGACAGGTCGAAGGCGTAGCTGTGGAGGACGTGAGCCCAGATGAGCCAGGCGATCCAGCGGGTAGTGCCGTAGAAGAAGGCGCCGCGATACAGCACCAGCTGGGCGGACTCCGGGAAGACCTTCCCCACCAGCTTCCAGAAGGGGTCGCGGGGCAGCACTTCGGCCCGGAAATAGTCCAGCGTCAGCACGCGCCAGTTCAACAGCACCATCGCCAGCCAGAAACCGTCCCAGGCGAAGCCCAGGCTGCTGAAGTAGGCCGCCGCGTCCAGGAAGCGGCCTGCCTCCCCCGCGTAGGCCCAGGCGTCGAAGTGAATTCGCATGGTCGAGAAGGGGAACAGGAGCATCGTGCCCTTCGTGTCCAGGACGTCGCTGAGGGCGTGCGCCCAGATACCGACCATCAGCCCCAGCGACCACATCCGGCTGCGCGTGAGCAGGAAGACGACGGCGGCCACGGCCACCCCGAAGGCCAGAGAGTGGGTGAAGCCGGCGCCCGGCCACGAGCGGTGGAAGTCGGAAGGGTCGCCCGCCTGGAGCTCGAGGCCGCCGATGGAGATGCCGTAGACGAACCACTTGGTGAAGACGTCCGGCCCCCAGGAGCCGATGAGCACCGCCGAAAAGCTGACCCACCGGCCCAGGTGTCGCTGAATAATGTACGGCTCCAGGTCGTGGGTGGCCCAGCTCATCCGCGCAGGAACCTTACGAGCGCAGGAATGCCCCAGACGGCAAGCAACACGAACCCGATGCCTTCCACCCAGGAGAGCAGCGCCTCCGGCACGAAGACGCCGACGGTTATGTAAACACCGCCGGCCACCAGGTACGGCGCGAGCCCGGCGAGGAACTTGCGGTCGATGAGACGGCCGATAGGGGCCCGCTCCATCAGCGCGTCCGGCGCGAACCGGCCAGCATCTTCAGCACCTCCAGGTCATCGGCGATGATCCCCGAGGCGCCCAGCGCCACTGCGCGCTCGGCGCCGGCCGGGTCCCTTACCGCCCAGCAGTAGAAGGCGATGCCCCGCTCGCGGAGCTGCGCGGCCCGATCTTCGTCCAGCAGGCCGTAGCGGAAGGTGATGGCGCGCACGTCGTCCACCCCGAGGCGCGGCTGGAGGGCATCCCACTGGGCGGGATTGTCGACCGAGTAGTGCGCGCGAACGTTGGGCGCGAGGTCGCGGAGGAGGTCGAGGAGAGGCCAGCTCCCGCAGAAGGCGACGGGGCCGGCGAAGCCTTGGAGCGCTTCGCGCACCGTTTCGAGGAAGGCGCGCGCCTCGGCCCGCGAGTACCCGTCCGTCTTCAGGTCGAGGAGGAGGCCTGCCTTGCCGGCAACCGTTTCGATGAGCCCTTCCAGCCGGATCGGCCGCAGGTCGAGGCGGAGGAACCAGGGGCCGAGGGAAAGGGCCCAGGGGCCGCGCCGGTGCTCCGGTGAGAGGCGGTAGTTGTACAGCAGGGGCAGCAGGCGCAGGCGTCGCTCGTGGCGGACCCAGACCTGCCCCGCGTGATAGCGGAGGTCGGCCTCGATCATGTCCACGCCGGCTGCGACGGCCTCCGCGATGCGCTGGGGGCGGTTGCCGTAGCCGTGGGCGATCCGCAAGACGTGTTCAGCCATCGGAAGGTCACCGGCGGTCAGGGCCGCCAGCGAGGACCTCCGGGTTCACGATGCAGGGCGAGCCTTCCCCGCACAGGCAGTCGATGAGGTTCCGAATCGCCAGCTGCACCATGGCCAGCCGCGTCTCGCGGGTGGCGGTGCCAGCGTGGGGCGTGATGATGACGCTGGGCAGCGCCAGGAGCGGCTCGGATGGGTCCGGCGGCTCCTGCTCCAGCACGTCCAGGGCCGCGCCCGCCAGCCGGCCCTGGCGCAGCGCCTCAGAGAGGGCCGACTGGTCGACCACCTGCCCCCGTGAGGTGTTGACGAGGTAGGCCGTCGGCTTCATGGCCGCGACCTGGTTAGCCCCGATGAGGTGGTGCGTCTCCGGCGTCAGGTTGACGTGGATGGTCACGAAATCGCCCAGGGCGAGGGCTTCGTCCAGGCTCCCGCAGCGGCGGGCGCGCACCTTCGGCTTCGCCTCCGGCCGGACGTCGTAGTAGACGAGCCGCATGGCGAAGGCGGCGGCCCGCTGCGCCACCGCCTTGCCGATGCGCCCCATGCCTATGATGGCCAGCGTCTTCCCCCCGAGGTCGCTGCCCATGGGCACGTTCACGCCGGAGGCGTCCCAGCGGCCCTCCCGCACCACCTGCTCGGACTCGCGCAGGCGGCGGGCCAGGGCGAGGATGAGGGCCATCGTCAGGTCGGCCACCGCGTCGCTGAGGACGTCGGGCGTGTTGGTGACCGCGATTCCCCGCTCGGTCGCCCGCCCGAGGTCGACGTTGTCGAAGCCGACGCCGATGTTGCTGACGACGCGCAGCCGCTTGGCGGCGTCGATCACCTCGCCGTCGACGGGGAGGGTGGCGCCGCAGAGGAGGCCCTCGACCTCCGCGAGACGCTCCAGCAGCTCCGGGCGCGGCACCGGCCCGAACCCCTGGAAGCAGTCACAGTCGCAGGAGGCGGCCAGCTGGTCGAGGAACTGCCGGGGCAGGCGCGTGGCGACGTAGACCTTCGGGCGCGACGATTCCACCATCAGTAGACCCCCTGGCCCCCCTCGGCGCCCTCCGGCCGCACCTTGCGCAGGTCCTGCAAGGCGCCCCGGGCCAGCCCCCGCGTGTCCTGGAACACCTCCACCATCAGGAACCCCTGCTCGATGCGCCTGGGGGCGACGGCGGCGTTGCCGGCGATGCCCGGCACCACCCTGTGCCGCCGGCACGCCTCCACTATCCGCTCAAGCGCCTCGTTGAAGGCCGGCGCTTCCTGGTCGCTGCCCGGGGGCAGGCCCAGCGACATGCTCAGGTCGGACGGGCCGACGTATACGGCGTCGATGCCCGGCGTGGAGACGATCTCGTCCAGCCGCTCCAGTGCGGCGGTGGTTTCGACCATGGGGATGCAGCAGACCTCGTCGTTGGCGCGGGGGACGTAGTCGCTGCCGGCGTAGTAGGCGGCGCGCATGGGCCCGAAGCTGCGGGCGCCCTGCGGCGGGTAGCGGCAGGCGGACACGGCGGCCTGGGCCTCCGCCGCCGAGTTCACCATGGGCACGATGACGCCGTAGGCCCCGGCGTCCAGCGCCTTCATGATGATGCCCGGCTCGTTCCAGGGGACGCGCACGACGGGCACCGCGGGTGTGGTGGAGATGGCCTGGAGCATCTGGAGAGCGCACTCGTAGTCGATGAGACCGTGCTGCATGTCGATGCACAGCCAGTCGAACCCCTGGTGGGCCATCACCTCAGCGGAGAAGCTGCTGGGGATGGTGAGCCAGCCACCCAGGGCGGGTTGTCCTTCCTGCCAGAGCCGCTTGAGCCTGTTCTCGCGCACAGTCTTGGTCGGCGTCCGTTCGTGGGGAGCCTGTGGCCGTTATTATAGGAGCGACTCTCCGTTTTGGAAATACACCCCGGGAGGGCGGCTATGAGCGAGACCATCGGCTTCATCGGGCTGGGGATCATGGGCCGGCCCATGGCGAAGAACCTGCTGCGGGTGGGCCACCGGCTGGTCGTCTGGAACCGGAGCCGGCCGGGGATCGAGGAGCTGGCGCGGGAGGGGGCCCAGGAGGGGAGCGGCCCGGCGAACGTCGCCCACCGCTGCGACATCGTCATCACCATGCTGCCCGACTCGCCCGATGTGGAGCAGGTGGCCGTCGGACCGGGCGGCGTTACCGAGGGCGCCCACCGCGGCCCCGTTCACATCGACATGTCGACGATCTCGCCGGAGGTCACCCGCCGCGTCGCCGAGCGGCTGGCGCAGGCGGGGGTGGAGATGCTGGACGCGCCGGTCAGCGGCGGCGAACCGGGGGCCATCGCCGGCACGCTCTCGATCATGGCCGGCGGCCGGCGCGAGACGTTCGAGCGCTGCCTCCCCGTCCTGGAGGCGCTGGGCAAGAAGATCGTCTACTGCGGCGGGCACGGTAGCGGCCAGACGGTGAAGCTGTGCAACCAGATCGTCGTGGCCCTCAACAACCTTGCCATCTGCGAGGCGCTGGCGTTCTGCCTGAAGGCGGGCATCCAGCCGGAGGCGGTGGGAGCGGGGGCCGGCAGCTCGTGGGCGGTCCTGAACCTGGCGCCCAAGGTGCTGGACGGCGACTTCCGGCCCGGCTTCAAGGTGGCGCACCAGCTCAAGGACCTGCGGCTGGCCCTGGAGACCGCCGAGGGGCTGGGCGCATCGCTGGCGGGGACAAGCCTTGTCCACCGGCTGTTCGCGGGCCTGGAGGAGGAGGGGCTGGGGGGCGAGGGCACGCAGGCCCTCTTTAAGGCAGTACGGAAGACGGCGGCCCTGTGACGGCGGCTAGTCGGGCATGGCGTAGCCACCGTTGACGCTGAGCACCTGCCCCGTGATCCACTCCGCCCGCTGCGATACCAGGAACGCCACCGCGTTGGCGATGTCGCTGGGCTGGCCCAGGCGCTCCAGGCCCTTGGCCAGAGGGTATCCCCGCATGATCTGCTCGCCCTGGGCCTGGAGCCACGCCTTCGTCGCCTCCGTCTCGGTAGTGCCGGGTGAGACGCAGTTCGCCGTGATGCAGTAGCGTCCCACCTCCTTCGCCAGCGCCTTGGTGAACCCCACGACGCCCGCCTTCGCCATCGAGTAGGGCACCAGACGCGGCTCCCCCACCCGGCCAGCGTCGGAGATGATGCTGAGGATGCGGCCCCAGCGGCGCTCCATCATCGTGTCGAGAACGGCCCGGGTGCAGAAGAGGACGCCGTAGGTGATGAGCTGCATCGTGCGGTCCCATTGGGGCCGCTCCGTCTGGGTGAAGAACGTCCCGGCCGCCGCCATCACGTCCTGCGAGCTCTGGAGCACGGGGATACCGGCGTTGTTCACCAGGATGTCCACCTGGTCCCACTCGTCCAGCACCCGCTTCACCATGTCGCTGACCTGGTCCTGGTTCGTGACGTCGGCGACGACGCCGATAGCCTGGCCGCCGGCCTTCTTTATCTCGTCGGCGACGGCGTTGGCCCCTTCCTCCCGGATGTCGTTGATGGCGACGCGGACGCCCTCTTCGCCGAGGGTGAGGCAGATCTGGCGGCCGATCCCGCGGCCAGCCCCGGTGACGATGGCGACGCGATCCTTGATGCCGAGATCCATGGGGGCGAAGTCCTCCTTCTGTGAAATCGAGCGATAGTATATCACCCCCGCTCACCCTGAGCTTGTCGAAGGGTGAGCGCCGCCGGCCTTGGAACGACGGGAACGCCTGCCCTATAATACGGGGCGCTTATGTCCCGCGAGCCCCTCGCAATCAACGGCGGCCCCAGGGTACGGGAGAAGCCATTCCCGCCCTGGCCCGTCCTCGGCGATGAGGACGTCGCCGCGGTCGCCGACGTCCTCCGCTCCGGCCGCCTCACCCAGCTCACCGGCGACGCCGTTGCCCGCTTCGAGGAAGCGTTCGCCGCCTACCACGGCGTCAAGCACTGCGTCGCCACCAGCTCCGGCACGACCGCCATCCACATGGCCCTCGCCGCCCTGGACATCGGTACCGACGACGAGGTGATCGTACCCGCACACACGTTCATCGCCTCCGCCACGCCCGTCCTCCATCAGGGGGCAACACCCGTCTTCGGCGACGTTGACCCCCACACGTTCTGCATCGCGCCCCAGAGCATCGAGGAGCGCATCACCCCGCGGACGAAAGCGGTCATCGCCGTCCACCTGAACGGCCACCCGGCTCAGATGGACGCCATCCTCGCCATAGCCCGACGCCACAGTATTCCGGTCATCGAGGACGCTGCCCAGGCCCACGGCGCGCTCTACAATGGGCGTAAGGTCGGCACCATCGGCACCGTTGGCTGCTTCAGCTTCTGGGAGGACAAGATCATGACCAGCGGCGGCGAGGGTGGCGCCGTCATCACCGATGACGCCGCCCTGGCCGAGCGGATGCGCCGCGCCCGTCACCACGGGGAGGGGCCCGGCCGCGGGGAGCGGCGCTACTACCACCTGGAGTTAGGGTACAACTACCGCATGACGTCGATGCAGGCGGCGACGGGCCTCGTCCAGCTGTCGAAGCTGGACGAGTACCTGGCCGCCCGCCGCCGCAACGCCGCCTACCTGAGCGAGCGCTTGGGCGAGATCACCGCCGTCACCCCGCCCTACGCAGCCCCCTACGCCGTCCACAGCTACTACAAGTACATCTGCCGCCTAGACAGCGGCAACCTCTCGACGGGCATCGACGAGTTCGTGCAGGCGGTGGCAGCGGAGGGCGTGCCCATCAGCCGTCGCTACCCCACGCCGCTGCCGCAGCAGCCGGTCTTCCGCGACCGCGGCCTCGGCGACGCCCCCTGCTCCGTCGCCGAACGGCTGGCGGGCGAGCTCTTCACGCTGCTGGTGCACCCGACGGTCACAACGGCAGACCTGGACGACGTGGTGGCGGCGATAGCGAAGGTGACGGAGGGGCTGAGCCGATGAAGGAGACTCACGATCTCGAATTCAAGCCGGTGACCCGAGAGCGGTGGCCGGACCTCGACAGGCTCTTCAGCGGCAGTGCGGGCGAGTCGCTGGGGAACCCGTCGCGGTGCTGGTGTATGGAGTGGCGGCGACCGCGGGCGGAGTGGCTGGCGCAGGCAGGCGAAGGGAACCGGCAGGCCATGCAGGCGCTGGTGAAATCGGGCGAGGTGCCGGGTATCCTCGCTTACTCTGGCGCGCGGCCGGCCGGCTGGTGCTCGGTGTCGCCGCGGAAGGGCCTGACCTTTGCGGTGGAGGGGGGCAGGTTCAAGGACCCAGACAACCCTGACGTCTGGTCCATCATCTGTTTCTACGTGCCCGAGAAGTTCCGGGGCCAAGGGCTCATGAAAGGGCTGCTCCGCGCCGCCGTCGAATACGCGTCCGCCTGCGGCGCGAAGGTCGTGGAGGCCTATCCGGTCACGCCCGAACGGCGGGGCGACGGCGCCGCAGGCTTGATCCCCGTCTTCCGGGACGCTGGCTTCGTCGAGGTAGACCGCATTTGGGAGCACCAGGCGGTCATGCGGTACTACGCAGAACAATCAGGTCGCAGAAGGTGACCGCCCGCGTCGTCATCACCGCTTTCAGTCATTGCGAGGGGCGGCAGGCCCGAAGCAGTCTCGGCATCGTGAGATTGCTTCGCTCTGCTCGCAATGACGGTATGTGATTCGAGGCGCACCACATGACCGTCCGCGTCGGTATCATCGGCTCGGGGTTCGTGGCCAACCTGCATGCGGAGGCGTTCCGCTACGTGCCGGACGCGGAGGTCGTGGCCGCCGCCTCGCCCGACGAGTCGCACGTGCGCGACTTCGCCCGCCGCCACGACATCCCCCACGCCCACACCGACTACCGCCAGCTTCTGGAGCGCGACGACATCGACGTGGTGACCATCGCCTGCCCCAACTACCTCCACTGCCAGGTCACGCTGGACGCGGCCGCCGCCGGCAAGCACGTCGTATGCGAGAAGCCGCTGGCCATGAACGTGGAGGAGTGCGACCGCATGATCGAAGCCTGTCGTAAGGCCAGCGTCAAGCTCATGTACGCCGAGGAGCTGTGCTTCGCGCCGAAATACGTGCGGGCCAAGGAGCTGGCCGACGAGGGCGCCCTGGGCAATGTCTACTACGTCCGGCAGCTCGAGTGCCACTACGGGCCCCACGCCGACTGGTTCTGGGACGTCGAGAAGTCGGGCGGGGGCGTGCTCATGGACATGGGCTGCCACTCCATCCAGTTCGCCCGTTGGGTCTACGGGAATGCGCCGGTGGAGTCCGTCTACGCCGAGCTGGGCACCTTCGTCCACGGCGAACGCACCCGCGGCGAGGACCACAGCCTGTGCGTCCTGCGGTTTGACGGGAACCGGGTGGCCGTCGCGGAGAACTCGTGGGCCCGCACCGGCGGCGTCGACGACCGGGCCGAGATCTACGGCTCGAAGGGGCTGACGGTGGCCGACCTGCTGCGGGGCTCGTCGCTGGTCACGTTCAGCGAGCCGGGCTACGGCTACGCGGTGGAGAAGGCGCCCCAGACCCGGGGCTGGACGTTCACGATGTTCCAGGAGACCTGGAACTACGGCTTCCCCCAGGAGATGCAGCACTTCGCGGAGTGCGTGCGGGACGACAAGGAGCCGCGGCTGACGGGCGACGACGGCCGTGCGGTGCTGGAGATAATCTGTGCCGCTTACGAGTCGGCGGGGACGGGCCAGCGGGTGAAGCTGCCCTTCCGGCCGGAGGTGAAGAAGCCGGTCGACCTGTGGCTGCGAGGCTAGCCCACCCGCTCATCCTGAGCCTGCCGGCCGGCAGGCCTGTCGAAGGGTGAGCCCCCGCTCGTGGTTCGACAGGCTCACCACGAGCGGAGCCGCGCTAGGCCTGCTTGAGGATACGGTCCATCTCGCCGGCGTCGAAGGCCCGCAGGGTCTCGCTGTGGACGTTGCCCGCCTGGGCGACGTTGAACAGCCCGCCCACCATCGCCTCCTCGCTGGGCGCGTCCATGATCGCCACCAGGTCGTAGCGGCCCTGCGTCCAGTAGATGCCCAGGACCTTGAACCCGCGCGCCTCATTGTCCTTGCGCACCTGCTCGGCCCGCTGGACGGTGCCCTTGATGTTCTTGAGCCCCAGCTCCGTGAACTTGTAGAGCACGACGTACTTGGGCATGGCTCCCTCCTTCTGCTGGAATGACCGGCGGTTTCTCGGCGCAACAATTGTAGCACCGACCCGCCAGCTTTCAAGCGGCGAGCGCGCCATAGGGTAGAATGAGGTTGTGAGCACGGAGATCGCGGAACCGCCTTTCGAAGTCGCCCCGGCCGGCCCCGAAGACCTCCCCCTCATCCGCCAGACGATCGAGAGCGAACGGCTCGACCCCGATGGCCTCGAGCTGTCGGAGTTCCTCACCCTGCGTGAAGGGGAGCGCATCGTCGCCTTCGGTCGCATCAAGCCCTACCGCCAGACGTACGAACTCTGCAACGTCACCGTGATGCCCGAGCGCCGCGGCCGCGGCCTGGGCGCCCGCATGGTCCGCGAGCTCATCGACCGCTTTCCCCAGGACGAGGTGCACATCACCACGGACATGCCGGACTACTTCGGGAAGCTGGGCTTCCTGCGCACGGAGGTGCTCCCGGTGGAGATCGAGGCCAAGATCGGGCGCCCGTGCGAGAGCCTCCGCCCCGGCACCCTGGGCATGGTCTACGACCGCAACATCGAGCGGCTGCCCACCATCGCCGACGTCTACCGCGCCCGGAGAATCATGGCGCCGCACCTTCCGCGCACGCCGCTGGTGCGGAGCGCCCACCTCTCGCGACAACTGGAGTGCGAGGCGTACCTGAAGCTGGAGAGCCTCCAGCCAATCGGCGCCTTCAAGGTGCGCGGCGGCGTGAACCTGGCCGCTACACTATCGCCGGAGGAACGGCAGCGGGGTATCGTCGGCGCCTCCACCGGCAACCACGGGCAGTCGCTGGCCTACGGGGCGCGGCTCTTCGGCATCCGCTGCGTCATCTTCGCGCCGGAGGAGGCCAACGAGCTGAAGATAGAGGCGATGCGCCGCCTGGGCGCGGAGGTCGTCCGCGAGGGGGCGGACTTCGAGGAGGCGCGGGCTGCCGCCGAGGACAGGGCCCGCCGCGAGGGCCTGCGCTACGTCCACCACATCAACGAGCCCCTCCTTGTCGCCGGGGTCGCCACCATCAGCCTGGAGGTCGTCGAGGACCTGCCGGACGTGGACGTCATCATCGTCCCTATCGGCGGGGGCAGCGGCGCCGTCGGTCACTGCATTGTCGCCAAGGCCCTGCGGCCGGGCCTGCGGCTCATCGGCGTGCAGGCGGAGGGGGCGCCCGCCGTCTACCGCTCCTGGAAGGAGCGCAAGCTCCAGCGGGCGCCCATCGACACCTTCGCCGAGGGGCTGGCCACCGGCATCGCCTTCCCCATGCCGGTGTCCGTGCTCATCCGCACCCTGGACGACTTCCTTCTGGTCAGCGAGGAGGAGATGCGCCGGGCGATCATCCTGCTGCTGGAGGGCGCGCACGTCCTGGCCGAGGCCGCGGGGGCGGCGGCCACCGCCGCCGCCGTCAAGCTGGGCGATCAGCTGCGCGGGAAGAAGGTAGCTATAATGGTCACCGGCGGCAACCTGGAGCTGGAGACCCTCCGTAGGGTCCTGGGCTAAGCCGCCGCATTCATACCATGCCCCGACTTAAAGCAGGGGCTGCCGTTGTCGATATCACGCCGCCGGTCGGGGCGCGGATGGACGGCTACGGCACCCGAATCCAGCCCTCGGAGGGCGTCCACGACCCCATCTTCGCCCGCGTCCTCGTCCTCGACGACGGCGACACGCGGCTCGTCATCGTCGGCGCCGACCTGCTGGGCGTGCACCCTCAGTGGGTAGAGTGGGTGCGGCAGGAGGTGAACGACATCGCCGACATCCCGCCCGAGCACGTGCTGGTCGCTGCCACCCACAACCACGCCGGCCCGGCCGGGCTGCGCCGCGGTCTCTTCTCCCGCCTGGACGAGACCTTGGCCCGCAACACGGCAGACAAGATCGTCGGCGCGATCGGGGAGGCGTACGGCGGAAGGCGGCGGGCCACGCTAAAGGCCGGCCGGGCGACCGTCGACACCGTCAGCATGAACCGCCGCGACCCCGACTGGCCCATCGACCCTGAGCTGCGGGTGCTCCTGGTGGACGGCGCCGACGGAGGGCCTATCGCCTCCGTAATGAACTTCGCCTGCCACGCCACCGTCCTCTACTCCGACAACCTGCTCCTCTCCGCCGAGTTTCCCGGCGCCGCCTGCCGCATCGTCCAGGAGCACACGGGCGCGCCCTGCCTCTTCCTCAACGGCGCCTGCGCCAACGTCAACCCCACCTGGATCAAGCAGGACTTCGACAACGTGGAACGGACGGGCTGGGTCGTCGGGGGGCAGGCGCTGCGGGTCATCGGCGAACTGCGGACGCTGGGGCCGGGCCAGCGGGCCCACAACATCCGCTGGGACGAGTGGCTCCCGAAGCCGGTTGCCGGGCGACTGACCGAGGAGCCGCGGCTCCGCGCCGCCCGCCGGGAGGTCGACCTGCCGGCTCGGCAGTTCCTCTCGGACGGGGAGTACGCGGAGCGACTGGCCCAACTGGAGGCGGGGGTACGGGCCCTCGCGCCGGGCTCGCCGGAGCGGCGGGAGGTGATGGCCGCGGTCACCCACCTCCAGACCGAGCGCTGGGCCGCCCGCTGGGCCCGCGACCGCGGGCTGGCGACGCTGCGCACGGAGGTGCAGGCCTTCGCCCTGGGCGACGGCGTGGCGCTGCTGGGCCTGCCGGGCGAGTTCTTCGCCGAGACCGCTGCCGCCATCCGGTCGGCCGCAGGCGTCGATGGGTTGTTCGTTTCCTGCTACACTAACGACTACGTCGGCTACGTGATCCCGCCGGAGGCGTACGGCCAGGGCGGCTACGAGGCGGGGATCACGCCCTGCGCCCCGGAGTGCGAGGAGATCGTGGTGGAGGCGGCGCTGGGAGTGCTGAGGGAGACGGGGGCAGCAGTGCCGCAGCAAGCGACTGACGGATGACAGCTACAGGGACGTTCATCCTGGCGGACATCAGCGGCTACACGCCGTTCGTCACCGGCGTGGGGATTGAGCACGGGAAGGAGATAACCGCTCACCTCCTCAACGGCATCCTCAAGAGCTGCCGCGGGCACTGGAAGGTGGGCAACATAGAAGGCGACTGCGTCTTCTTCTATCGCCAGGGGCGGGAGGAGCCGGCGGAACTCTTGCTCCACGCCCGGGAGATCTACAAGGCCTTCTCCCGCGAGATATTCGACATCTCGGCGCGGGCCGCCTGCCCCTGCGGCGCCTGCACTAAAGTCAATCAGCTCGCCCTGAAGTTCATCGTCCATGCCGGCGAGTTCGACTCTCAGACCGTGGGGCGCCGCAAGGAGGTCTTCGGTCCCGACGTAGTCCTGGCTCATCGTCTCCTCAAGAACAGCGTCCCAATCGATGAATACGTGCTGCTCACGCATCAGTATGCGGGCGGAGTGGCGGCACCCGGCCCGGCGCCGGTCACCGGCAAGGACGAATACGAGGGGATCGGCCCGGTAGAGTACACCTATCTAGACCTGGCGCCGGTGCGGCAGGAAGTGGAGGCCAGCAACCGCTTCTTCGTCACCCCCGAGCAGGCGAAGATGCGGATCATCATAGACATCGACGCCGGGCCCGACGAGGTCTGGGATGCGCTCTGCAGCCCCGAGAAGCACCTCGAGTGGTCGGGCGAGAAGGAGCACTGGGAAGCGCCGAGCCGGCACGGCCGCATTGGCAAGGTCCATCGCTGTGTCGGGACCGATGGTTCGGTTACCGTCTGGGTCCTCACTGCCATCGACGACGCAAGCCGTCGACGGACAAGCAAGCTGTTCGTCACCCTGGCAAAGGACGTCTATGCGACCCAGGAGGTGATCGAGCTTGCGGACGACGGGTCGCGATTGGCCACCTACATCACCTTCAAGGAGGCCATCCCTGTCGTCTCTCACCTGGCCCGGCCTGTAATGCAGCTCCTGGCGGAGCGCGGCCTGCGGAAAGCCCTGCTCGGGCTGAAGGCCTACTGCGAACGCGCCCCAGGCTGAGTCAAGACCTGGAGTTGCATATCACAAAGAGCAAGACCGTCCTCGTCATCGTCGCCCACGGGGACGACATGGAGTTCATGGCCGGCGGCACCATCGCCAAGATGGCGGACCTGGGGTACGACATCCACGAGGTCATCGCCACCAACAACGACCGCGGCACCCTCGACGCCGAGTGGCGGGCGGGCCTCCTCGCCGAGGCCCGCCGCGACGAGGCCCGCCGCGGGGCGAAGGTGCTCGGGGTAAGGGACGTCGAGTTCCTGGGCTACGAGGACGGCCGCCTGAGCGAGACGCCCCTCAACGAGCTGCGCGAGAGGTGCATGCGGGCCATTCGAAAGTTCAAGGCGGACGTGCTCTTCACCTGGGACCCTTTCGCGCCCTACGAGGGTCACCAGGACCACCGCCAGGTCGCTTGGGCGGCTATGGAGGCGGCGAACTTCGCCCACTTCCCGCTGTACCACCCCGAGCACCGCGGGGAAGGGCTGGAGACCCACTACGTGGGTGAGTACTACTTCTTCGCCAAGGCGCCCCAGGACGTGAACAAAGCGGTCGACATCGCCCCCTACGTCGACCGCAAGATCGAGGCCCTCTGCGAGCACACCAGCCAGATGGAGCTGACGGTAGCCGGCCTCCTCGCCGACATCCGAGCCTCCGGGGTTCAGATACCGGAGCTCGAGCGGCTCGACCCGCGCAACTACCGGCCGGTCATCGAGAGGCAGATCCGCGCCTGGGCCGCCTCCGTTGGGCGGCGCCACGACTTGGAGTACGCCGAGGAGTTCCGCCGCGTGCGCTACGGCAACCTGGAACGGCTCGGCCGCGAGTTCGGCATCACCCTTGAGGACGACGTGTAGCTGCAGGCCTTTAGGCCTGCCGGTTGCAGGGCGTAAGCCTGCAGCTACTTGGAGCGACAAGATGAAGCTCGGCTGCTCCTCCTGGTCGTACCACCAGCCGATAAAGACGGGACGCCTCACCCAGCTCGACTGGCTCCGCCTCTGCCGCAACGAGTTGGCCCTGGACGGCGTCGAACTGCTCGACCTCCACTTCCCCACCACCGACACCGCCTACCTCCGCGACCTCAAGCGCCTCTGCGCCGGCCTCCACCTGACGATTTCGTGCGCCTCCGTCAGCAACGACTTCGGCCTCGCCGCTCCCGAAGCGCGAGAGCAGGAGCTGATCAAGGTCAAGCGCTCGGTGGACATCGCCTTCTGGCTGGGGGCGCCGGTGCTCCGCGTCTTCGCCGGCTGGCCGCGCCCAGACGGGCGGGCGTCTGCCCGCGGCGACAAGCAGGCCCTGTGGCCGGAGATGGTCGCCCACCTGCGGGAGGCCGCGGAGTACGGCTTTGAGCGGGGCGTCGTCCTCGGGCTGGAGAACCACGACGGCGGCGGCTTCGTCGGCACGACCGACGAGGTGGAGCGCTGCCTGGGGGATGTCGGCTCGCCCTGGCTGCGCCTCAACCTCGATACAGGCGACTTCGGCGACGTTGAGTCCGTCCGCAGGACGGCGCATCACGCCGTGCACGTCCACGCCAAGCTGTACGACCTAGACGAGGCGGGCGTCGAGCGGCGGCTGGACTGGCCCGCCGTTCTCGATATTTTGCGGGAGGCGGGCTACAGCGGCTTCCTATCGATAGAGTACGAGGGCGAGGAGCCGGCGGAGAGCACCGTCCCCCGTGGCGTACGATACCTGAGACGGCTGCTGGCGGGAGGGTAGCCTACTCGGTGCCGGCCGGCGTCGCCCCGCCGGGGCTCTCCTCGCGCACCACCGAGGCTAAAAAGGCGTCGACCTCGTCGTAGGCGCTGACCTCCTGGATGTGGCCTTTCCCCTCGGCTTCCAGGAACGGCTTGATGACCTCCGGGTCGAACTGGGTGCCGGAGTGCTTGACGATCTCCTCCACCGCCAGGCGGTGCGAGGTAGGCTTGCGGTAGGGACGGTGCGAGGTCATGGCGTCGTAGGCGTCGACCACGCCGAAGATGCGGGCCCCCAGAGGGATCTCGTCCCCCTTGAGGCCGCGGGGGTAGCCGCTGCCGTCGTACCGCTCGTGGTGCGAGTACACGATCTCGGCGACGTCCTGGAGGAAGTCGATCCCCTCGAGCATCTGGTAGCCGAGCTCCGGGTGCCGGCGCATCTCCGCCCACTCGTCGTGGTCGAGGGGGCCCGGCTTGGAGAGGACAGCGTCGGCGACGCCGATCTTGCCGATATCGTGGAGGATGGCCGCCTTCTCGATGCGGCGCACCTCCTCCTTGCGCAGGCCCATCTGCCACGCTACCACCGAGGCCAGCGCGGCGACCCGGCGGGCGTGGCCGTGGGTAACGTTGTCGCGCAGGTCCAAGGCGGCGCAGAGCACGCTTACGATGGAATCATAGCTGTTCTTCAGCTCCTCAGACCGCGTCTCCAGGTCCTTCTGCTGGCGGCGGATCAGGTCGGAGCCGCGCTTGACCAGCAAGACCGTGGCCAAGTAGATGGCGGCCAGGGACAGGCCGATGCCGATGTAGATGCTGCGCTGGACGTGGCGGACATAGGAGGCTATCGGGCCGTAGTCGCGGTAGATCTCGAAGGCGCCGGCGATCTCCCCCGCGCCGGAGAACCGTATAGGGGTGTATACCTCCACGATGGCTTCGTACGGCTCCAGCCCCGCGCCCTCGACGCCTTCTTCCACGCCCTCGACCTTCGCCTCGGTCTCGCCGCCGACTGCGCTCAGGAGGTGCTCGTTGAGGGGGAAGTGCTGGCCGGTCAGGGGCTCGCGGCTGGAATAGACGATCGTCCCGTCCCTGTTCCAGACGTTCACGCGCACGATTGCCGAACCCAGGAGCGTTTCCCGGACAAACCGGTCAAAGTTTTTCAGGTCTTCGCCCTGCAAGGGCCCGGAAAGCTGCTCCGGATCGAGAGCCGTGGCTATCTGCCTTGCCGTCACCTGCTCTGTGAAGCCGGCGATGTCGTTGATGGTCTTCGTCCTGATGTCTTCGCCCAGGTAGCGGCTGAGGGCAAAGCCTGTGCCCAGGCTAAGTATGAGTGCCACGAAGGCAAAGACGAACGTGAACTCCAAGAAGAACGTGCGCCGCCAGCGCCGCGGCGTCGCCGCCACCTCTCCCGTCTGCGATGATCTCTTACCGAATCTCAGCACCGCTCTCTCCAGCTAGCCTCAGTCGAAGTCGGGTATCTCGTTCAGCTCGGACGAAACCTTCACGGTCTCCAGCGGCTGGGCCGGTAGCTTCCTGGACATCTTGTTGGCGTAGAGGTCAGTGTCAGCCCAGTGCATCACCTCGTCCACGTCCTCGCCGCCCCAGGGGAACCCGGACACCCCAACCGAGACTCCGACCTTGATCTCTGCCCCGTCCTTCTCGTATGCGGGAGTATGTTCGAGCTCCTCCAGCAGGCGCCGGGCCAGACCGAAGGCGCCGCGCTTGTCCGTGTCCGGCATCAGGATGCCGAACTCGTCGCCGCCGAGGCGCGCCGGGGTGTCGGCGGCGCGGATGTAGCGGCAGATGATCCTTGCCAGGCTGGCGATCACGGCATCGCCCGTCTGGTGTCCGCAGTCGTCGTTGATGGCCTTGAGGCCGTCGATGTCCAGCAGGACGAGGGCCAGCGGCTGTTTGCGGGTCCGGGCCCGGTCCAGCTCCTGGCGGAGCTGCTGGTAGAAGTAGCGCCGGTTGTACAGCTGGGTCAGCTCATCGCGGGCGGCCATCTCCTGGAGCTCGAGGCTTCGCATCACCAGCTGCGAATGGTAGCTCCGGAGCACGGAGACGTGCCGCAGCCGGACGTGCCGGAAGGCCAGCATGCCGTACGTAAGCGGCACGGCCGCCGCCAGCGGGTCGGCCACGTAGTGCCAGGCCGAATGCGCCTGCGTCGACACGATGAAGACGACCATGGCCGTCGTCAGGGCGATGATCACGGCCCGGTTCAGCCAGACCAGGCGGCCGACCTTCGCCTCCTCCTGGGCGATGGAGGACGCTTCCCGCTTGCCGTTGCTCTGTTCGTCCAAAGATCGATCCTCTTCTGCCAGGGTGGCCGGCCCAGCGCAGGCAGCGCCGAGGCTCCTCCCGTCACGATGGACAGGCATGCCCTGCAATCGGTCACTAATAAAGACGCGACCGCGATTTTCTGGTTACAGGGGAGGGATTGGTTCGCCGATGTGTTTGGGAGGGATCAGCCCTGCCAGCCCTTGCGCCAGAAGTAGACGATCTCCCCGCGGACCCAGGTCATGGTCACCTCCAGGCCCTCGTCCAGGGCAACGATGTCGGCGTCATAGCCGGGGGCGATGCGGCCTTTGCGCTCGCCGCAGCCGAGGGAGGCGGCCGGCACGGCGGAGGCCATGCGTACGGCATCCGCCATCGTCGCAACCCCCCTGCGGACGACGTTGCGGACACAGTCGTCCATCGTGGCGGCGCTGCCGGCGAGCGTGCCGTCTTCAAGGACCACCCGCCCTTCCCCCAGGCGGGCCTGTTTGCCGCCGATCGAGAAGCTTCCTTGGGAGAGGCCAGCCGGGGGCGCGCCGTCCGTCACCAGCGCCACCCTCTCCGGCCCCTTCGCCTTCAGGAGGAGCTGGATCGCCGCCGGATGGACGTGAACGCCGTCGGCGATGACCTCGGCGGTCACGTCGGGCGACTCCAAGACCGCCCCCACGATGCCGGGCTCGCGCTGGTGGAAGGGGCGCAAGGCGTTGAACACGTGGGTGGCCCGTCGCACACCGGCCGCGATCGCCTGCCCGCCCTCCTCGTAGGTGGCGTCGCTGTGGCCCATGCTGACGGCGACGCCTCGCGCCAGGGCCGCCTCGATGACGCCGGGCGCGCCGGGCAGCTCCGGCGCAAGGGTGATGACACGGAGGTGGCTGCCCGCAGCCTCAAGGTACGCCCGCAAGTCAGGCACGTTGGGCGGCCGGGCCCAGCCTTCCGGCAGCGCGCCGAGCCTCTGGGGGCTGACGAACGGCCCCTCCAGATGGACACCCAGCAGCTCCGCGCCGCCCCCGATGGGCCCCACGACGCCCGCCGCCGTGCGCAGGAAGTCCAGCCCCTCTTCGTGGCTTGCGGCGCAGACCGTGGCGAGGAAGGACGTGACCCCCTTGCTCACGGCCCAGCGGGCGTACCTGCGTACCTCCTCCGGATCGTCCGTCGCGAGAGAGAAGCCACCGCCCCCGTGGACGTGGGTGTCGATGAAGCCGGGGGCCAGCGTCAGGTTGGCGACCGCCTGGACCCGGGCGCCGGGTGGAGGCGGGACATCGGCGCCCACAGCGACGATGCGCCCGTCTTCGATGATGACGTTGCCGGCGGGGATCTCCTCGTCGGGAGTGAGGATGCGGGCGCCGGTGAGGGCGTAAAGCATTCAGCTCTGACTACAGCCACGGGCCGTCCATATGATACTATAGGGCACGCCTCCGCCCATTCAGATTGCGCCAGCCGGTCAGAAGGAGGGGACATTGGAGCAGGAGATCCGCCTGGAAGGAGTGGTCAGACCCGACGACGCGCTCCGCGACCCCTACATGTATCTCCCCTTCAGCGTCCCCGCCCGCACCACCCGCCTCCACGTCTCTTACGACTACACCGAGCCGGTGACGGCGCCTTTTGGCCTGGGCCCGGGCAACAGGATCGATATCGGCATCTTCGACCCGCGGGGCGCCCACTTCCTGGAGGCGCCGGGCTTCCGCGGCTGGAGCGGCAGCTCGAAGAAACAGTTCTTCATCGCGCCCCACGAGGCTACTCCCGGCTACATCCGCGGTCCCCTCTTCCCGGGCGAGTGGAACCTCATGCTTGGCTTCGAGCGGGTGCAGGAGGACGGCGTCCGCTACGACGTCCGCGTCGGCCTCACCGTCGCCGACCGCGAGGCGCCTGATGCTGATCCGGCGGCGACGCTGCCCGACGCCGTCTCCCCGGCCGGACGGAAGCCGCGCCAGTCCGGCGGCAAGGGCCGCTTCGTGAAGGGCGACCTCCACTGCCACACCGTCCACTCCGACGGCCTCAACACCGTGGAGGACCTCGCCCGCAACGCCATCGAGCGCGGCCTCGACTTCCTGGCCGTCACCGACCACAACACTAACACCCACCACGAAGACATCACCCGCCTCTCGCGTCTGCCGATACTCCTCATCCCCGGCGAGGAGGTCACGACGTACTGGGGCCACGCCAACATGTGGGGCCTGCGGGACTGGGTCGAGTTCCGCTGCCCGGACGCGGAGTCGATGCAGAAGGTGCAGCGGTTCGTGCTCCAGAAGGGCGGGCTGATCTCGGTCAACCACCCCAAGAGCGTGGGGCCGCCCTGGCTGTTCGAGCAGTGGAGCGGCTACCCCTGCATGGAGGTGTGGCAAGCGCCCTGGCGCTTCTACAACTGGGAGTCGCTGGAGCGGTGGGACCTGCTCCTGCGCCGCGGCGAACGCGTCGTCGCCGTGGGCGGGAGCGACGTCCACTCCATCCCGCCGGCGCCGCCCATGCACCCGCACGGGCTGGGGAACCCGACCACCTGGGTGTACGTCGAGGGGCCGCTCACCGAGGACGCCGTCCTCGACGGCATCCGGCAGGGTCACGTCTTCCTGTCGGACGACCCGCCCGGCCCGCAGCTCATCCTGACGGCGGACGCGGACGGCGACGGCCGCTTCGAGAAGATGATGGGCGACACCGTCGAGGCTGGCGAGGGGCAACGCGTCTCCTTCCGGGTGCGGGCCATCGGCGGGGCGGGCCGCAAGCTGTGGCTGGTCTGCGACGGCTTCCCCCTCGACATCATCCCCCTGAACGACGTCGACTCCGTGTACAACTTCTCGCTGGAGCTGTCCGGCCGCACCTACATCCGGGCCGAGCTGCGCGGCTTGCGCGGCCGGCCGGAGCGCGGCGAAGTCATCTGGGCCATGACCAACCCCATCTGGCTGAACAGCGATGGCTGAACATGTAGCGGCGACCTTCAGAGCCTGCCCTGAGCTTGTCGAAGGGTCGCCACCAACGCTATGGAGGCCTGAAGGCCTCCGCTACATCCACTGGCATGCATCACACCCAGGTTAGGCGCACCCTCGTCGTCGTCTCCCACAGCCACTGGGACCGCGAGTGGTACCAGCCGTTCCAGTACTTCCGCACCCGCCTCGTCCGCATGCTCGATAAGCTCCTCGACCTGTTCGACCGCGACCCCGACTACCGCCACTTCGTCCTCGACGGCCAGACGATAGTGCTTGAGGACTACCTGGAGGTGCGGCCCGACCGCCGCCCCGACATCGAGCGGCACGTGCGGGAGGGGCGGCTCCTCATCGGCCCCCACTACATGCTCCCCGACGAGTTCCTCATCGGCGGCGAGTCCCACGTGCGCAACCTCCTCATCGGGATGGAGATCGGGCGGCAGTTCGGACCGGTGATGATGGTAGGGTACTCGCCGGATGCTTTCGGCCACATCGCCCACCTGCCGGCCGTCCTCCGCGGCTTCGGCATCGACGCCGCCGTCTTCTGGCGGGGTGTCAGCCACGAAGCCACGACCTCCGAGTTCCGCTGGGCCGCCCCGGACGGCTCCGAGGTGCTGGCGTTGCACCTCCCCTTCGGCTACGCCCTCGGCATGGCCCTGCCCGCCGACCCCTCGGGCCTGCGCAATCGCCTCCAGAACCTCCGCGGCCTCCTCGAGCCGCTGGCCGCGACGCGCTACCTGGTCGTGCCTAACGGCAACGACCACGCCGAGCCCCAGGAAGACCTGTCGCAGGTCATCCGCGGCGCCAGCGGGATGCTGGACGACGCCGACATGGTCCACGGCCACTACCCGATGCTGGTCGAGGCCGTGAAGTCGGAGCTGAACGGCGACCTCAGCGGGCTGCCCCGCCTTGAGGGCGAGCTCCGCTCCAGCGCCCGCTCCCACGTCCTGGCCGGCGTCCTTTCCGCCCGCATGTGGATCAAGCAGCGCTACCAGGAGTGCGAGGACCTGCTGGCCCGCTGGGCGGAGCCGCTCGCCGCCTGGGCCCATCTCATCCGGACCGCCAACGGCGACAGCGGCGACCGCGCCCGCTCCGACGCCGGGCTGCTGCGCCACGCCTGGAAGCTGCTCCTCCAGAACGGACCCCACGACTCCATCTGCGGCTGCTCCATCGACCAGGTGCACGAGGAGATGAAGGCCCGCTTCGATGAGTGCGCGGGCATCGCCGACAGCGTCCTCCAGGAGAACGTGCGCTACCTCGCGAACCTAGCTGCGCCCGCCCGTTCGCCCAGCGTGGTCGTCTTCAACTCCGAGAACGGCCCCCGCACCGACTTCTGCCGGGTCCGGCTGCCCGTGGAGGGGAACGAAATGCCCGTCGCCCTGGCCGCGAACAGCGCCTCGGTGCCCCTCCAGCT
>JACOUE010000007.1 GCA_016178045.1 Chloroflexota bacterium
GAGAACGTGCCGGAAGTGATTGAAGCGGGCGCTTCGGGGGTCGCCGTCATCTCCGCCGTACTCGCCTCGCTCTACCCGGACGACGCCGCGCGCCGCCTGCGCCAGGCGCTCGACGCCGCCTGGACGCGGGCGGCGCGCTCGACGCCATGATCACCGTCACCGTCAACGGCAAGCGCCAGCGGCTGGACGGGGTGGGCACCGTGGCGGAGTACGTCGGAACCCTCCCCGTCAACCGCCGTCACGTCGCCGTCGCCCGAAACGGGGAGGTGGTCCCCCGCGAGCGCTGGGCCGAGACGGCGGTCGAGGACGGCGACGTGCTCGAGGTCGTGCGCATGGTCGGCGGGGGCTCGACACCCTCACCCTAGCCCTCTCCCTTGAGGGAGAGGGAAGGGCGTGCGGCAGGACGAAGTTCAGGTTCAGCTATACTAGCTCCATGCGACAGCGTTTCGACGTCATCGTCGTCGGCGGGGGCATTGTCGGCTGCGCGATCGCCTACTACCTGACGGGGCTCCGCGCCTCCGTCGCCGTGCTGGAGCGGGGCGAAGTCGGCGGCGAGGCGTCGGGGGCGGCGGCGGGCATGCTCATCGCCCCGCCCTGGGCCGCCCCCGCCAGCCCCTTCGGCGACCTCTGCCGCTCGAGCCTGCACCTCTACCCATCGCTCGTCGAGCGGGTGCAGGCGGTTACCGGCATCGACGTCCAGTTCGTCACGACGGGCCTGCTTGTCCCCGCGGAGACGGAGGGCGCGGCCGCCGCCCTGCGTCAGGCCACCCAGTGGCGGGGCGGCCCCATGCCCGACATGGAGTGGGTGGAGGGGGAAGCGCTGCGGGCCCTGGAGCCGGAGCTATCGCCGCGGCTGTTCGGGGCGGCGTATTCGAGCCGGCAGCACCACGTGAACCCCGGCCTGATGACGCAGGCCCTGGCCAGGGCGGCGGAAGCCCGAGGCGCCACGCTCTTCCCGGGAACGAGCGTCGAGCGGTACGTGCGGCGGCGGCAGCGTGTCGTCGCCGTCCGCACGACGGAGGGGACGATGGCCGCCGACCACCTGGTACTGGCGGCGGGCCCGTGGACGGGACGGCTGGCGCGGCCGCTGGGCGTGAGGGTTCCAGTGCGGCCGGTGCGCGGCCAGATGCTGGCCTACCGCGAGCGGCGGGTGCGGAACATCGTCGGGGGGACCGGCGGCTACTTGGTGCCGAAGCCGGGGGGCTTCCTCTTCGCCGGGGCCACGGTGGAAGACGTGGGGTTCCGCCGCCGCACCACCCGTCGCGGCATTGCCTGGCTGCGGTCGATGGCGGGCTCCCTGGTGCCGTCGCTGCGTTACGCGGAGGTCGCCTCGACGTGGGCCGGGCTCCGCCCGGGCTCGCCGGACGATATGCCGATACTGGGCAGGCTGCCCGGCTGGACGAACGTCTACGTAGCGACGGGCCACTTCCGGAACGGCGTCCTCCTGGCGCCGGTCACGGGGAAGGTGATGGCGGAGCTGATCGTGCGGGGGAAGACGGACGCGGCGCTGGCGCCGTTCCGGGTGGAGCGGTTCAGGCCTATGAAGGCTGGCTAACCTGCGAGGTAGGCCGCTAACCGTGTCTCCTCCTGCTCGCCCTAACCCATGGAAACAACCGGGCGAAGGTTACACAATCTAGGCCACAAGTGAAACCTTGAGCACCTGATCTCAGTTAATCACGTTCGCAAACGGTAGCTGGCCATAGTGCGAGCGGAATTCGGCTAGCAGCTGTTTCTCAGCAGCTCGGGGTATCGCCGGCAAGCAACTGGGGAACTTGGATAAGGGAAGTACGCCAACTTCCAGGTTCTCCGGGTATCCGCGGAGATGCCACAAAACTTGACCACCGGTATGGCCCAAGCCTCCTGTCGCGAATGTTCGTAGCTGACCGAGGCGTTTCTTCAATTCAGGGTCTGACTTGCCGAGATACACCACATCGGCATCTTCGACCCACCGCTCTTGTAAGTCTGGAACGGCCCACCATCGACGACGCCACTGGCCTGGCCTGCTTTTGTTCGGTACTTCCGGTGTGACTAGGCCGCTGGGTCCCATCTGCACGGGATAGAACCGGTCGCTGGCTGAAACGAGAGCATGATAATCAGAGCCGAGGACGACGGCGTACAGACCGCTTTCTTGCAGGGCTGGACGCATCTGATATTCTGCCCACCCATTGCTTAGAAAGTCGGCGATCAGGACCCAGTCCGCAAAGCCGAGATCAACAAGCCACGTCCGACTCCCGATCTTTCTCATCTGCAACCTCACTTTCAGGCGCTGTTCGAAAACCGCGCGGCCAGACGGCGGGCCGCTTCCGCCGGGTCCGGCGCCGCCACCACCGCCGCGATCACCGCCGCCATGTCCGCCCCCGCCGCGATCACCTCGTCGATGTTCGCCTCGCTGATCCCGCCGATGGCGCACACCGGCAGCGAGACCGCCGCCTTTACCATTCGCACGGTCTCCGCGTTGGCGGGGCGGGTGTCGGCCTTGGAGCTGGTGGGGAAGAGCCGGCCGACGGAGACGTAGTCGGCGCCTTCGGCCTCGGCCCGCCTGGCCTCCTCCACGTTGTTACTGCTGCACCCGCAGATGAAGCCGGGCGGGGCGAGCCGCCGCACCACGGGGACCGGCAGGTCCTTCTGGCCCACGTGGACGCCGTCCGCCTCCACAGCCAGGGCCAGGTCCAGGTGGTCGTTGACGATGAAGGGCACGCCGGCTTCGCGGCAGAGGCGGGCCAGGGCCGCCGCGTCGGGGAGCTGGAGGCCCTTCTCGCGCAGCTTGTCGCGGAGCTGGAGCAGGCGGGCGCCGCCCGCCAGCGCCCCCTCCGCGACCTGTATGAGGTCACGCCCGGGCGCGGCCTCCGGGTCGAGGATGACGTAGAGGCCGCGCAGCCGCTCTCGCCCGGGTGATGGCGGCACGTCAGCGCTTTCGCCCCGGCTCCGCCCCCGCGGCGGCGACCTCCCTCCGTCTGACGACCACCGTGCCGATGGCCACCGCCACCACGAGCGCCGCGGCCAGCAGGCCCGCCACCAGTCCGTACCAGTCGGCCAGCCAGGCCACGGAAGCCCTGGTCACGTCCTCGATCACGTCCACCGCCACGACGTCGTCCAGGGCCCGCTGCCAGTGGAGGAAGTACTCCTGCACCAGCCGCAGCGCCCCCAGGCCGCCCAGCCACATGGCCAGGCGACCGCGAGTCAGCGTGTACCACGTCGAGCCGAACCGGTCCCAGACGGCCATGAAGATGAAGAAGCTCTCGAACACGTTGGGGAAGAAGAACAGGAACTCGCGGGTGCCCGTGATCTCGAACAGCGCGAAGCCGACGAGCCTCCAGAGGTAGAGGCCGAGGCATATCCGCTGCGGCCAGCCGGACCAACGCCGCTGGGACACCACGAGCTCGATGGTGAGGTAGTACATGTCAGGGTACTTGTCGAAGCGGTGGTACTGGGGCACGCCGCCCAGGGGCAGGAGGGTGATGAACACGATGTCCAGCATGTCGGCCAGGAGGGCGGCGAGGGCTCCCCACAGGGGCCACCTGAATATCGAAAGCGGCACTAGGAGCCGTATCACCACGATGATCAGGGTTTCCAACCGTTCGCTGCCTTCCCGGCCGTCCGTAGCGGCCGCCGCGATTCTATCAATCGCCGCCTTCCCCGCTCAAGGGCAAAAAATTTCGCCCCGTCTGTACGGGGCGAAAAGCTGGTTTCGAACTCGGTGCGGTTAGGCTGCTGCCTTCTCTCTATCCCTCGCCTGCCGCCCCCGGGCTCGTACCCGTTCCAGCGTCGGCTCGGCGCGCTCCCGCAGCTTCTGTCGCGCCTCCGTCCCTGAGGAAGGGGCGACCAGCATCCCCAGGCTCAGGCCGATGATCACCCCGACGAGCAGACCGAGAACCATGCTCCTCATGCTATCTCCCTCCTCTCAGCGCCCCTCCTGGCGGCCTGCGCCCGCAGGTGCTCCAGGAACAGGGCGCCGTATGCAGTCTCCGGCTCCTTGATATGGTCATCGTCTTCGGCGGAGAAGCCGCAGCCCTCGCAGGCGTAGAACTGCCCCCACATATCGCAGGAGATGATGAGAGACTGCCGGCATCGCGGGCATCTGACGGGTGCGCGTTTCATTACGCGGCACCT
Source organism: Chloroflexota bacterium (assembly GCA_016178045.1). Lineage (GTDB taxonomy): Bacteria > Chloroflexota > Dehalococcoidia > SM23-28-2 > JACOUE01 > JACOUE01. The sequence goes on from JACOUE010000007.1 coordinate 4,111, forward strand.
CCTTCCGGGGTGCAGAAAATAAACGCGGGCTGAAGGACATAGCCCCCAGCCCCCCAATTGGATGCTATGGCCTCTTTCAGTGGCCTGCGGGGTTAGCTGACGGGTTGGGGCTGAAAGAGCTGCCCCCTCGCTTCCGCGAGTTCACCCCACGGTTCGGGCTTGTTCCCCCGCCCTCGTTTCCGAGGTTCGGCCGTGCGCCCTTAGGTTTTATTTGTAGGTATCATAGCCAGACTCTATAACTTTGTCAAGTGGAGTGTAGGGTCGCAGGAAGAGTGTCCTAGTTACGTCGCAGCAAGAATGGCCGGTTGTGGCATGGTGTCTCTGAGAGGAGGTGACCATGCAGAGAGGATGGCTGCGAGTGACAGTTCGCTACCCGCTGGTGGTTCTCGTCGAGCAAGGGAGGCTGACACAGGCCGAGGCGGCTCGGGAGATGGGGCTATCGGTGCGCCAGGTTCGCC
>JACOUE010000015.1 GCA_016178045.1 Chloroflexota bacterium
GGCACCGCGGTCATCTCGTCGCGCAACTCCCCCACGTCGACAAGGCCAGACTCCGCGATGCACCATTGACCGTGCAACAAGTGATAGAGGACATTCTACCTGCGACGTAAAGGCGGTCATTCTAGCTGCGACGCGACAGTGCAGAAATGGAATTGCCGCCCCGGTCTCAGGGCGGCAATTCCATTTGCGGGAGAAGCTGAGTAGGAGAGTGGGCTATATCTTACCGGAAAGGGCCACCGCCACGACGGCTCCCCAAAACAAGCCCGTCGCGGCTACCTTGAACAGCCAGAGCGTCAACTGCCTGGACAATGGTCCCTCCCTTGTGGCTATGGTGGGGAGGCGCGGTCCGCACCCCGAGTCCCATCTAGGACATTTCGCCAGCCCGGCAGCTGACGTTTCCGCGCCTCCCCAATAACACCAACCGCACAGCCATCCCCCTATTACGTTTCTTTACCCAACATTAACCTTCCCCTCGGCAAGCCGACGCGCTATACTGACGCCCGACTCTTAACGCAGGAGGGAGCCCCGTGGCCGAATTCAAGAACGTTATCTACGACAAGAAGGGCCGCCTCGCCTACGTCACCATCAACCGGCCCGACCGCCGCAACGCCATCGACCCCGACACCAGCCGCGAGCTGTACAGCGCCTTCAACGACTTCCGGGACGACGACGGCCTCTGGGTCGCCATCCTCACCGGCGCCGGCGACCAGGCCTTCTCCGCCGGGGCCGACCTCGCCGCCCTGGCCGAGGCGTTCATGAGCGGCCGTCCCCCCGCCTACGACGTCCCCTTCGCGGGCATCACCCGCGGCTACGAGTGCTGGAAACCGATCATCGCCGCCATCAACGGCTTCTGCCTCGCCGGCGGGCTGGAGCTGGCCCTCAGCTGCGACATCCGCATCGCCGCCGAGCCCGCAACCTTCGGCCTGCCGGAGCCCAAGCGGGCTATCATCCCCGCCGGAGGCGGCACGCAGCGCCTTCCCCGCACCATCCCCCGGGCCTACGCCATGGAGCTGCTCCTCAGCGGTGAGCGCTACGACGCCCAGTGGGCCCTGCGGGCTGGCCTGGTCTCGCGCGTCGTCCCTGCCGATCAGCTAATGGCGGCGGCGGAGGAGGTGGCGGAGAAGATCATGGAGTGCGGCCCCCTGGCCGTGCGGGCCATCAAGCAGGCCGCCTACCAGGGGCTGGAGATTCCCCTGGACCAGGGCCTGTCCCTGGAGGGGCAGCTGGCCGGCCGCGTCGTGGCCAGCGAGGACGCCCGCGAGGGGCCGATGGCCTTCATGCAGAAGCGGAAGCCGGAGTACAAGGGGCGGTAGCCCCCTTCCCCACCACCCACACCTCCTTGTGTCCCGCTTTAGTTCCAGTGGTGGTAGGGCGGCATCGGCCCCAGGTTGGCGTACACCTCTACGCTGAGCTCGCTGACGTGGGGTAGCCAGCGCTCCCAGTCCTGCCGCGCCTGCGCCGCCTCCGCGCTGGCGAACGCCTCCTGCACTACAGAGTCGTCCTGGAACTCGTAGATGGTCGCCCAGTTTATCCCCTGACGGCTGCAGTTGGAGCGGAACGCCTTCTGGATGCCCGGGATCTTCATCACGTTGGGCAGGTGCACTTCCTGGTACCAGCGCTCGAACTCCTCCATTATGCTCGGGTCGATGCGCGCGCGTACTACCAGGTAAGGCCTTGCCATCAACAGATACGTTCGATATGGATCATCAGGCACGCCGCCTTCCAGCGGCTCATGTGGCCTGTACGGCCTCGGCCGCCAGGGCCCGCACCACCGCGTCAAGCGCGGCCTCGATGTCGCGTGAGCTGTCGACGACGATGTGGGGGGCGGTTATGGGCTCCGCCTCATAGCGCATCCGCTCGTACACCTCCACTCCTGCGTCCGAGTGGTCCCACGGGTTAAAACGCTGTGCCCGCTCTTCCAGTCTCCGCCGCACCAGCGATGGGGGCGCCTCCAGCCGCACCAGGACGAGCCTCGCGCCGTTCTTGCCGGCGATGCGGTACAGCGGCCGCCGGTGGATCTCGCGCAGGTTCGTCGCGTCCAGGACGGCCTCCATCCCCCGGGCCAGGAGGCGGTCCAGCATGGCGTGACAGGCGTCGAAGAGGCGGCGGTTCTCCTCGGGGGTGTACTTGGGCCGGCCGAAGAGCGCCTTGCGCAGGGCGTCGCTCTCCAGCACCACCAGGGGGGACCGCTGCTTCAGCCTGCGGGCGAAGTGGGACTTGCCGCTGCCGGGCAGCCCGCTCAGCACCACCAGCGACGGCCCCTGCCCCGTCGGCGGCAGCGGCTCCAGCGACGCCTCAATACGGCGGATGTCCTCCTCCAGCGCCGGCCGCTCGGAGCCGGCGGCGGCCATCACTTCTTCCCTGCCGCGGGAGTGCTCCGCCACCGGCGCCTCGCTGTAGAAGGCGAGGCCCACGAATCCGGGGCCGCTGTGGATCCCCATCACGGAGGTAAACTCGGTGACCAGCAGCTCTCGGGGCTGAAAGCGTTCGCGGATCTGGCCCGCCAGCTCCTCCGCCGTGGCGATCGCGTCGGTGTGCATGACGGCCACGTGCAGGGCCCGGCCCGCGTCCACCTCCTCGGCCAGCCTCATCAGCAGACGCTCCAGCGCCCTGGTCCGGGTCCGCACCCGGGCGATCGCCTTAATGTCCTCCTGATCGGCGGCCAGGATGGGCTTGATCTGGAGGGCCGAGGTGGCCCAGTGGACAATCCAGGGCACGCGGCCGCTGCGGGCCAAGTACTGGAGCGTATCTAGCATGCCCAGCAGGTGGAGCCGCGGTATCACCTCCTCGGCGGCGGCCACACACCCGTCCAGGTCGGCGCCGGCCTGCGCCGCCCTGGACGCCGCCAGCACCACGAAGCCGTGGGCCATCGCCAGGTTGCGCGAGTCCAGCACGCGGACAGGGAAGTCCGGCAGCTCCTCGGCCAGCAGCTTGGCGGCGTTCACTGCCGAGCTGTAGGTGCCGCTATATCGGGCGGAGAGAGTGATGCAGAGGGCGGCCTCCGCCTCCGGGGAGGCCCTGCGGAACGCCTCCAGGAAGGCGCCCGGCGCCGGCGACGTGGTGGTGGGGAACTGCCGCGCCCCCTTCAGCCGCTCGTAGAATTCGCCGGGGGGTAGGGCCCCGTCCTCGTACACCTCGCCGTCGATGAGGAGCCCCAGGGGGACGACAGTGATGCCGAGCTCGTCCAGGAGCTCGCGCGGGATGCAACACGAGCTGTCGCTAATAACCGCGACTCTCGTCATTAAGATGACCTGTGATAATGACAGATAGGAGCGTGCTCCCATGGGTAGTATACTCTACGCCCGGTCGGGGGGACGAGACGGCGCCAGGGCAGGTTGCGCTGGCTATAAGGGTGTGTTATATTGCAGGACGAAGGAAGAAGAGGAGACCCGCATCGAAGCACTGAGTGCTGGCAGGGTAAGCCGGCCAAGAATGCTGACCCCCGACGATAAGCAGGGCATCGTAGAAGCTCACCGTCTGCACGAGTCGGACACCGGCTCCAGCGACGTCCAGGTCGCGCTGCTGACAGGGCGGATTCGCCAGCTGACGGAGCATCTCCGGGTTCACCGCAAGGACCACCACTCGCAGCGGGGTCTGATGAAGATGGTGGGGCAGAGACGGCGGTTGCTGCGTTACCTCAGCAGGGAAGACCCCGAGCGCTACAAGAAGCTCATTGTGAGCCTGGGCCTCCGTAAGTAGAAGGAGTGGGGGGAGGAAGAAGCCCCCAGTCGAAGATTCTCAGAGCGGGGAACCTCAGTCCCGAGCAAGCGGTTAATCCTATATCCACACGCATAAGGCAGTAAAGAAAGCTATCCCAGCGCTATGGGAGACGTTGGCGCACCTTACGCTCCTGCTGTCGCTGCCATCAAACCTACAAGGAAGGGTTAAAGCATGTCGCAACTTTTTGAACGAGAAATAGCGGGACGTCTTCTCAGCCTGGAAGCGGGAAAGGTCGCCGAACAGGCCGACGGCGCCGTCACCGTCCGATATGGTGATAGCCTCGTGCTGGTCACCGCCTGCGCCTCCCTACAGCCGCGTGAAGGCGTCGACTTCCTGCCCCTGACGATCGACTACGAGGAGCGGCTCTACGCCGCGGGCAAGATCCCCGGCAGCTGGTTCCGGCGAGAAGGGCGGCCCAGCAGCGCCGCCATCCTTACCGCCCGCCTCACCGACCGTCCCCTCCGCCCCCTCTTCCCCAAGAACTTCCGCAGAGACATCCAGATCATCATCACCGTCCTCTCCGCCGACCAGGAAAACGACCCCGACATCCTCAGCATCGTCGGCGCTTCGGCGGCCCTCTCCATGTCGGACATCCCCTTCGCCGGTCCCGTTAGCGCCACCCGCATCGGCTACCTCAACGGCGAGTTCATCGTGAACCCCACTTTCGCCCAGCTCAAGGACAGCCAGCTTGACCTCGTCGTCGCCGGCGGCCGCGACGCCGTCGTCATGGTGGAGGCCGGCGCCAGCGAGGTGCCCGAGGAGGTGGTCCTGGAGGCGATCCGGCGCGGCCAGGAGGTAAACGCTGCGATCATCGCCCTTCAGGATGAGATCGTTGCCGCTGTGGGCAAGCCCAAGCAAGAGTGGCCGCCCCTTGAGATCGCTGAAGACGCGCGCAAGGCCGTCATCGAGTTCGCCGGGTCCCGGCAGTGGGACTTCTTGTCCGGCGCCAGGGACGAGCGCGACGAGGCGATGGCCCAGCGCCGCAAGGAGCTGATCGAGGCCCTGGGCGAGACGTATCCGCCGGAGCAGCTCGCGGCCGCCATGGACGACGTGATCCGCACCACCGTCCGCAGCAGCGTCCTCGAGGGCCGGCGGCCGGACGGCCGCCACCCGGAGGAGATCAGGCCCATCTCCTGCGAGGTCGGCCTCCTGCCCCGCACCCACGGCTCCGCCCTCTTCACCCGCGGCCAGACGCAGGCCCTGACCATCGTCACCCTGGGCTCGCTGGGTGAGCGGCAGGAGCTGGACAACATCGAGCCGGAGGAGACCAAACGGTTCATTCATCACTACAACTTCCCGCCCTTCTCCGTAGGCGAGGCGAGGCCCCTCCGCGGGCCCAGCCGCCGCGACGTCGGTCACGGCGCCCTCGCCGAGCGGGCACTCCTCCCGGTAATCCCCAGCGAGGAGGATTTCCCCTACACCATCCGCCTGGTCTCGGAGGTGCTCTCCAGCAACGGGAGTACCTCGATGGCCAGCGTCTGCGGCAGCGCCCTATCGCTGATGGACGCAGGCGTGCCCATCAAGGCGCCGGTTGCCGGCATCGCCATGGGGCTGGTCAAGGGCGAGGACGACAAGTTCAGCGTCCTGACGGACATCGCCGGCCTGGAGGACGCCTTCGGCGACATGGACTTCAAGGTCGCCGGCACCAGCGAGGGCATCACCGCCCTCCAGATGGACATAAAGACCAAGGGCATCAGCTACGAGGTCATGGAGCAGGCCCTCGGCCAGGCCCGCGAGGCCCGGCTCTTCATCCTCCGCGCCATGCTGGAGACCATCCCCGAGGTGCGGCCGGAGATGTCGCCTTATGCGCCCAAGATGATCCGGCTCCAGATACCGCAGGACAAGATCGGCACCGTCATCGGCCCAGGAGGCCGCATGATCCGCTCCATCATCGAAGAGACGAAGTGCACCATCGACGTCGAGGACGACGGCATCGTGCTGGTGGGCTCCCCCAACGAGGAGGCTGCCCGCCGCGCCGTCGAGATTATCGAGAGCCTCACCAAGGAGGTCGAGGTCGGCGAGATCTACACCGGCACAGTCACCCGCCTGGTCACCTTCGGCGCCTTCGTCGAGATACTGCCGGGCAAGGAAGGCCTGGTGCGAGTGGAGGAGCTGGCCGAGTACCGCGTGCGCCGGCCCGAGGACGTGGTCCGCGTGGGCGACGAGATCATGGTCATGGTCAACGAGATCGACAACTTCGGCCGCATCAACCTCTCGCGGCGCGCCGTGCTCGAGGGCACGGAGCCCCGGCCGGCCGAGCCTGCCGGCGCCGGCGCTCCCGTCGACCGCCCCGGTGGCGGCGGCGGGCCCGACCGCGGTGGCGCCGGTGGTCGCGGCCCCGGCGGTCGCGGCCCCGGTGGCGGCGGCGGTGGCCGCCGCGACTTCGAGCGCCGGCCTCCCTTCGGCGACAGGCGCCGGGGCAACGGCCGTCCCCGCCAGGGCGGAGGCGGCGGCCGGCCGCCGCAGCAGGGCGGCCAGCAGCGTGGCGGGCCTTCGTTCCGCCGCGCCCCGGGCGAGCCGCCGCCCCCACCGCCGCGGCCGCCCATGAAGCGCTGGTAGGTTCCTCCGGAGGTCGCCCTTGCCCATCAAGGTCGTCGTCAGCGGCACCGGCAGGATGGGACGCGAAGTCCTGAACACCGTCTGTCTCGAGCCCGACCTCGAGCCCGTAGGCGTCCTCTCCCACTCCGCCGCCGAGGAGTACCTCTCCCTGCCCGACGGCTCGGGGCTCGTCCCCTTCGGGGCGGAGCCGGCGGCCCTCTTCAGCCGTACCCGGCCGGACGTTGTGGTGGACTTCACCAACGCCGAGTGGACGCCCACGGTAGCCCGCGAGGCGCTGGAGGTCGGCTCCCGTCTGGTAATCGGCACCTCCGGCCTCTCCGAGGCGTTCATCCACGAGCTGGAGCGGGAGTGCCGCCAGCGGCGGGTGGGTGCGGTGGTGGCCGCCAACTTCGCCATCGGCGCCGTGCTCATGATCCACCTGGCCCGCCTGGCCGCCCGCTTCTTCGACCACGCCGAGATCATCGAGATGCACCACGACCAGAAGGCGGACGCCCCCTCCGGCACCGCCATCGCCACCGCCCACGCCATGGCCTCACCCCGCGACAAGCCCCTTCAGCGGCCTCCCACCAAAAAGGAGACCGTGCAGGGCGCCCGCGGCGCCGTGGTGGAAGGCGTTACCGTCCACAGCGTGCGCCTGCCCGGGCTGGTGGCGCACCAGTCCGTCGTCCTGGGCGGCCCCGGTGAGACCCTCACCATCCGCCACGACTCCATCAGCCGTGAGTCCTTCATGCCTGGCGTCCTCCTGGCCGTCGGCGAGGTCATGAACCGCGAGGAGCTGGTGCTTGGCCTAGACCGACTAATCGGGCTAGAATAGCGGTTCAGTATGGCCGGCAAGACCGTCGCGATACTGGGTGGCGGGGTGGGCGGGGTGGTGGTCGCCAATCGTCTCCGCAAGCTCCTCAACCGCGAGCACCGCGTCGTCCTCATCGACCGCAACGTCTGGCACTCCTTCGCCCCTTCCTACACCTGGGTGATGCTGGGCTGGCGCCGCGGCAACCGCATCAGCCGCGACCTCCGCGGCCTGGCCCGCAAGGGGATCGACTTCGTCGCCGGCGAGATCACCGCCATCGACCTCGCCAACAAGCGGGTGGAGGTGGGCGAGCAGCGCATCCCCTACGACTACCTGGTCGTGTCCCTGGGCGCCCAGTACGGCACCGGTAACATCAACGGGCTGGGCCAGGCCTGGACCTTCTACTCCCTCGAGGGTGCCGAAGGCCTCCACGAAGAACTTTCCCGTTTCCAGGGTGGACGCGTAGCCGTCGTCATCAGCTCTGCCCCCTACCGCTGCCCCGCCGCCCCCTACGAGGGTGCCCTGCTCCTCGACTACTACTTCCGCAACCGCCGTCTGCGCGAGGACGTGGAGCTGCGAGTCTTCACCCCCGAGCCGTTCCCCCTGCCCGTGGCCGGTAAGGCCGTCGGTGAGCAGGTGATGGAGCTGCTGGCCGGGCGCGAGATCTGGTTCAGCCCCGAGATGCAGCTCCGCTCCGTAGACAACCAGAAGAACCGCCTCGTCTTCGCCGACGGCACCGAGTCGCCCTTCGACCTCCTCATCGCCACGCCGGTGCACTCGGCGCCGCAGGTCGTGCGCCAGTCGGCCCTACTGGACAAAGGCCAGTGGGTGCCCGTGAACCGCGAGACCCTGGCCACGGAGTTCGAAAACGTCTTCGCCATCGGCGACGTCACCGCCATCCCCCTGGCCAGCGGCCTCATGCTCCCCAAGGCCGGTGTCTTTGCCCACGCCGAGGCGGAGGTCGTCGCCCGCAACATCGCCGGCGAGATCAAGGGCGGTAAGACGGAGTGGGTCTTCGGCGGCCAGGGCGCCTGCTTCCTGGAGACCGGCTACCACAAGGCCGGCTACGCCACCGGCCACTTCTACGCCGAGCCCGCGCCGAAGGTAGCCCTTCGCCAGCCCAGCTTCCTCTGGCACTGGGCAAAAATCGGCTTCGAGAAGCTCTGGCTCCGGCGCTGGTTCTGAATCAGCCTTCGAATTCCGCGCTTTTCGGTAACGTCCCCTAGTAAGCTCCCGTCTATCTAGTTGAAGTCGACTTTACTCGCGGGCGATCCGCCCGCCGTCTGCCCTTTGTCTATGGCCAAACCGACGCGCGTCTCCAGAAAAGCCGCCGCCGAGCGCCTCCCCTTCCCTGCCAGGGTGGCGCCGCCCAACCGTCGCACGAAGACGGTGCGGCGGCAGCGCCTGCTCTCCCTCCTACGGGAAGGGCTGGAGCGGCGCGCCACCGTCGTCAGCGCCCCCGCCGGCTTCGGCAAGACCAGCCTCCTCCTGGACTTCGCCCAGGACGCCGGCCGCCCCATCTGCTGGTACTCCCTGGACGAGCCCGACCGCGACCTCAAGACGTTCCTTTCGTACCTGGTCGCCTCCCTCCAGAGCCGCTTCCCCCGCTTCGGGAAGAGGGTCGCCGCGCTGGCGAACGGCTCGGGCGAGCCGGACGTCGGCGAGGCGGTCGAGCTCCTGGTGGGCGAGACGTTCGACGTCAACGAGCCGTTCATCGTCGTCCTTGACGACGTCCACCACCTGGACGCTCAGTGCCCTTCGCACGACCTGCTCGCCGGCTGGCTCTACCGCCTGCCCGACAACTGCCACTTGGTGCTGGCGGGCCGCACGCGCCCTGCGCTGTCGGTGCTGCCCCTGCTGGCGGCGCGCCAGGAGGTGGCCACCATCGGCCCCGCCGACTTCGCCTTCGCGCCCGAGGAGGTGGGTGAGCTGTTCGCCGACGTCTTCGGCCAGCACCTGTCCGCCGACGAGGCGCGGGAGCTGGCCGAGGCCTCCGAGGGGTGGGCCGCCGCCCTGGTCCTGCTCGCGCCGGGCCGCGAGAAGGGACCTCGAGGAGGCCCTTGCCGCCCTCGAACGGTGGAGCCTGCTACGCGTCGGCGACGGCGACCGCCCGCGGCTCCTGACGTGGCTCCGGTCCTTCCTCGTGAGCAAGCTCCGCGGCGAGCGCCCGGCCCAGTTCGAAGCGTTGAACCTGAAGGCCGCCGCCTGGCACGAGCAGCGCGGCCGCCCGGAGGAAGCCGTCTACCACTACGTCCAGGCCCAGGCCTGGGACCGCGTCGTCGGCATCACCGACCGGGCCGGCCGCGGCCTCTTCGAGGAGGGCCGCTGGGACACCCTGGCCGGGTGGCTGGACTCCATCCCCGCCGAGCAGCTCGCCGCCCAGCCGCGCCTCGTCCTCTGGAAGGCCAAGGTCCTCCACTACCTGAATCAGCTTGACCAGGCCCTCCAGCTCCTCGCCGCGCCCGTCCGCTCCTTCGAGGCGGCTGGCGACTGGTCGTCGCTGGCGGAGGCCCTGATCACCAAAGGCATGTGCCTCCGCCTCAAGGGCGACTACCCCGCCGCCAAGGAAGCCCTCAGCCGCGCCCGCTCCCTCCTCCTGGAGTACGACGGCCCCATGTCCGCCCTCACCGAGGCGCGGAAAGAACTGGGGATTACCTACGGCGCCTGCGGCGAGTTCGACCTGGCCGCCCAGGAGCTGAAGGGCGTCCTCGATATCTACGAGGCCCAGGGCGACAGCTACAACATCGCCCACGTCAGTGACCAGCTCGGCACCAGCCTCCTCTTCGCCGGGGAGCTGGCCAAGGCCGCCGGTTACCTGGAGCGCGCTGTTGCCCGCTGGAAGAAGCTGGGCAACGAGGCCCGCCTCCTCCAGACCCTCAACAACCTGGGCCTGCTCTACTACATGCAGGGCCTCTGGCCCGAGGCCGAGGCGATGTTCCGCGAGGCCGCGGAGCGCGCCGCCTCGACCGGCGCCCGCTACGTCCACGCCTACGCCACCGCTTCCCTGGCCGACGTCGAGAGGGACCGCGGCAACCTGGACGAGGCCGTCCGGCTCTACCAGCAGTCGCTGGACCTCGCCCACGAGCTCGACGAGCGGTTCCTCCGCGTCTACGACCTCTCTGCCCTGGCCGACGCCTTCCGCATGAAGGGCGAGCGCGCCGCTGCCCTCAGCCTGGTCGACCAGGCGGTAAGCGAGGCGCGGGAGCACGGCGGCGTCTACGAGATGGGCCTCTGCCAGACCGCCCTGGGCCTCATCTACCGCGAAGACGGCCGGCTCAAGGAGGCCGTCGACTGCCTGGAGGACGCCGTCGCTCTCCTCAAGCAGGGCGACGCCAAGCGCGACCTCGCCCGCGCCTGCTTCCACCTCGCCGACGCCTACTTCGGCCTGAAGCGCAAGCGCATCGCCCTCGACTGCCTGGAGACGGCCGCCCGGGTCGTGCAGGAGCTGGGCTACGACCACTTCCTCGCCGTCGAAGCGGCCCGGACGCCGCTTCTGGTGCAGTACGCCGCCGCCAACAAGGCCGCGGACGGTTACTACGGCCGCCTGCTCAAGCAAGTCAAGGCCGGCGGCGCTCAGACGGAGGCCGCGCCGGAGGACGCCGGCGACGGCCGCCTGCCCGCCATCGAGGCGTACGGCTTCGGCAACGTGCGGGTCGTCGTCGCTGGGCGGGAGGTGAGCGACCTCGAGTGGCGCAGCGAGAAGAGCAAGGAGATGTTCTTCTTCTTCCTCGCCAACCGCCGGCCCCTCCGCAAGGAGGAGGTGATCGCCGCCCTCTGGCCCGACCTCCCGGACGACAAGACCACCAGCAGCTTCCACTCCACCCTCTACCGCCTGCGCCAGGCCCTCCACCCGGAATGCATCGCCAAGGACAGCGGCTGCTACCTGTTGAACCCTCTCGCTTCCATCCGGTTCGACGTTGAGGAGTTGCAGTCGGCGGTGAAGGAGGCCGAAGGTGGCGAGCCCGGAGACGGGGAGTTGGAGCGGCTGGAGAAGGCCGTTGCCCTCTACCGCGGCGGCTTCGGCCAGGACTTCTACACCGAGTGGGCGGAAAGCCTGCGCTGGCAGCTGGAGGAGCAGTACCTCCGCCTGCTGGCGACCCTTGCCTCCGCTTACTCCCGCCGCGGCGACCACAAGCGCAGCGCTAGCCTCTGCCAGCAGGTCCTCGCCGTCGACGAGTACAACGAGGCCGCCTGGTATCGGCTGATGCGCAGCTACCTGGCCGCCGGTGAGGTGGAGGCGGCCAAGTTCGCCTACCGCCGCTACAGCGAGCTCCTGCGCGAGGGCATGGGCGATGAGCCCTCGCCCGAGTTCGAAGAGCTGCGGGCGCTGATGGCCAAAGAGCCGGGCGCCTAGAACCCTCTACCGTCGAAAGAGCGGGGCCTTATGGCCCCGCTCTCCTTTTGCCGCACTCCCGCCGACTTCTTGACCGTAACCCCTCCGACTTGACCGGTTACATCTAAATTTCCCTTTTTCCCCCGACGAAGCCTTGACACAGGCGTAATATTTCGCGTATTAATTGGTTACTTATTGATGCGATAATAAAACTTCGGGAAAGGGGAGGAACCTATGAAGACCCGGCTGCTCTATGCGTTCTACAGCCTGCTCGTGGTGGGCGCGCTGGTCGTGGCGGCCGCCGCCCCGGCCATCTGGCGCTAGGCGCTCCCTCAAGCGTCGCCCCGCCAAACCGAATAGCCCCGCACTACCCCTGAAGTCCTAGGTAGCTTGCCTGGTTCCGGCTGGTCTCTCCACTACCCGAGACCGGAGATACGGCTCGGGCCGGTGGTCTTCGCCGCCCTCGGCCTCCAGCTCCTGGTGATATACGCCGGCCTGGGCGAGGCGGAAGTCCTGCGCCGGGTCCTGTTCCCGGCGTCGTATCTACTCCTGTTGCCCTTCGTCTGGGCGAACCGGCGCCGCCTCGGCATCCTCGTCATCAGCGCGGGGCTGCTGCTGAACTTCGTCGCCATCGCCGCCAACGGCGGCCTGATGCCGATCAGCCCCGACACCCTGCGCAGCGCCGGCCTCGAAGAGCAGCTCGCCGGCCTAGAGAGCGGTGACCCTGTCCCCCTCAGCAAGGACGTCCTCCTGGAACGCGGCGAGACGAGGCTCTGGCCCCTGACCGACGTCTTGGTGTGGGAAAACCCTTCCAACGTACGCGCCTTCAGCGTTGGCGACGCGGTCATGACGGCCGGCCTCCTGATAGCTGTCGCCGACCTCTGCCTGCCCAGGGTCAGGCGCGCCCCGGCCGACGTGCCCGACTGCGCTCCCTCTCCCCGCTAGCCTTCGGCGCCTGCCGTCCCTTTACCGTAGGTCAGGCTTCAGCCTGACCTCCCCGGGTTCTATCGGCAGGACAGGCCTTCTAGCCTGTCCGCGGCCTTCAGTCCGTCCCCCGTCAGGCTGAAGCCTGACCTTCCTTGGTTTATCTTCAGCCGGCTGACGTCTGGCGCGTCCACGTCGCCATGTCGAAGTAGTCGCGCCAGGCCTTGATCTTGCCGTCGACCACCTCGAAGACGCCAGCCACTGGTAGTTCCACCTTTCGCCCCGCCATCTCGAAGCCGTCGATCCGCTCCGTGAAGACGAGGGCCCCGCTGGCGGCGACGTTGAGTACCTCCCAGTCGATGGCGCTCGCCGGCCCGACGATCGCCCGGAGGATGTTGGCGATGGCCTGCTTGCCGTTGATCGGCGGCATCGGGATGTTGTGGTAGACGGCGTCCTCGGTGAAGTACTCCACGATTTCGTCGACGTCGCGGCGGGACCAGGCGCGGCAGAAGTCGGCGACCAGCTTCACGTTGGCATCGGACATGCCTGCCTCCTTCGCTACCTTGTCAGACGGACAGGCCTTCTAGCCTGTCCGCGGCCTTCAGCCCGTCCCTGTCAGGCTAAAGCCTGACCTTCAGGACAGGCCGGGCTCCGTCATCTTCTCCGGGTCCAGCAGCCGGTCCAGCTCCGCCTCCGAAAGCCCCGTCTTCTCCCGCGCCACCTCGCGGATAGTGCGGCCGGAGCGGGCCGCCTCTTTGGCCACCTCCGCCGCCGTGTCGTAGCCGATCGCCGGCGCCAGGGCGGTGGCCAGCATCAGCCCCTTATCCACCATCTCCGGCCCCTTGTCCGTGGCTTGGACGCCCCGCAGGCAGCGCTCGTCGAAGCTGGCCGCGGCCGCCGCCAGCAGCTCGATCGCCTGGAGCAGGTTGTGGCCGGCCAGCGGCATCATCAGGTTCAGCTCGAAGTACGAACCGAGCCCGGCCTGCACGGTCGCCGCGTCGTTGGCGATGACCTGGGCGCAGGCCTGGATCAGCGACTCGGCGATGACGGGGTTCACTTTGCCCGGCATGATCGAGCTGCCCGGCTGCACCTCGGGCAGGGCCAGCTCCCCCAGCCCCGCCCGCGGTCCCGACCCCATCCACCGTATGTCGTTGGCGATCTTGTTGAGGCTGACCGCCACGGTGCGCAGGCTGCCGCTGGCCTGCACCACCCCGTCCAGCGTCGCCTGGGCCTGGAAGTGGTTGTCCGTCTCCCGCACCGTCACCCCGAGCAGCTTCGACAGCTCGGCGCAAACACGCTTGGCGAACTCCGGGTGCGTGTTGATCCCCGTCCCCACCGCCGTGCCCCCCAGCGCCACCTCGGCCAGCTCCTCCTGGGCCCGGCGCAGCCGCCGGATCCCCCGCTCCACCTGGCCGGCGTAGCCGAGGAACTCTTGCCCCAGCCGCACGGGCGTGGCGTCCTGGAGGTGCGTCCGCCCCGTCTTGACGATGCCCCAGAACTCCTTCGACTTCGCCAGGAGCGCCTCCCGCAGCCCCTCTAGGGCCGGGATGAGCCGCTTCTCGATCGCTTCCAGGGCGGCCAGGTGGATGGCGGTGGGGATGACGTCGTTGGAGGACTGCCCCAGGTTCACCTGGTCGTTGGGGTGGACGAGCTTCGACCCTCGGTCCCCGGCCAGGATCTCGCCGGCGCGGTTGGCGATCACCTCGTTGGCGTTCATGTTGGTGGAGGTGCCCGACCCCGTCTGGAAGATGTCGACCACGAACTGGGCGTCGTGCTTGCCGTCGGCCATCTCCTGAGCCGTCTGCTCGATAGCCGCGGCGAGGCGGCGGTCGAGCAGCCCCAGTTCGGCGTTGACGCGGGCGGCCGCCAGCTTGATCAGCCCCAGCACCCGGATGAACGAGGGCGGGAAGCGGAGGCCGCTGATGGGGAAGTTGAGGACGGCGCGCTGGGTGGAGGCACCGTAGTAGGCGTCGGCGGGGACCTCCATGGGGCCCATGGAGTCGCGCTCAGTGCGGGTGCGTTCTTTGGCGGCCATGGGGGCGTCACCTCCGGGCACGATGGCTGCTGCCATGATACACGAGACAGCGAACACGCAACACGGGACACGTGACACTAAGCGCGGCGTGGGCTCAGCAGGCGGTGCCGATGACCGCGGCCACCCGCGACAGGTCGGCCCCGCTGATGGCGTTGTCGCCGGCCGGGTCGGGCGCGATGTCCTTGCGCACCGGCGCCGGCGGAACGCTGGTGCCGACTTCGGCGGCGATGGCCGAAAGGTCGGCGCCGCTGACCGCGCGGTCGTCGTTCAGGTCCGTCGGCCGCGCGTCCGGCTCCTCGTTATCGGCAGTAGAGTCGGCCGAGCAGAAGCCGCCCGGGGGCACCGGGTTTGTGCGAACGCGCAACTCAATGGCGTCGTTATAGCCGTCGCCGTCGCAGTCGGGGTTGGCGGGGCAGGGGTCACACTCGTTCGAGACGGTATCGCTATCGTCATCTGGGCTCGCATCCACACTCGCTGGCGGGTTGGTCGACCCCAGGATCCATTTGCAGTACTCGGCGCGGATGCGGCCCACTCCGCCAGCCCCACCGTTTCCACCGGGGCCCGTTCCGCCGTTGCCGCTGACGGCGGAGATCAAAGCCAATCCGAAGGTCGCGGTTTCGACCCTCAAGAAAATTGAGCCTCCTGCACCGCCCCCGCCGGAAACTACGCTGCCACTAACCCCGGCGCCGCCATTTGCAGTCACATTGCCACTTGCGACTGCGTTTCTTGCGGAAATGAAAACTATTCCTCCCCCTGGACCGCCTGCTCCGGCAGAATTCGGATCAGTATCCTCCGCGCCCCCTCCTCCACCACCGCCGAATACCATTGTTGCCAGATCTGCCGTTCCTGCCGTCGTTCCACCCAACCCGTATGTCCCACCTGAACTACCGACTCCGGTACCGTCGCCGCCTGCAGTAGCATGTCCGCCTCCTCCGCCCCCGGCGCTTCCACTGGCTTGTACTCTGCCACCCCCGCCGCCATTTCCGTTGGGATCTCGCTGCTGTGTGGACGGACCTGAGGTACCTTCTCCAGAATATCCTTGTGTCCCATGTCCTGCGCCTGCCACTCCGTCTCCGCCTCCGTATCCACGACCGCTTGCAGAGACTGTTCCATTGATCGTCGCAGTGCCGCTGACAAATACGGCGACAATGCCTCCGGTCGATCCATTCCACGGCTTGGCGCTGAGGGTTACGCCAGCATTCACCGTTAAATCGGTGTACTGAGGTGCGACCAAGACCTGTCCGGCGCTGTCTCCGGAAGTCGTGTACGTGTTCGCCAACGGATTTACTGTGGTGATTGTCCCCGCCGAATAGCCCTGAATCTCGTTTAGCTCCCAGGCTCCGGCGTTCGTGCCTCTCGACTGGTGAATCAGGATCTTCTGACCAGTACTGAAGCCGGCATTCGTGGCGTTGAGCGTTGTCGTACCAGCTGATCCAGAGGCGGGGGAATCGATGGGCGAGTCGGTAACACTTGAAGCGTAGACCTTGGAGCCGTCTGAGCCGTCACCGAAATCGGGCGAATCGGTAGCCGTTGTTCTGTAGCCACGTGCTAACAGAACGAAAACGGCGAGAGCCACGAGGCCGATCAGGAGGATGCCAACGTGTCTCAGCAGTCACCCCCTCAAGGGCTGGGTGTGGTAAGCGGTCTGATTATACGCCCAGACCGTCGCCTGTCAAGGCCACTGTAGGGTCGCAGGAAGAGTGTCCTAGTTACGTCGCAGCAAGAATGTCCTGTTGTGGCATGGTCTCTCTGAGAGGGGGTGACCATGCAGAGAGGATGGCTGCGAGTGACAGTTCGCTACCCGCTGGTGGTTCTCGTCGAGCAAGGGAGGCTGACACAGGCCGAGGCGGCTCGGGAGATGGGGCTATCGGTGCGCCAGGTTC
>JACOUE010000008.1 GCA_016178045.1 Chloroflexota bacterium
CCTCGATCGAGTAGATGTCGTGGTGCGGCGGCGGGCTGATGAGGCCGACGCCGGGCGTCGTGTGCCGCACCGAGCCGATGTAGTCGTCGACCTTGTGGCCGGGCAGCTGGCCGCCCTCGCCGGGCTTGGACCCCTGGGCGATCTTGATCTCCAGCTCGTCGGCCATCGACAGGTATTCCGTTGTGACGCCGAAGCGGGCGGAGGCGACCTGCTTGATGCGGCTGTTAGCCCAGTCGCCGTTTATGGGCTGGTACCAGCTGCGGTCCTCGCCGCCCTCGCCGGTGTTGCTCCGCGCCCCGAGGCGGTTCATCGCCATTGCCAGCGTCCTGTGGGCGTTGGGGCTGAGGGCGCCCATGGACATCGCCGCCGTCACGAACCGCTTGGTGATCTCGCCGGCCGGCTCCACCTCCTCGATAGGGATGGGCGCTTGCTCGCTGCGGAACTCCAGGAGGTCGCGCAGGGTGCGGGGCGGCCCGCCGTGCACCATGTGCGAGTACTCCCGGTAGACCTGGTAGTCGCCGGTCTGGACCGCCCGGTGGAGGGTCTTCACCACCTCCGGGTTGAACCCGTGGTACTCGCCCTCCTGGCGGAAGCGGATGTAGCCTATGTCCTTGACCTTGCGCGACTGCGGGTAGACCTCGAACGCCTGGCGGTGCCAGTGGAGGACGTCCTCGGCGATCTCCGGGAGGCCGATGCCGCCCAGGCGCGCGGGAGTGCCCGTGAAGTAGCGGTCGACGAGATCCTCGTCGAGGCCGATGATCTCGAAGATCTGGGCCCCGTGATAGCTGCTGAGAGCGGAGATGCCCATCTTGGACATGATCTTGAGGATGCCCCGCTCGGCGGCGGTGCGGAAGTTGGCTTCAACCTCCTCGATGGTCGACTCCTGGAGGTCGCGGTCCTGGAGGAAGGCGTTGATGGTGGCGAGGGCGAGGTACGGATAGACGCCGTTCGCCCCGTAGCCAATGAGGAGGGCCAGGTGGTGGACGTCCCAGGCCATGGCCGTCTCCGCCACGATGTCCGCCTTCATCCGCTTGCCCTCGCGGATGAGGTGGTGGTGGACGGCCCCCACCGCCAGCAGCATGGGCACGGCGGCGTACTCCTGGCTGACGCCGCGGTCGGTCAGGACGAGAATGGAGTACCCGTCGTCGATGGCGGCGGCGGCGGCGGCGCAGACCTCGGCCAGTGCCTGTTCGAGGCCCTCCGGCCCCCGGTCGACCGGGAAGAGGACCGATATCTCTTTGCAGCGGAAGGAGGGGTCGCCATTCTCCTTCAGGGCGCGCATGGTGGTGGCGGTGAGGAGGGGCGTCTCCATGTGGATCAGCTTGGCGTGGTGCGCCGTCTCCTCGAATGCGCTGTGGCGCGGCCCCACGTAGCAGTCCAGCGACATGACCAGCTCTTCCCGCAGCGGGTCGATGGGCGGGTTGGTGACCTGGGCGAACCGCTGCTTGAAGTAGAACATCAGCGGCCGACGCATCTGGGAGAGGACGGCCAGGGGGATGTCGTCGCCCATGGACCAGACCGAGTCGTGGGCCTGGGCGGCCATCGTCTTCAAGATGATCTTGACGTCCTCGTTGGTGCAGGCGAAGGCGGTCTGGAGCTGGCCCAGGTCCAGGCCGTTCAGGTCCTCGCCGCGACCGTTGCCGTCGGGGGCCGTGACGGGCACCTGGCTCAGGCGGCGGATGTTCTCCTTGACCCACTTGCCGTAGGGCCGGCGGTTGACGAACTCGGCCATGACGTCGGACGTCTTGAGGATGCGGCCGTGCCGGGTATCGACGACGAGCATCTCGCCGGGGCCGAGCCGTCCCTTCTCCACGATGTGCGCGTCGTCCATCTCTACCAGGCCGACCTCAGAGCCGGCGATGACCAGCCCGTCGTCGGCGATCTTGTAGCGGAGGGGGCGAAGGCCGTTGCGGTCGAGGACGGCGCCGACCTTGAGGCCGTCGGTGAAGGTGACCGCGGCGGGGCCGTCCCACGGCTCCATCAGGCAGGCGTGGTACTCGTGGAAGTCGCGCCAGGCCGGGTCGAGGTCCGGCATGCGCTCCCACGCCTGGGGGATGACCATGAGCATGGCGTGGAGGAGGTCGCGGCCGGAGAGGACCAGGGCTTCGACGGCGTTGTCCAGGATCTGGGTGTCGCTGCCGCCCATGGTCACGATGGGCTTGAGCCTGTCGATGTCGTCGCCCCAGACCTGCGACTTCAGCTCGGGCTCGCGGGCCCGCATCCAGTTGACGTTGCCCTGGAGGGTGTTGATCTCGCCGTTGTGGGCGAGCAGGCGGAAGGGCTGGGAGAGGGGCCAGGTGGGGAACGTGTTGGTGGAGTAGCGCTGGTGAAAGAGGGCCAGCGCCGACTCGAAGGTGGGGTCCCGAAGGTCGAGGTAGAAGCCGCGGAGCTGCCTGGCCACCAGCAGGCCCTTGTAGGCCAGCGACCGATGCGAGAAGGACGGCACGTAGCAGTCGTCGAAGCCTTCCTGATGCAGGGCGGCCTCGGCCTCCTTGCGTGCCAGGTAGAGGCTGCGCTCGTAGTCGTCGCCGCGGAGGCCGGCCGGGGGCATTACCAGCATCTGCTGGACGGTGGGGCAGGTGTTGAGCGCCTTCGCCCCCAGGACCGAGCGGTCCACCGGGACCTCGCGCCAGCCCAGCACCTGGAGCCCGCGGCCCTTCGCCTTCTCCTCGATGATCTGTCGGCAGCGTGCGGCCCTGGCCGCGTCCTGGGGGAGCATGACCATGGCCACCGCCAGCAGGGACGGGTCCTCCAGGCGCAGTCCCAGCTTCTCCGCCTCACGGCGGAAGAAGCGGCGCGGCACCTGGACGAGGATGCCGGCGCCGTCGCCGGTCTTGGCGTCGGCGTCGAGGGCGCCGCGGTGGGTGAGGTTGACGACGGCGGTGACGGCCTTGTCTACGATGTCGTGGGAGGGCTCGCTGCTCGGGCGCGCGATGAAGCCGACGCCGCAGCCGTCGTGTTCGAAGCTGGGGTCATATAGCGTCTTGGGGAAGGTCGGCAGGTTCATTGTCCGGCGCCCCTCAGCGAGGGTTCGAATTAGTATAGGCCGGGGAGCGATTTACCGTCCACATAACAAAAACGCACCTTTCGGGCACGCCCTCCCGAAAAGGTTCGTGTCCACACCCCTATAAGAGTTCTTAATCGTGGAGCCAGTCTAGCATCGACGATTTTCGCTGTCAATGGTTTCCTAACTCCCGCAATGAGGGAATTACTGGAAGTCAGCGTGCTTTAGCGAGGTTGACGCAGGGTTCCCGCCAGCAAGAAGACTGACACAACCAAGGTGGCGGGCCTTCGTTGTGCCGCTGCACCGCCGGCCAATATAATGTGATGGGCGTGGCTAACGACAGGAGGGAAGCCAATGCAGCCTGCGACCGCCCTCCAGTGTGTCAGGTGTCAGCGCCCACTGGGTGAAGGACTCTTCTGCCAGTACGACGGCACCTTCGTTCTCGACCCCGAAGGGACAGTTGTCCTGGCCGGCCGGGGCGAGCGCCTGCTGGCCTGGCTGGTCAGCGGCCTGATCCTCATCCTCACGCTATTTATCGGGTGGGTAATCTGGTGGTTTATCGTCGCGCCGCGGGGCCAGAACCCCGGCAAGGCCGTGGTCGGAATTCGCGTGATCCGTACGAACGGGGATGCCGTGCGCACCGGCGGCATGTTCGTCCGCGGCCTGGCGGGCATCGTCGCCGGGCTCATTCCGTTCTACCTGGACGATCTCTGGATCCTCTGGGACCGGGACGCCCAGACTCTCCACGACAAGCTGGTTAACACCGTCGTCGTCAGGGTCCAGGGGTCCGAGAAGATCGTTAAGAGCGGCGGCGTCGGCGCGCTGCCCGCCGGTGTCACGCCGCCTCCAGTGTACGCGCCACCCATCAGGTTCTCGTCGGGTGCGACGCCTGCGCAGCCGCCGGCGGGCAGTGCAGAGGAAGCACTGGCGCGCCTCGCCGACCTGCGCGCCAAGAACCTGATCACGGAGGACGAATACCAGGAGAAGCGCCGGGCCATCATCGAAAAGCTGTAGCGTCCGGCCCCTTGCACTCCGTCCGCGGTTGCGCTAAAAATACATTAGCACTCGCGCCCTGAGAGTGCTAAACCCCAAGTAACCTAACCAGGAGGAACGAACCGTCATGGCCAAGCAGCTGCTCTTCGATGAAGCGGCCCGTCACGCCCTCAAGAACGGCATCGACGCCCTGGCCGACGCCGTCAAGATTACCCTCGGCCCCAAGGGCCGCAACGTCGTGCTGGAGAAGAAGTTCGGCTCGCCCACCATCACCAACGACGGCGTCACCATCGCCAAGGACGTCGAGCTGGAAGACCCTTTCGAGAACATCGGTGCCCAGCTGGCGAAGGAGGTGGCCTCCAAGACCAACGACATCGCCGGCGACGGCACCACCACCGCCACCGTCCTCGCTCAGGCTGTCGTCCACGAGGGCCTGAAGAACGTGGCCGCCGGCGCCAACCCCATGGCCCTCAAGCGCGGCACCGAGAAGGCGTCCGATGAAGTGGTCAAGACGCTGAAGAAGATCGCCACCCCGGTGACTACCCGCGAGCAGATGGCCCAGGTGGCCGCCATCTCCGCTAACAACGACCCGGAGATCGGCGAGCTCATCGGCGAGGTCATGGAGAAGGTCGGGAAGGACGGCGTCATCACCGTCGAGGAGTCCAAGGGCATCCGCACCGAGGTCGAGTACGTCGAGGGGATGAACTTCGACCGGGGCTACATCAGCCCCTACTTCATCACCAGCCCCGAGCGCATGGAGTGCGTGATCGAGGACGAGCCGTACATCCTCATCACGGACAAGAAGCTCACCTCCGTCAACGACATCCTCCCCATGCTGGAGCGCATCCTCCAGGCCGGCAACAAGAACCTGCTGGTCATCTGCGACGATTGCGACGGCGAGGCGCTGGCCACCCTGGCCGTCAACAAGCTCCGCGGCAGCCTCAACGTGTGCGCGGTGAAGGCCCCCGGCTTCGGCGACCGTCGGAAGGACAACCTGGGCGACCTCGCCGTCATCGCCGGCGGCGAAGTGATCAGCGAGGAGGTAGGCCGCAAGTTGGACAGCGTCCAGACCACCGACCTCGGCCGCGCCCGCCGCGTGGTGGTGAACAAGGAAGAGACGACCATCATCGAGGGCCGCGGGGACCCGAAGGCCATCCAGGAGCGGATCAAGGCGGTCAGGGTCGGTGTCGAGGAAGCCACGTCCGACTGGGACCGCGAGAAGCTCCAGGAGCGGCTGGGCAAGCTGGCCGGGAGCGTCGCCGTCATCAAGGTCGGCGCCGCCACCGAGACGGAGCTGAAGGAGCGCAAGCACCGGGTGGAGGACGCCGTCCAGGCCACCCGCGCCGCGGTGGAGGAGGGGATCGTCCCCGGCGGCGGCGTGGCCTTCCTCAACGCCCTCCAGGCGCTCGATAAGTTCAAACTGGAGGACCCGGACGAGAGCACGGGCGTCAGCATACTCCGCCGCGCCCTGGAAGAGCCGACCCGCCGCATCGCCATCAATGCCGGGCAGGACGGCTCGGTCATCGTCCAGAAGGTGAAGGCCCTCAAGAAGGGAGAGGGCTACGACGCCGCCAAGGGCGACTTCGCCAGCATGATCGAGCGCGGCATCGTCGACCCGGTCAAGGTGACGCGTTCGGCGCTGGAGAACGCGGTGAGCATCGCCGCCATGGTCCTCACCACCAACTGCCTGGTGGCCGACATCCCCGAGAGGAAGGAGCCGCGAGTCCCGTCTCCCGCCGAGATGTACTAGAATTGCGGCAGGGCAGGCAGAGCGGCTGGCTGTTGCCGGCCGGTTGGGCTATGTTCACTGAAAACGGCCTGATGGTCGACCTGGGCGAGGTCAAGAAGGCGGTAGACTCCTGCGACGTCTTCGCCGTGGGCTTCCGCCTCTTCCCGCAGCGCCTCCTGGTCGACACCCGCAGCAACGACGAGGAAGGCCCCCTGGCGGCCGTCGTCGAGCCGGTGGGCACGGTGGAGGAGCGGTTCTTCTGGCTCGGCCAGAAGCGCCCCCGGTTCGGCGTACCGCAGCAGTTCACCTTCTTCGTCTGGCCCCACAGCCTCGGCTTCCTGGAGCAGTGCGGGGTGACGGAGCTCATGGGCCGGCGCTGCCGGTCCCCCCGCTGGCCGGAGGCGGGCCGTCAGTGCGACGAGGCGTTCGCCGGGCTGCGCCGGCTCGAGGAGCAGGCCGTCCTCGACGCCCTCAGCGGCCGCCGCTATCACACCGTCTGGAGCCAGTCCTAGCTGCGCTTTCACAGCGCTCTCACAAGGGACCGCCGCGGCTACCGGCCGCGGCGGCTTCGCTATATAGACAGGGCGAATAATGCCTAGGTAAAAGATTCATCGATAATTAGCGCTACGGCCGTTTCTCCCTGTAACTTGTCCGTGCTTAAATAGTTCTAGTTTACAGGTGGACATAAGTTGACCCGAGTCCGGCCCGAGGCGTTCGGCGCCATTGACCTCGGCGGCACCAAGATTCTTTCAATCGTGGCGACCGCCGACGGTCATATCTTGGGGGAGGACCTCCGTCCCTCGCGGACCGCCGACGGCCTCGAGGCAGTCATGAGGTACATGGTTTACTCGCTGGACGCAGCCCTGAACAGCGCCGGGCGGCAGCGCCAAGAGCTGCCGGCCGTCGGCATCGCCAGCCCCGGGGCCGTGGACGCGGTCAACGGCATCGTCCCCGACGCCCCCCAGCTCCCCGGCTGGCGCGACGTCCCCCTCCGGGACCTGATGGCGGAGGAGCTGGGCCTGCGCGTCTTCTTGGAGAACGACGCCTCCGCCGCCGCGCTGGGTGAGCACGTCTTCGGGGCCGGGCGCGGCAGCCGCTACATGCTCTTCTTGACCATCAGCACCGGCGTCGGCGGGGGGATCATCATCGACGGCAAGCTGTACGGGGGTAAGAGCGGCGCCGCCGGCGAGCTGGGTCACTTCGTTATCGATGCGGACGGCCCTCCTTGCGGCTGCGGCGCCCGCGGCTGCCTGGAGTCCCTGGCCTCCGGGTCGGCGATCGCCCGCCGCGGGCGAGAGCTGCTCGCGCGGGGCCAATCTCCAGGCCTGGCCCGCCTGGCCGAGGCCGAGGGGGACGTGACCACGGAGATGATGTACCGCGCGGCGGCCGACGGGGACGAGGGCTGCCGGGAGGCGTTCCGGCAGGCCGGCCGTTATTTGGGCATCGCCCTGGCCGGCTACGTTAACGTTTTCGACCCTGAAGTCATCATTATCGGTGGAGGTGTCGCCCAGGCCGGCGAGCTCCTCCTGGAACCGGCCCGCCAGGCCATGGAGGAACTGGCGATGACGCAGCCGCTCCGGGGGGTGCGGCTGGTCGCCGGCGAGCTGGGGAAGGGGGCAGGCGCCCTCGGCATGGTGGCAGTAATGCGGGGGCAGCTTCAGAAGGAGCCGGTGAACACGTAGTGAAGAGAGCAAGTCTAGGACAAGACTGGAGAAGGGGTGTGCGGTGGCTTTTCGTGGTCTGGTAGGACGACTAAACATAGGGGAGAAGATCCCCTGGCCCATCATGGCCATCATGTTCCTGGAGCAGGCCAGCTTCGTGACGCTGTTCCTGTTCTTCACCCAGCGCTACATCCCGGACGACCGTGCCCTGGGTGTGGCCTTCGCGGGGTACGTCATCACCGTCTTCGCCCTGACTAAGCTGCTGGCCCAGACCCCCGCTGGCTGGCTGGGCGACCGCTTCGGCTACAAGACGACCCTCGTGGTTGGGTTCACCGTCTCGCTGGCGGCCACGGTCCTGATGATGGTCACGTACAACCCGGCGCTGTTCTTGGTGGCCACGGCTATCTTCGCCCTGGGCCGAGCGCCCACCGGCCCCGCCCTCAATGCTACCCTCGCCAACCTGTACGACGAAGAGGACCGGGGCAAGATCGTCGCCTATAGCAACATCGTTAACCTGTCCGCCTACGCCGTGGCCGGCCTCGGCGGTTTCTTCATGCTGGAGTTCGTCCAGCCGCGCACCATCTTCTCCCTGAGCATCGGCCTGACGGTGGCGCCGCTCCTGCTGGTCCTCCTCGCCGTGCGGGAGACGTCGTTCCTCGTCTCGCACAAGAAGGACCCGTGGCTGGTGCGCATGGGCCGCCTGCCCCTGAACGAGCTTACCAACCCCCACGTCATGACCTGGGGCGTGATCGTCCTGCTGGTCGGCCTGGGGATGGGGTTGATGGGGCCGCTGGCCCGCTCCTACAGCCACGACGTGCTGGGCATGGAGCTGCACGAGGTAGCGCCCTACCTGGTGCTGCCGGCGGCCCTGGCTTTCTTCTGCCTGATCCCCGCTGGCCACCTGGCCGACCGCCTGGGGCGGCTGCGGCCGCTGGTGCTCGGGCTGGGTATCGGCTGCGTGGCCCTGCTCGGCATCTCCCTCACCTCCAACGTGTGGACAGTGATGGGGATGACGTCGTTCCTCCTGCTCTCCTACGCGCTGACCTCGCCGGCGATAGGGGCGGCGATGATGGACCTGACCGAGGAGCACACGAGGGGATTCGTGCTGGGCGCCCTGGCTACCGTGCAGGGCCTGGGCGGATCACTGGGGCCCACCCTGGGCGGCCGTATATACGAGTCGCTGGAGCCGGCCGCCGTCTTCTACGTAGCCGGCGCTATCCTGGGCGGCGCGGCACTGCTGGCCGCCGCCTACGGCAGCCGCCACCTAGTGCTCGCGCTCTCCCCCGTCCGGGCCCAGGACTAGCTTCAGGGTCAGTCGCTAGCTGGCTGCAGAGGACTCCTGCGCCTTCTTGGCGTCGGCGCGACAGACGGGGCACACCGCCTGCAAGAGCTTGAGGTTCGCGACGTGCCCGAGGCAGGTGGCGTCGTGGATGCGCCGCCAGAGGGGCTTGTTCTCCTCCGCCACGGGACCGGCCTCCTTCCTCGATGAGGTGCTTACAGGATAGGCCTCTTCCAGCCGTTGTCAAGCCCCCGGCGTGGCCGTCTCGCTATCGTAGTAGCGGGCGGCGGGCATGGGGACGGCGCCGGGGCGGGCCGGTCAGGCGGCTCCCGGTGATGCCCGCCTCTTCCCGGAGCTCCTGCAGCAGCGGCTGGAGCACTTTGATCATCCGGGCCAGGCCGCGCGCGCACTCCTTCGCGAAAGCTTCGTCCAGTGGCTGGTAGTCGATGGTGTAGTGGAGGCGGGTCCACCACTGGGTCCACTCCTCCACCTCAACCTGCGGGCCCAGCGCCGCCTGGACCTCGCCCATGCGGCTCGCCAGGGCCGCCGTCCAGCGGTAGTTGTGCTCCTGCTCCCCCTCGAAGTGCAGCCCCAGCTCGACCCGTCCCGTCTTGCGCTGGGGCCAGAGCTCGTAGTGGACGGCGGCGTACCAGTAGTACACTTGGAGGAGGTTGAAGGCGGTCTTCCACTGGAAGTCTCGCAGCTCCGGCGGGAGGAGGTCGGACAGCTCCTCCCGGACCAGGGCGAGGAAGTCCCGCACCCGCATTGCGGCGCCATCATAGCACAGGGCCGCAGCGGGGGCGGCCCGAGCCGCACTTCCTAGTGTTGGGTCGGGCGTTTTGCTACAATGACAGGGCTCTCGCTGGAAGGGGAGGCACACCAATGCTCGTTCCCATAATCACCATCGCCGTCATCGCCGGGCTGGCCGTCCTCATCGCCCTGTTCCTTATCGGCGTGTACAACGGGCTCGTGCGCTCCCGCAACCGGGTGCAGGAGGCGTGGTCCGGCATCGACGTACAGCTGCGGCGACGGGCCAGCCTGGTACCGAACCTGGTGGAGACGGTGAAGGGCTACGCCGCCCACGAGCGGGAGGTGTTCGAAGAGGTGACGCGGGCCCGGGCCATGCTCGAGCAGGCCGGCACCGCCGGCGAGGCCGCAGACGCCAACAACTTCCTCACCCGCGCCCTCCGCCACCTGTTCGCCGTGGCCGAGAACTACCCCCAGCTGCGCGCCTCTGAGAACTTCATGGCCCTCCAGACCGAGCTGTCCGACATCGAGGAGAAGATCGCCTTCGCCCGACAGTTCTACAACCGCAACGTGCTGGACTACAACACCCGCATCCAGACCTTCCCCAACGTGGTCATCGCCCGCAACCTCGGCTTCCGCGAGGCCGACTTCTTCGAGGCTGAGGAGGAGGCCCGCGAGGAGGTCCGCGTCGACTTCACCCGCGGCGACGGCGACTAGAA
Organism: Chloroflexota bacterium; assembly: GCA_016178045.1. GTDB lineage: Bacteria > Chloroflexota > Dehalococcoidia > SM23-28-2 > JACOUE01 > JACOUE01. The sequence goes on from JACOUE010000008.1 coordinate 10,133, forward strand.
CTCAGCGCATGGCCCAACCGGCCGAGCAGCCCGTCCTTATCTGGGACCGGATCGACCGCAACCGGCGCAACACGCGCTTCCTCTTCGCCGCCTTCCTCCTGCTGGTCGCCGGCGTCTTCGCCGCGGTGGGGGCGTACATCGGGGTTGCCAACGGCCTGGAAGCGGCGGAGCTGGGCCGGGTGACAGGGGCGTTCGCGGCGGCGGGGCTCGTCTTAGCGGGGGCCCTCGCGTATTTCGCCTACTACGCCTCGCCTGCCGTGGTCCTGGCCATATCCGAGGCGCACCAGGTGACAAAGGAGCAGGAGCCCGAGCTGTACCGGGTGGTGGAGAACCTTTGCGTCGGCGCCGGGCTGCCGCCGCCCAGGGTCTACGTCATCGAGGATTCCGCCCCCAACGCCTTCGCCACCGGCCGCGACCCCGAGCACGCCTACGTGGCCGTCACCCGCGGCCTCCTCGAAAAGCTGGAGAAGCGCGAGCTGGAGGGGGTGATCGCTCACGAGCTGTCCCACGTCGGCAACTACGATATACGCCTCATGACCGTGATCGCGGTCATGGTGGGGCTGGCCGCCCTCGTCGCCGACCTGATGCTGCGCTGGACGTGGTACGGGGCGGGCGCCCGCGGGCGCTACCGGGGGAAGGGAGGCGGCGCTGCCGGGCTCATCATCCTGGCCGGGGCGTTGCTGTTCATCATCGTGGCGCCCATCGCTGCTTCTATCCTCCGCTTCGCCGTCTCCCGCCAGCGCGAGTACTTGGCCGACGCTTCGGGCGCGCTCCTCTGCCGCAACCCCGACGCCCTCGCCGACGCCCTGGAGAAGATCGCCGGCGACCGGGAGCCCCTGGAGGTGGCGAACAAGGCGACGGCGCACCTGTACATCGCCAACCCCCTCCACGAGCACGAGAGCTTCCTCAACAACCTCTTCGCCACCCATCCACCCATCCACGAGCGGATCGCCCTCCTGCGCGCGATGTGATGCCCCAGCCGAGGATACGCCGTTCCCGCGCCGAAGATGTCCCCGCCATCGAGGCCCTCCTGGTGGCGGAGCACCTGCCGCCGTACGCCATCGCCGAGTTCCTGGAGACGTTTTGGGTGGTTGAGGATGGGGGCCGGGTGGTGGGCAGCGCCGGGCTGGAGGTCTACGGCGAGGCCGGCGTGCTCAGGTCGGTTGTCGTGCAACCGGGTCGACGCGGAGAAAACCTGGGCGAGCGCCTGACCCGCACGGCGCTGAGAGAAGCGCGCCGCCGAGGCGTGCGCCGCCTGTACTTGTTCACCATGCACGCCGCCGACTTTTTCCGGCGCTTTGGGTTCGCGGAGTGCGGCCTGGACGAGTTCGATGAGGCGGCGCGGCAATCGTTTCAGTACCGCGCGGTCTCCTCCATGCCGGAGCTGGCCGGCAGGTTGACGGCCATGCGGCTCGACCTGACGTGATGCCGCCTAGTCCGGCGGGACGAACGGCTCCACCTGCTCGGGCCGGGGCCGGTAGAGGCGGCGTTCGGGGACGGGGCGCATCTCGTACATGTTGGCCCGCTCGGCGGCGTTGAGGACCACCGGCATCAGCTCCGCGCCCCGCAGGTGGCCCAGGCCGCCCCGAACAGCCGCGCGCTCGCCGAACTCCGTCACGTCGTCCACGCGGACGCCGCTTCCGGCGATGACGATGGGCGCTGGCTCGCCGCCGTGGCGGTCCATGAACTGCCGGCGCGGGTGGTGCTGCCAGGCGGAGGGGGTGGTGTGGTCCGCGGTGAGGACGGTCAGCAGATTGGCGTCGGTGGCGAGTTCCTGCCAGTAGTACGTCATCGCCCGGTCCAGGGCCTCGATGCTGCGCACCACGGCTTCGGGGTCGCTCTGGTGGGAGGCGGGGTCGGGGTGCTTGTTGTGCAGGTGGACGAACTCGAACCCCTGGCCCAGCAGCTCCTTTGCCCGGGCCAGGCGCCGGCGGAGGTCCGCCTCCGGGTCCGGCTCCTCGGGCAGGGCCTCGACGTGGAAGCCCAGCTCGAGCATGAGGCCGGTCACGACCTCCTCGTCGGGGAGGCTGGCGGCGCGCATCCCCGAGCGATCGGCGAACGGCTCGTAGCGGGTGCGGCGGCCGGCCCACTTGGTGATGATGAAGTTGATGGGCAGCTTCCCCGCCTGCTCCCGCTCCTGAGCGAGGGGATGGTCGCCGAGCTGGTGGTGAGCCCAGGCCAGGTAGCGGTTGAGGGCATCCGCGGTGCGGCGGGCCGGCGCCGGCGGGCGGGCCTCGGCGCGGGGCTGCACCTTGAGGACGGGGAGGTCGAGGCCTAGGGGGTCGCTGTCAGTGACCTCGTGGCTCAGCGCAGAGGAGCCGCCGTGTACGAACAGGGTACCGTCTCCCTCCCGCCAGTAGGCGTAGCGGAAGACGAGGCCGTCCAAGCCCTTCTCCGCCAGCGCTTCGGCCAGCGTGCGGCAGGCGTCTTCCTCGCCGCGGATGAAGCGCTGGACCAGCGCCAGCCGCCCGTCTTCGAGCCTCACGCTGGCGAAGCGGGCGGCCAGAGCCACGTCGTCGTAGCCCAGGGGTAAGCCTCTGGCCACGGCGAGGAGGGGGCCGCGGTCGGGGAACTGCTCCTCGGGGTAGCCGAGCATGAGGTGGAGGGCCAGGGGGCTGCCCAGGGGGTAGCCCGGCGCCAGGGGGTGCTGCATGCCGTTGATGCCCGCGGCGGCCAGGCGGTCCAGGTTGGGGGTTTGGGCCGCCTCCAGCGGCGTCTTGCCGCCCAGCTCGGGAGCGGGCCGGTCGGCGAGGCCGTCGAAGACGATGAAGAGGACGTTCATTCTGGGCAGGACCCCAGCCTGAAGGCTGGGGCATCATAACCCGGCTATGCCGCAGCTTTCAAGCTGCGGCAGGCGCCTCACGGCACGACTTCGATGCCCTCACCCTCGATGGCTTCGCCGATGTGCCACACGGCAAGGCCGCTGGCGGCGAATTGCTGCTCGACGTCCGCCGCGCGCTCGGGGGGCACGGCGAAGAGGAGGCCGCCCGACGTCTGCGGGTCGAACAGGACGCGGTTCGTCGCCCGATCGATGCCGTCGGCGAAGCGCACCTTCGCCCCGAAGTGCTCGCGGTTGCGAGCGTCGCCGCCGGTGACGATCCCCTGCGCGGCGTACTCGCGGGCTCCGGGGAGCACGGGGACGGCGCCGACCCGGATGCGCAGCCCGACACCGCCGGCGTCGGCCATCTCGCAGGCGTGGCCCAGCAGGCCGAAGCCGGTTATATCCGTCAGGCAGCGGGCCCCGACCTCCCGCACGATGTGCGAAGGGTGCCGGTTCAGCGCCTTCATGCTCTCGACGGCGGCCTCCAGGTGGCTCTGCCGCGCGCGGCGCGCCTTGGACGCGCTGGTGATGATGCCCGTGCCCAGGGGTTTGGTGAGGAAGACGGCGTCGCCGGGGCGGGCGCCCGCCTTCGTCAGCACCTGCTTGGGGTGAATGAGGCCGAGGACGCTCAGACCGTATTTCGGCTCGTTGTCGATTACGGTGTGCCCGCCGGCGATGACGGCGCCGGCCTCGGCCACCTTCTCGGCGCCGCCCCGCAGGATCTCGCCGATGACTCTGGACGGTAGGTCGGCCGGGAAGGCGGCCAGGTTCAGGGCCAGCGCGACTTCACCGCCCATGGCGTAGACGTCGCTCATGGCGTTGGCGGCAGCGATCGCCCCGTAGTCGTACGGGTCGTCGACAATGGGCGGGAAGAAGTCCACGGTCAGCACCACCGCCTGGCGGGCGTTGATGCGGTAGACCGTGGCGTCGTCCGGCGCCTCCAGCCCCACCAGCAGGTTGGGGTCGAGTTCGGCCGGTCTATGTTCCGACAGGTAGCGCAGGACCTGCGCTAGGGCTTTGCCCCCTGCCTTCGATGCTCAACCGCCGCAGGAAGCCAGTTCCGTCAGGCGGAGGGGCTTGACGGCCATGGGACTCCTTTCCGGGGGATTCTCGCTGCAACAGGCGACCTTTGCTCCCATCAGTATATCGCCCCGTGAAACGGGCCAACAACAACGGCTTACGAAAGCGTTCCACAAGGAACAACGTCTGCCGCCCTGCGCGGGATTTCGGCGGCCCGTTGCCGGTTGTTACGCCCTCGTCTACGATTACTTCGCCGCTCCGGTTGGCGAGACGCAGCATGCCGAAAGCATCCCGGTCGAAGGCGACGCTCAGCCCCGCGGAGATAATCGAGCGACTCTCCGCCCTCTACGGGACGCCCGTCTGGCGCCCCCACGGCGACGGCATGACCGAGCTCATCCTCACCGTCCTCTCCCAGAACACGTCCGACACCAACTCCGGCCGCGCCTTCATGCGCCTGCGCTCCCGCTTTCCCGACTGGCACGGCCTCCTCTCGGCCGACCCGTCGGCGGTGGAGGAGGCGATCCAGGTGGGGGGCCTGGCCCGGACGAAGAGCCCCCGCCTGAAGGCGATCGTGGAGGAGGTGTGGAGCCGCCGCGGCGACTTCGACCTTTCGTTCCTGGCGGGCCTCCCCCTGGACGAGGCGAAGGGATGGCTCCGCTCTCTGCCGGGGGTGGGCGCCAAGACCGCAGCCTGCGTCCTCATGTTCGCCTATGGGCGGCCGGCCCTGCCCGTGGACACGCACGTCCACCGCGTGGCCCAGCGTCTGGGCCTCGTGCCCGGTACGGCCGGGCCGGTCGAGGCCCAGGAGCGGCTGGAGGCGGTGCTGCCGGCGGCGGAGGTGTACCCGTTCCACATCTCGCTGATCCGGCACGGCCGCCGCCTCTGCCGCGCCCAGCGGCCGCTGTGCCCGGAGTGCCCGCTGCTCCAGAGGTGCCCTTACGGCCGGTCTCACCTGGGAGGGCCCGCGGCGCAGAAGGGCGGGCCTTGACACAGCATTCACAAACGGCTATCCTTCCTGCATCATGACGGCGCAGGCGGCCCCCCGACCGCGACCCCGAGGCCCGCGTGGGGGGCTTTGGCACGCCTGCCGCTAGCAGATAGCTTTTCGGTCTCGCGGAGCCCCACCACTTAGCGGCGGTGGGGCGATTCGATTTTTTGAGGCGGTGCGATGATCAAGGTCGGCATCCTCAACGTCACCGGGTACGCCGGCGCCGAGCTGGCGCGCCTCCTCTACTCGCACCCGGAGGCGCGACTCACCTCCGTCGGCGGCCGCTCCGCCGTGGGCAAGCCCCTGGCCGAGGTGTTCCCCCACTTGGCCTGCTACGACCTCACGGTCACCGAGCGCCTGGACGACGTCGACTTCGTCTTCTCGGCGCTGCCGCACGCCGCCAGCGCCGAGGCCGTCGTGCCGTATGTGCGCCAGGGCATGGCCGTCGTCGACCTCAGCGCCGACTTCCGCCTGCGCGACCCCCAGGAGTACGCCGACTGGTACGGCGCGTCTCATCCGGCGCCGGACCTTCTCCCGGACGCGGTCTACGGCCTGAGCGAGCTCAACCGTGATGGGGTGCGCCAGGCGAAGCTTGTCGCCAACCCGGGCTGCTATCCCGCCGGTGCCCTCCTGGCCCTGGCGCCCGCCGTCAAGGCCGGCATCGTCGCCCCCGACATCATCGTCGACAGCAAGTCCGGCGTGTCCGGGGCGGGCCGCAGCCTCGGCCTCAGCTACCACTTCGCCGAGGCTAACGAGAGCGTCTCGGCGTACGGCCTGGAGGGCCACCGCCACCTGCCCGAGATCGCCCAGGAGCTGGCCTGCCTCTGGCCGCCGGCGGAAGGGCCGCAGCCGCCGGCCCCTCGCCTCACCTTCACCCCCCACCTGGTGCCGATGACCCGCGGCATCCTCTCGACCTGCTACGCCCCGCTCGTGCCCGGACGCCTCGCCTCCGGGGAGGGGGCGAAGGAGCAGGTGCGCGAGCTTTATGGCGAGTTCTACCGGGGCGAACCGTTCGTGCGGGTGGTCGACTCGCCGCCGGCCACGAAGCAGACGTTGGGGAACAACCTCTGCCTGGTCTACCCGACCGTGGACCTGCGCAGCGAGCGGCTGGTGGTGGTGAGCGCTATCGACAACCTGGTGAAGGGCGCCGCCGGTCAGGCGGTCCAGAACATGAACCTGATGCTGGGCTTTCCGGAGACGGCGGGGCTGGACGCCCCGGCGGTGTACCCGTAGGGACCCATGAGTGAGCTTACCGTCGTAGCGGAGGGCGGCGTCACCAGCTCTCGCGGCTTCGTCGCGGGGGCGGCCCGCGCCGGCATCCGCCCAGACGGGCGGGCCCCGACGGGCCCCCGTCTGGGGGCGTCGCTGGCCGGGCAGGCTGCCCACGAGGGCAGCGACAAGCCGGACGTGGCCATCCTCTACTCGGAGGCGCCCTGCGTAGCCACCGCCGTCTATACCAGCAACCGCTTGAAGGCGGCCCCCCTCCTGGTCACCCAGAAGCACCTGGCCGACGGCAAAGCCCGGGGAGTCATCGCCAACAGCGGCTGCGCCAACGCCGCCACCGGCGAGCAAGGACTCCGCGACGCCTGGGAGATGGCCCGGCTGGCCGGGACGAAGCTGGACCTGGAACCGAACGACGTAGTGGTCATCTCCACGGGCGTCATCGGCACCTTCCTGCCGGTGGACAAGATCGCCTCCGCCGTGCAGGCGATCAGCCTCTCGGCCGAGGGCGGGGGCGACTTCGCCCGCGCCATCATGACCACCGACACCCGGCCCAAGCACGTCGCAGTTCGCTTCGACAGGTTCACCGTGGGCGGCGCGGCCAAGGGCGCGGGCATGATCCATCCTGACCTTGCCACCATGCTGGCGTTCCTCACGACAGACGCCGCCGTCGCCCCGACCTTTCTCGCCGCGACGCTGCGGGAGGCCGTCGACGGCAGCTTCAACCTGATCGACGTGGACAGCGATACCAGCACGAACGACATGGTCGTCGTCCTCGCCAACGGCCTCGCCGGCGGCGACCCGATAGACGAGGAGCATCCGCTGGCGGGGGCGTTCCGTTCGGCCCTGACCTACGTGTGCCAGCACCTGGCCCGGGAGATCGTCTCCGACGCCGAGGGCGCCACCCGGCTGATCGAGACCAGGGTGGAAGGCGCCGCCTCCCCCGCCGATGCCCGGCGGGCGGCGCGGGCGGTGGTGCAGTCGCTGGGGGTGAAGACGGCGGTATATGGCGCTGACCCCAACTGGGGCCGCGTTCTGGCCGCCGTCGGCAACAGCGGCTGCGAGATGTCGGCCGACCTCATCACCCTCTGGCTGAGCGGCCCGGAGGGGCCAGACGTCTGCCTCTACGAGCGCGGCCGGCCTCTCGCCTTCGACGAGGCGCAGGCCCGGGCCGTCCTCCATGGGCGGGAGGTGCGCTTCCGCATCGACCTGGGCCTCGGCGAGGGGTCGGCCACCGCCTGGGGCTCGGACCTCACGGAAGAGTACGTGCGGCTCAACAGCCTGTATACGACATGAGGGGGACAAGGAACAGGGAACACGGAACAAGGGTGACGGGACGGCTCGAAATGAGGCCACAGATGGACACAGATATCGCACAGATTCTAGTGGGCGAAAATATCTGTGGTTAATCGGTGTTAATCTGTGGCCATTTCAAGCTGAACGATGCCTGATATCCTCGTCGCGAAGATAGGCGGTTCCACCTTCGGGGGCCGCGACACCACGCTGGAGGACGTCGTCGCCCTCCACGGGCGGGGCGTGCGCCCCGTCGTGGTGCACGGCGGCGGCAACCTCATCAGCGAGTGGCTGGAGCGCCACGGCGTCGCCACCCGGTTCCACCGCGGCCTCCGCGTCACCGATGCCGAGACGCTGAAGGTGGCGGTGGCCGTGCTGGCCGGCCTGGTGAACAAGGAGGTGGTCGCCGGCCTGGAGGCGAGCGGCGGCCGCGCCCTCGGCATTTCGGGGGCGGACGGCGGTCTCCTGCGGGCCCGTCGCATCCCCGACCTGGGCTACGTCGGCGAGATCGTGGCGGTGAACGTGGAGCCGCTCCTGCGCCTGCTGGACGACGGCTTCATCCCCGTCATCGCGCCTATCGCCGTCGAATGGCAGGGCCAATCGGCGACCGGCCAGCTCCTCAACGTCAACGCCGACACGGTGGCCGGCGAGCTCGCGCGCGCCCTCGGCGCCGCCCGACTCGTCTTCCTCACCGACGTCCTCGGCGTCCTCGGCGGCGACGGCCGGCCGGTCGGGGCGCTCGCCGCAGCGGAGGCGCAGCGGCTGCTCGCCGAGGGGACGGTGGGCGGCGGCATGATCCCGAAGGTGCAGGCGGCGCTCTCGGCGGCGGCCGCCGGCATTCGCACTCTGATCATAGACGGACGGGCCGAGCACGCCCTCAGCGCCGCCCTGGAGGGGCG
>JACOUE010000018.1 GCA_016178045.1 Chloroflexota bacterium
CAGCCATCCTCTCTGCATGGTCACCTCCTCTCAGAGAGACCATGCCACAACAGGACATTCTTGCTGCGACGTAACTAGGACACTCTTCCTGCGACCCTACAAGCGCGTTGACGCCCCGCACTCCCCGTGCTACGATTCCGATACCCCCGTGCGTTCAGGGGGCTTTTAACTTATGTCAGGCAACGAAGCGGGGGGTTACGGCGCGTGACCAGGAGCAGTGACGAAGGGCGGCTGGGGCTGGCGGAAGCGTTCACCCTGCCCAGCGACTTCACGATCGGCGGGCTGTGGCGCTGGGCCATCTCCCAGACCACCCTCATCAGGTTCGCCATAGTGGGCGGCTCCGGCTACCTGCTGTACCAGGCGATCCTCTTCCTGGTCTACGACTCGTCGCTCTTCGCCTTCCTGCCGGAGAAGGACAAGGACGTCACCATCGTCTTCTTCGAGCACGGCGACGCCCGCCTCCTCATCACCACGCTCATCGCCACCGCCCTCGTGCTCGTGGCCGTGTTCGGCGGCCACCACTTCTGGACGTTCCGCGACCGCGACCCGGTGCACAAGCCGCTGTGGCTGCGCTTCCTCCAGTTCGCCGCCACCGCCCTGACCGCGTCCGCCATCGTAACGGTGACGGTGAACGTCCTCGTCGTCCAGTTCGACTTCTTCCACTTCATCGCCCTGCCCATCGGAGTGGGCCTGGCCGGCGTCTGGGACTGGATATGGTACTCGCAGTTCGTCTGGCGGAGGCGGCGGGCTAGAGCTCGATCACCGTCTTGATGTCGCCCGGCGATCGCGCCGTCACCTCCTCGAACCGCTCGAGGGGGAGGCGGCGGCTGATGAAGCGTTCAATCACGCCCGGCCAGCGCGACCTGGCCTCCCTCAGGTCCTCGATCCCCTTCTCAAAGTAGCGGCGGCCGGCGTTCACGCTGCCGAAGACCACCTTGTTGCCCTGGACCAGGTCCGAGTAGAGGCTGTCCACGGGCAGCTCCTGCACCCGATTGCTCGAGTACACTCCCACCAGGCACATCACGCCGTTCGTCGCGAGCGCCGGCAGGGCGTGCGAGGCCACCGCGCTGCTGCCCGTGGCCTCCAGGATGAAGTCGAAGCGCCCGAGGGACTGGCGCAGCTCTTCCAGCGGCCGGCCGACCGCGCTCACGTACGCCCCGCCCAGGGCGGCCGCCGCCCTTCCCGCCGCCGAATCGCCGCCGCTGCGGGCCAGTGTGAACGTCTCCAGGCCCCGCAGCCGCAGCAGCGCCGTCGCCAGCAGGCCGATGGCGCCCGCGCCCAGCACAAGCGCCCGCTTCGGCTCCCAGCGCAGGCGCCGCTGGATGAGGAACGCCTGCTCCACCGCCTTCTCCACTACGCTCAGGGGCTCGAGCAGGACGGCGACGTCCGCCAGCTCCGGTGGCACCTTCACCAGGAACTCCGGCTTCTCGGAGTACAGCTCAGTCAGGAAGCCGTGGGCCCGCTTGATCCCCCGCTCGGTGAAGTCGCCCCAGAGGCACATGTCGCTCTCGCCCGCCGTGCAGTTGGGGCAGCCGTCGGGACGCCGCACGGTGGCCACGACGTAATCGCCGGCGGCGAGGCCGGAGACGCCCCCGACCACACCCTCCACCACCCCCAGCGACTCGTGGCCCAGCACCAGGCGGTCCTCCCCCGCCGGCGCCTCGCCCAAAGCGCCCCGCAGTATCTCGAAGTCCGTGCCGCAGATGCCCACCCGCACCACGCGCACCGTTACCTCGCCGGGCGCAGGCTGAGGCGGGGGCACGTCGACGCGGCGGGCGCTCTTCGCGACAAGGGGCGTGATCGTTATCGCGCGCACGGGGTTTCCCTCGGCGGCCATACTAGCACAGGCCCCCGCGCCATGATTCGTCCGCGAGATATAGGTTATACTGGACGCGCCATGTACGACCCGGAGACGGTGAAGCGCGTCCGGGAGCAGCGCGCCGCCTGGGAGAAGAAGGTCGAGGCCAGCGGCAGCGAAGGCAATGGCCCCTTCATCACCACCTCCGGCCGGCCCGTACGCCGCATCTACGACCCAACCGACATCGCCGACCTGGACTACGAGCGCGACCTCGCCTTCCCCGGCGAGTACCCCTTCACCCGCGGCATCCACGCCACCGGCTACCGCGGCAAGCCCTGGACGATGCGCATGTTCGCCGGCTTTGGCAGCGCCGAGGAGACCAACGCCCGCTTCAAGTACCTGCTCTCCGAGGGCCAGGACGGCCTCTCGATCGCCTTCGACCTCCCCACCCTCTACGGGTACGACGCCGACGACCCCCACGCCGAGGGCGAGTTCGGCAAGTGCGGGGTCGGCGTCTCCTCCCTGGCCGACATGGAGCTGCTGCTGGACGGCATCCCCCTCGGCGACATCACCACCTCCATGACCATCAACTCGCCGGCCTCCGTCATCTGGGCCATGTACATCAGGACGGCGGAAAAACGCGGCGTCCGCCGTGGGCAGCTTGCCGGCACCCTCCAGAACGATATCCTCAAAGAGTACATCGCCCAGAAGGAGTACATCTTCCCGCCCAAGCCCTCCATGCGCCTGGTCACCGACACCATCGAGTTCGCCAGCCGCGAGATGCCCCGCTGGAACAGCATCAGCATCTCCGGCTACCACATCCGCGAGGCAGGGGCGACGGCGGTGCAGGAACTGGCCTTCACCCTGGCCGACGGCTTCGAGTACGTTCGCTGGTGCCTGGAGCGTGGCCTGGACATCGATGATTTCGCGCCGCGGCTCTCGTTCTTCTTCAACTGCCACAACGACTTCTTCGAGGAGATCGCCAAGTTCCGCGCCGCCCGGCGCATCTGGGCGCGGGAGATGCGCGAGACCTTCGGGGCCAAGAACGCCCGCTCCTGGTGGCTGCGCTTCCACGCCCAGACCGCCGGCTGCTCCCTCACCGCCCAGCAGCCCGAGGTGAACCTCCTGCGCACCACCATCCAGGCCCTCGCCGCCGTGCTGGGCGGCACCCAGTCCCTCCACACCAACGCCCTCGACGAGGCCCTGGCTCTGCCCAGCGAGAAGGCGGCCCGCCTGGCCCTGCGCACCCAGCAGATCATCGCCTTCGAGTCCGGCGCCGCGAACACGGCCGACCCCCTCGGGGGCAGCTTTTTCGTGGAGAGCCTCACCAATGACACCGAGGACGAGTCATACCAGTACTTCCGGCGCCTCGAGGACCTGAGCGGCGTCATCCCCGCCATCGAGTCGGGCTTCTTCCAGCGCGAGATCGCCGAGTCGGCCTACCGCTACCAGCGGGAGGTAGACGCCAAGGAACGCATCATCGTCGGCGTGAACGACTTCACCCTCGATCAGCCGCCGGACGTCCCCATTCTGGAGATGGACCCCCAGGGCGAAAAGCGCCACCTGGATCGTCTGAAGCGTGTGCGGCGGGAGCGCGGCAGCCGGGAGGCGGCCCGGCGTCTCAAGGCGCTGGAGAACGCCTGCCGCAACAGCGAGAACCTCATGCCCTACATCCTGGACGCGGTGGCCGCCTACTGCACCCTCGGCGAGATCTGCAACGTGATGCGGGACGTCTGGGGCGAGTACAAAGAGCCGATGGTCATCTAACCCGGGGAAGGAGGGACCATGCCCAGCCAGCAGCTTGAGATAGCTATCCAGCTTCTCAGGCGCCTCACCCAGGGGATGTCCGGGCTCGAGGTGTTTCGCGACACCTTTGAGTCGGCGGCGGCCCGGCTTCCCGTAGCCCCCGACGTCAGCCGCGAGCCCGTCGACGCCGGCGGCGTCCCCGGCGAATGGGTCACCACCCCCCAATCCCAGGATGACCGCGTCCTCTTCTACCTCCACGGCGGCGCCTACAGCACCTGCTCTGTCACCACCCACCGCGACCTCATCGCCAGGCTTACGCGGGCGGCCAGGGCGCGGGCCCTGGGCATCAACTACCGCCTGGCCCCGGAGCACCCCTTTCCCGCGGCCATCGAAGACGCCACTGCCTCCTACCGCTGGCTCCTGTCGACCGGGATAGAGCCCGCCCGCATCGCCCTCGCCGGAGACTCGGCCGGGGGCGGCCTCACCGTCGCCACGCTAGTGGCGCTGCGGGATGCCGGCGACCCGCTGCCGGCAGCGGCGGCCTGCCTGTCGCCCTGGGTGGACCTCGAGGTCACCGGCGAGTCGATGGTATCGCGGGCGGAGATGGACCCCGTGGTGCAGCGCGAGCCCGCGCGGCTCGCCGCCGGCGTGTACCTCGCAGGGGCCGATCCCCGCACGCCGCTCGCCTCGCCCATATACGCGGACCTGCGCGGGCTGCCGCCCATGCTCATCCAGGCGGGCGACGCTGAGACCCTCCTGGGCGACGCCACCCGTCTGGCCGACCGGGCCAGGGCCGCCGGCGTGGAGGTAGAGCTGGAGGTGTGGGACGGGATGTTCCACGTGTGGCAGGCATGGGCGTTCCTCCTGCCCGAAGGCCAGCAGGCCATCGAGCGTATCGGCGAGTTCGTCCGTAGCCGCATCCCCTGACCTGGCGGATCCCGCGCTTCCTTTGGGGATTGATATGTAGTATGGTTACAGTAGGCACAGCCGCTGCCTCCATTGGCTGTCTTCCGACGTGCGAGGCAGGTCGCCGGGAGCGGGCGAGATAGGTAACGGAAGACTGCCCCCGCCAGAAGACGGGGAGACCGAGACGGAGCGGATATGAGCACCAAGCTGTACATAGGCGGCCTGTCCTTCGACAGCACAGAAGACGAGTTGCGGGAGTTCTTCGAGGCGGTAGGCCCTGTCGAGTCCGCCAGCATCGTGACCGACAGGTACTCGGGCCGGTCCCGAGGCTTCGGCTTTGTCGAGATGTCGAGCGCCGACGCCCGCAAGGCCATCGAGGAGCTCAACGGCAAGACCCTGGGGGGCAGGACCATCTCCGTCGAGGAAGCGCGACCGCCCCAGAGGTCAGGAGGAGGCGGCGGGTTCCGGCGCGGCGGTGGTGGCGGCGGCGGCGGCTTCCAGCGCCGCGGCGGCGGCGGAGGCCGCCGATGGTAGAAGCCTGGCCGCCGCCGGCCGCCCAGGAACAGGAGCCCTGCGCTCACCACTGGCTTATCGAGAACCCCAACGGCGAAACCAGCATCGGTGTGTGCAAGTACTGCGGCGCCAGCCGCGAGTTCCGCAACTACGCCGCGCCCGGCCAGTACCAGCACCGCACGCGCAAGGACGCCACCCAGACCCAGTAGCCGCCGGCCGACTAACCCTTCCGTTGACGTGAGGGTGCTGCTGCCGTATGATAGCGGCACCTGCCGCCTCGGAGAGCCGTTATGTCGATCGCCCAGCTCATTGACCGCGCCCGCAGCCAGGGCCGTACCGTCCTCACCGAGATCGAGTCCAAGCAGGTGCTGGAAGAAGCGGGCATCCTCACCGTCAAGGCCCGCCTCGCCGCCTCTGCGCAAGACGCCGTCGCCGCCGCCCGCGAGCTGGGCTTCCCCGCCGTACTCAAGATCGTCTCCCCGGACGTCACCCACAAGACGGACGTGGGCGGCGTCCGCCTCGGCCTCAAGTCGCCCGAGGAAGTGGCCACCGCCTTCGACGAGATCAAGGCGGCGGTCAAGCGCAACCAGCCCGACGCCAGGATCGAAGGCGTTTCCGTCCAGGCGATGGCCCGGCCCGGCATCGAGGTCATCATCGGGATGACCAAGGACCCCCAGTTCGGCCCCGTGCTCATGTTCGGCCTGGGCGGCGTGCTGGTGGAGGTGCTGAACGACGTCTCCTTCCGCATCGTGCCCCTGGAGCCCCGCGACGCCCGCCAGATGGTCCGCGAAATAAAGGGGTTGCCGCTGCTCCAGGGGGTCCGCAACCAGCCGCCAGCCGATCTCGCGGCCTTGGAACGCATACTCCTCCGCCTCTCCGCCTTCGTGGACAAGCACCCCGAGATCGAGGAGCTCGACCTGAACCCCGTCTTCGCCTACGAGGACGGCGCCGTGGCCGTGGACGCGCGGATCGTGGTGAGCTGATGGGGAAGGAGACTAACACGGCAACGAAGCAAACAGTTTTTGAGGGCCTCAGGGCAAAACTTCCGGCGCATATCCTGGCGGAGAATGAGCCGATTCTCGCGGTAGCCCAAGCATGGGGCGGCCCCAGGGCGCTCACGTTTTACGGCTTGTCCGACTATGGTGCTGGTCTTCGGTTCCTCATCCCCCCTCTGATCGGCTTCCTCATTGTTCCCTGGCTCCGGTTTACCGGTTTAGTGAGTCTTTGGCTGCTTATGGTTACGCCCGGCCGGCTCGTTGCCGCTCGCCGTGGCGGCCTGACTGGCTCGAAGTTCACAGGGCAGGTTCGGTCCTTCAATTATCGCCAAACAGACCATTTGAAAGTGACGGATTCATTTTTGTCCGGCTGGCTGGTGGAGGTTGAGAGCGGGGGAGAAAGAGTTAAGTACGCCCTCATGGGCTATCCGCGACAAGTGACAGGGCTTATTGAGCTGCGCTTCTTTACCTCATTCAAATTCGCGGACTTTGCTAATCCTCTCCTGGACAACTGGCAGAAGGCTAGGAACTAACGGTGCTTTCGGTAGACCAAGCCATCGTGGTGCGATAAGACAATGCCCCGCCGTAACGTTCCCCGCAGGTGGCAGACCGGCCTGATCGAAGTGGGCGCCGGCGCTTACGCCTACGTCCAGGGCGGCGGCACCACCGGCGTCAGCAACGGCGGCCTGATCCTCGGCGACGAAGCCGCCGCCGCCGTAGATTCGTTGATGCTGCCCCGCATGACCCGCGCCTTCCGCCGCGCCATCCGCAGGGCGAGCAGGCTCCCGGTGCGGCACCTGATCAACACCCACCACCACGTCGACCACATCGGGGGGAACCAGTTCTTCAAGAGCGCGGAGATCATCGCCCACGCCAACTGCCGCGACGAGATGCTGCGCACGGGCATCCCCCTGGAGCGCATACGGCGGCTGATGCCCCGCTTCGCCGAGGAGATGCGCGGCCTCACCGTCGTCCCGCCCGCCGTCACCTTCCAAGACAGCCTCACCCTGCACCTCGGCGACCGGGCCATCGAGCTGCTCTACCTGGGCCCCGCCCACACACCCGGCGACGCCCTGGTCTACCTGCCGCGGGAGAAGGTACTCTTCGCCGGCGACGTGGCCTTCCACTACGTCGTGCCCGGCCCCTTCGACGCCCACGTCAGCGGCTGGATCCGCGTCTGCGACCGGATCGCCGAGATGGACGTGGAGGTCGTCGTCCCCGGCCACGGCCCGGTCGGCGACAAGGCCCTGCTGCGGGAGATGCGCGACTACCTGGCCCTGGTGCGGCGGCAGGCGCGCCGCTTCTACGAGCAGGAGATGCCTGCGGAAGAGGCGGCCCGCCAGCTCAAGGTGGGCGGGTACTACGCCCAGTGGGCCAACCCGGAGCGGCTGCCCCTGCTGGTGCAGCGCCTGTACATGGAGCTCCGCGGGGAGATATAGCCGGTGGCCAGGGCCGTACGGGGGCAGGCCAACCTCATCGAGCGGCTGGACCGCGCCTTCAACCCCCTCACCGTCGCCGTCGTCGGCGATAAGCGCGCCCTCGGCTACCTTTGGCTGCGGGCCATGAGCGCCTTCCAGGGCCCCGTCTACTCCGTCCAGATCGACCCGGCCGAGCTGCCCGGCATCCAGGAGTTGGGGGTGACGAACTACCCACGCCTCCAGGACATACCCGGCGAGATCGACTACGTGGTTTGCTCGGTGCCGCGGGAAGTGTCGCCCCGGATCGTCGCCGACTGCATCGAGAAGGGCGTGGGGGCGGTCGCCCTCTTCACCTCCGGCTTTGCGGAGACGGAGCAGGAGGAGGGGGTGCAGCTGCAGAAGAAGCTGGGGGAGATGGCGCGCGCCGCCGGGCTCCTCCTCATCGGCCCCAACTGCATGGGGATATACAACCCCCGCCTGGGCCTTCGCCACAGCGGCGAGCAGCCGGCCGGCGAGGCGGGAAACGCCGGCTTCATCTCGCAGAGCGGCACGCACTGCATCAACTTCTCGCTCGTCGGCCACCTGCACGGCATCCGCTGCAGCAAGACGGTGAGCTTCGGCAACGCCGAGGTGCTGGAGGCCAGCGACTACCTGGAGTACCTGGCCCAGGACGCCGAGACGGAGGTCATCGGCCTGTACCTAGAGGGGCTGAACGATGGCCGGCGCTTCTTCTCCCTCCTGCGCGAGACGGCGCGCCGGAAGCCGGTGGTGGTCTGGAAGGGCGGCCAGACCGAGGCGGGCGTCCGCGCGGTCTACTCGCACACGGCGGCGCTCACAACGTCCTCCGCGGTGTGGAACGCCGCCATGCGGCAGGCCGGCGCTCTCCAGGCGGACAGCCTGGACCAGACCATCGACCTGGTGAAGGCGCTGCTCTACGTCAGGCCGGGGACGGGCTACAGGGTGGGGCTGGTGGCCATGACCGGCGGCCAGTCGGTGGTCATCAGCGACGCCTTCGTCAAGGAGGGGCTGGAGGTGCCCCTCCTCACCCCCGCCTCCTACGATAAGCTTTCGTCTTTCTTCAACGTCATCGGCGGGAGCTACCGCAACCCGCTGGACGCCGGCCACACCGTGGCGATGGGCTTCGCGCCGGCCAACCTCCAGCGGCTGCTCGACATCCTCGACGAGGACACGAACGTGGACGCCGTCGCCCTGGAGATAGGGGCCGGCTTCCTCGCCCGCCGCATCCGCGACAACCCCGCCATCCTCGACGCCCTCACGGAAGCGCTGGCCGCGTTCAAGAAGCGGACCGGGAAGCCGTTCCTGGCTATCGTCCATCCCGCCCACATGGAGGAGGTGATGGCGCAGGTGCGGGGCCGCCTCCTCGACCGCGGCGTCGCCGCCTTCGCCACCTTCCAGCAGGCGGCGCGGGCCCTGCGCAAGGTGATAGCCTACTGGCGCTTCCGGGAGGGGATCGACTAGAAAGGTAGAACCATGCCCACCCAAGTTAAACTGCTCGTCGGGACCAAGAAGGCCGGGTTCATCTACACCTCGGACGAACGGCGGCAGAAGTGGGAAATATCGGAGCCGATCCTTCCCGGCTGGTCGTTCTACCACTTGGCGGCTGACCTGCGCGACGCTGCGCCGCGGTTTTACGCCGCCGCCAACCACTGGGCCTGGGGCCGCTCGGTCGCCAAGAGCACGGACGGCGGCAAGACGTGGGACTACCGCAGTCAGGGGCTGGCCTTCCCCCCGGACATGAAGGACTTCATCGCCGCGCTCCCCAGCAAGGGAGAGACCCCTGCTCCCGGCGAATGGAGCAACACCCCGCCCGGTACCATCGGCAACGTCTGGTGCGTCTCGCCCGGCCACCAGAGCGAGCTTGGGGTCGTGTTCGCGGGAACTCAACCGGCCGGCCTCTTCCGCAGCGAGGACTGGGGCCACTCCTGGCGGCCGGTTGAGTCCATCAACCGGCACCCCAACCGCCGGTACTGGTCGGGGACGGGCGGCGGCGACTCCTGCATCCACTCGATCCATGTCGACCCCCGCGATCCAAATCACGTGTATCTGTGCGTCGCCTCGGGCGGCACATACGAATCCAAAGATAACGGTGAGACCTGGGACTTGATCACCCACAAGGCCATCGTTACCAACCCGCAAGGGTCAAAGCTAATGGCCGAACTCGTCCAAGAGTTCCCGCAAGAGCTACCACCGGGCATGGACCCCGCGGCGATCGATGAGCTTCACAAGATGCGTCTGGACTCCAAGAACCCCGACCGGTTGTGGGGTCAGGCCCATTTCGGCGTTTTCCGTACCGACGACGGCGGCGCCAACTGGGCCGACGTGACAGAGGGCCTCCCTTCGTTCCACGGCTTTCCGATCGCCGTGACGCACAGCCACCCGGACGCTGCCTACGTCGTGCCCCTGGACTACGGCCAGGACAACTTTCGTGTTTCCCTCGGCCAGTTCACCGTCTACCGCACTGGCGACTCGGGGAAGTCGTGGGAAGCCCTCACGAAAGGTCTCCCCGGCCCCAACGACTACCAGAGCGTCTACCGGGAGGGGCTGGACACCGACGGCCTCGACCCTGAGGGCGTGTACGTTGGGACCAGCAACGGCGAGGTCTACGCCAGCCGCGACGGCGGCGACCGCTGGCAGCGGCTGCCGGGGACGCTGCCGCCGGTGCTGTCCGTGACGGCCGCGGTGCTATAGAGGGAGGAGCGCCATGAGCAAACTGGAGATGATTAAGTCGCTGTACGAGTATAACGAATGGGCGAACAGTGAATTGCTTGACGCGGCGTCGCAGGTGAGCGAGGAGGAGCTGGCGCAACAAACAGGCGGCAGCTACGGCAGCATCCAGGAGAACCTGCTCCACATCCTGGGATCGCATGTGAGCTGGCTGATGCGCTGGACCGGCCGACCCCCTGAGCTCGCCAAAGTCGAGCCGGGTCGCGTGATGCCTGCCATACGCGAGTCGTACAGCTGGGCGCATGATGGCCTGCGCGAGTTCGTGGGTTCGCTGGACGAATCGGCGGTGGAGCAGGTGGTGTCGTTTATGGATCCCAGAGAAGGGGAATGGCACGCCTGGCAGCGGCCCCTGTGGCAAGTCCTGCTGAGCGTAGGGACCCATGGGGGCCACCACCGGGCGGAGGTGGCGATGGCGCTGACGTCGCTGGGATACACTCCCGGTGAGCTCGACTACTCGCAGTTCTGCTGGAGGCGCTCTTCGACCTGAGGTCCCCACGGCTTGACAAGTCCAAAGGAGGGCCGCCATGAAAGCCGCCGTCTTCTACCGCCCCAACGAGCCGCTCGCCATCGATGATGTCGATCTGGCCGACCCCAAGCCGCAGGAGGTGACGGTGCGCGTCGCCGCCGCCGGCGTCTGCCACTCCGACCTGCACATGATCGACGGGCTCATCCCCTGCCCCTCGCCCTGCGTCCTCGGCCACGAGGGCGCCGGCGTCGTCGAGAAGGTGGGCGAAGGCGTGACCTACACCCAGCCCGGCGACCACGTGATCCTGAGCTTCATCCCGTCCTGCGGCCAGTGCCCCTACTGCATCGCCGGCCGGCCGAACCTGTGCACCGCCGGCAACCGGGCCGCCACCCGAGGCACCCTCCTGGATGGGACCACCCGCCTTTCGAAGGACGGCAAGCCCGTCTACCACCTGACGTGCACCGCCTGTTTCGCCCCCTACGCCGTCCTGCCGGAGTCGAGCCTGGTCAAGATTCGGCAGGACATGCCCCTGGACCGCGCCGCGCTCATCGGCTGCGGGGTGATGACGGGGGTCGGCGCCGTCATCAACACCGCGAAGGTGCAGCCGGGGAGCAGCGTGGCGGTCATCGGCTGCGGCGGCGTCGGCCTGAACGTGGTCCAGGGGGCGGCGCTGACCGGCGCCGCTCAGATCATCGCCATCGACATCAACGACTACAAGCTGGAGTTGGCGCAGCAGTTCGGCGCCACCCACGCCCTCAACTCCGCGAATGAGGACGCCCTCTCCGCCGTCCGCAACCTCTCGCCCGGCGGCGTCGACTACGCCTTTGAGGTGATCGGCCGTCCGGAGACGATGCGGCAGGCTTTCGACCTGATCCGGCGGGGCGGGCTGGCCGTGGTGGTGGGGCTGGCGCCGGCCGGAGCCGAGGTGTCTCTACCGGCCGGCGTGTTCCTCCAGGAGAAGACGATCACCGGGTCGTCGTACGGCGGCACCCGGCCGCGCATCGACATGCCGAAGCTGGTCGACCTGTACCTGCTGGGCAGGCTCAAGCTGGACGAGCTGATCAGCCGCGTCTACCCGCTGGAGGGGATAAACGACGCCTTCGAGGCCATGCGCCGGGGCGAAGTAGCCCGCAGCATCGTCAGCTTCGCCTGACCGCCCGCCGCCGTCGCTTCTGCTGACAAGAACGGCCAGCTTGTGGGACTTTTCCCGTGTGCTATAATCGGTTGTCCTCGGCAAGCTCGGGAGGTAGGCATGGCAGATGGGCGAGGCGCGGATGCTCGACTCGGGGGTCCAGCACAAGAGTCTGACTTAGACCCCATCGATACAAGCCTTAGCCAGCCTTCGTCCATCCTCCGCCTACGGGACGCTTTCGGCGAGGAACGTAAGGGCGCAGTTCTGGTTGCCAGCCGGTGGGACGAGTCACTGGACCAGCTCGGGGAGGGAGAAGACTTCCGCATCGTCCTGCTGCGCGAGCCCCCAGCTTCGCCCCCCGTGCTGCGCCACCCGGTAGTCGTTTGTGCGCCCTCGCGGAAGACGCGCTCCGCCGACGCGATAAGAGAGCCTTCCGCGGTCTACCAGATTGAAGCATCGGGGGCGACTGACCTCCCCGCCGAGGAGCTTGAGGCCCTGAGCCAGGGCCGCCTCTTCTCCCTGGTGCCCCTGGAGCTGTCGCCGGATCAGGTCTTCTCGGCGGAGGACGGGGCGGCGCGACTGGCCGCCCTGGCGGAAGAGTTCCTCCTCCAGTTGGCCCGCGAACCTTACGTCTCGGCGGCCCAGACGGTGATGAGCGCCCCGCAGCCACCCAGTTCAGTCGCCGGCAACGAGATCTGTAGAGAAGCGGCAGAGCTTCGGCGGCGGGCGGAGGCGGCGGTGACAGGGGAAGAGCCGGACACCGTCCACGAGGCGCTGCGACGAGTGCGCACCGTCCAGGAAATCGAGTCCCGCGTCGAGCAGGTGAAGATGCTGCGCTCCCTCTATCCGGATGTGGTGGCCCTGGGCGAAGACCTCTACCTCCTGCGCGCCCTCGTCGAGCAGCCCGAGGCCGCCCTAGAAGTGGCCGGGATGCGCCGTTACGTCGAGGAGGCGGTCGTGCCCTCACACCAGACGGACCTACAGCTGGACCGGGCGCTGGCCCTGCAGCAGCTCGGGTTCGCCACCGCCGTATTGGAGCCCCAGCGCCTGCCCAGCGCCAGAGCCTCCTTCCAGCTCTTCCGGGACCGCTACCGGAAGGCTTACCGGGACCACCACGAGTCGTACTCCGCCGAGTCGGCCAGTATTCACGCACGCCTCCTGGAGCTGGAGCAGATCGCGAGCGCGCTGGTGAAGCTGAATACCCTGGCCGAGCTGGGACCGCCGGTCGGCGCCGCCGCTGTCGACGCTTACCACGAGCTCCTGAGCGAGACGGCCAGCTGCCCCCACCTCGAAGCTACCGAGGCGCTGCTGGACGACCCGTCCTGCCCGGCGTGCGGCCTGGTGCTCGATGCCGAGCCGCCCGCGGAAAGGGCGGCCGAGGTGTCGTCTCGCATCCAGCGCGCGGTCGCACGGCAGATGGCGCGCCTGGCGTCTACAGCGGTGCGCCAGGTCCTGGCCCGGAGCGGCGACCCCCGCGTGGAGCGGTTCCTGAAGGTGGTCCAGGCCAGCCAGATCGCTTCCCTCAGCGAAATCCTCGACGACGAGCTCCTGGGCTACCTGCGGCGCTTCCTGGTGGAGGCGCGCATCCAGGCTTCGCTGGAGCCGCTGCTGATCCGCCTCCAGAGAGGAGAGGCGCCCCGGCGGGAGGAGGCGGAGAAGGCCCTGAAGGACCTCTCGCGTACCCTCCGGCGGGGCTTCAAAGGCATGCACCGGCGCCTCGCCCCCGGCCCGCCTAACGAAGGCCAGGCCTAGCACCTCCGCCAAGAGCCCTAGCGGATCCCCCTTCAGCGGCTGGCGCGCCCTCTGCTATGATGCGGCCAGACGGCCGCAGCCTGAAGCATCATGCCTTTCGCCGCACCCGGAAGCTGGACCATCGTCGGCCTGGGCAATCCCGGGCCCGCTTACTCCCACACCCGTCACAACGTGGGCTACTGGTGCGTCAACCAGCTCGCCCGCAAGTACGGGATCGAGCTGCGGGCGCGGCGGCTGTACGCCGTCGGCGAGGGCCAGCTCAACGGCGAGCCGGTAGTGCTGGCGAAGCCCCGCACCTACGTCAACCGGAGCGGACACGCCGTGTCCGCCCTCCTCAAGCACAGCCGCCTCTCCTCCGAGCGGCTGCTCGTCATCTGCGACGACCTCGACCTGCCCCTGGGCCGGGTACGCCTGCGGGCGGAGGGGGGGCACGGCGGGCACAGGGGCCTCCAGTCCCTCATCAGCAATCTGGGGACGAGGGAGTTCCCCCGCCTCCGCCTCGGCATCGGGCGGCCCATGCTGGATGGCGAGTCCATCACCGACCCCGACGTCGTCGCCGTCTACGTGCTGAGCGAGCCGTCCGAACAGGAGCGGGAGGTCCTCCAGGAAGCGGTCGGGACGGCCGTTGCCGCCGTGGAGGTGACCATCGGCGAGGGCGTCGAGGCGGCGATGAACCGCTTCAACCGGTAATACCGTCTTTGCCCTGCGGCGGCAGGCGCTGTTAGAATTAGCGTGAAGGGGCCCCGAGCCTTCGGAGCCCCTTCTAGGCGTTGGCGAGAGGCAGGCAATGGACCTATCCGGACTGCTCCCGGTCATCCAGGAGACGGCTGCCCTGCGGAGGGTCTCGCAGGCGCTGGCCGGGCCTTCCCTGGCCCTCACCCTCGGCGCCGGCGACTCCGCGAAGGCGCCGGCCTTAGCCGCCCTGGCCCGCGACCTGACGGCGCCGGTGCTGGTCATCGTCCCCCGGGCCGACCACGCCGATTCGCTGGCCGAGGAGCTTGCGGCCTGGCTGGGCGACCCTTCCCGCGTCGACGCGTTCCCGGAGCGGGACCCCCTGCCCTACGAGCGGCTCGCCACCGACCCGGAGGCCATCGCCCAACGGCTGCGGGTGCTGTCCGCGCTCGCCGCCGGCGAAGCGCGCATCGTCGTCGCCTCGGCCAAGGCGGTAGCCCAGCGGACGCTCTCGCCCTCCGAGCTGGCGTCCGCTACCCGCGAGCTGCGCCGCGGCGCCACCCTGGAGATGGAGGCATTCCTGTACGACCTCTCCGCCCTGGGTTATTCGATGGA
>JACOUE010000019.1 GCA_016178045.1 Chloroflexota bacterium
CGCTCAAGGGCGGGCTCGGCTCGTAGGCCGGCTCCCGCCAGGGCGCGGCCCGCGGGGTCTCTTCCCTTGCCAGCCCGAAAATCAGTAGGATAAAATCGCACCAACCCGACGGCAGCAGACACGAGAGGACGCCCCGGCATGAAAGAGTATCCGCCTGCCAGCATTCGCAACGTCGCCCTCATCGGCCACAGCGGCACCGGCAAGACCACTCTCTCCGAGGCGGTGCTCTTCCGCGCCGGCGCCATCAACCGCGTGGGCCGGGTGGAAGACGGCTCGACGACCTCCGACTGGGACCCCGACGAGCAGAAGCGAGGGTTCAGCGTCAACCTCTCGGTGCTGCCGCTGGAGTGGGACGGGCAAAAGGTCAACCTGGTCGACACTCCGGGCTACGCTGACTTCGTGGGGGAGGTGGAGTGCGGCCTCCGCGCCGTCGACACCGCCCTCGTTGTGATCTGCGCCGCCTCCGGTATCCAGGTGGGCACGGAGTACGCCTGGCAGATGGTGGAGAAGCTGGGCCTGCCCCGCGCCTTCTTCATCAACCGCCTCGACCGCGAGAACGCCGACTTCTCGGGCGTGCTGGAGACGATCCGCTCCCGCTGGGGGCAGAAGTGCGTCGCCCTCCAGATGCCCATCGGCAGCCAGCAGGCGTTCAAGGGCGTCGTCGACCTGCTGCGTATGAAGGCGTACGTGGGCGACAAGGACGAGGAGCAGGAGGTGCCCGAGGAGCTGGTCGAGCAGGCCGCCGCCCTCCGCGAGAAGCTGGTGGAAGCCGCCGCCGAGACGGACGACGCCCTCATCACCAAGTACCTAGAGGGCGAGGAGCTAACCGAGGGAGAGCTGGTCAAGGGCGTGCGGGACGGCATCCGCGCTCGCAGCGTGACGCCCGTGTTCACCGGTTCGGCGGCCAAGCTGGGCGGTATTTCGCCACTCCTGCGGTCGGTGTGCCAGCTTTTTCCTTCGCCGGTCGACATGCCGCCCGCCACGGAGAAGGGCGAGACGCTGTCCGTCGACCCCGCGGGTCCGCTGGCGGCGCTGGTCTTCAAGACCAGCGCCGACCCTTACGTGGGCCGGCTCACCTGCTTCCGGGTCTTTGCGGGCAGCCTGAAGTCGGACTCGCAGGTGTGGAACGCTAGCAAGCAGGCGCAGGAGCGCATCGGGCCGGTGTACCACATCCGGGGCAAGAGCCAGGAGCAGGTGTCGCAGGTAACGGCCGGCGATATCGGCGCCGTGGCCAAGCTCACCGAGACCAGCACGGGCGACACCTTGGGCCAGAAGGAGAAGGCGGTGGTCCTGCCGGGCATAACCCTACCGGAGCCCGCCTTCAGTGCCGCCGTCAGCCCCAAGACCAAGGCGGACTTGGACAAGATGGGGAGCGCCCTCCAGCGCATCGTGGAGGAGGACCCCAGCCTGAGGCTGGGGCGGAACCAGGACACCGGCGAGACCGTCCTCTCCGGTCTGGGCGAATCGCACGTGGAGGTGGCGCTGGAGAAGATCCGCCGTAAGTTCGGCGTCGACCTGGAGATGGGGATGCCGAAGGTGCCTTACAAGGAGACGATCACGGCGAAGGCCCAGGCGGAGTACGTCCACAAGAAGCAGACAGGCGGCCACGGCCAGTACGCCCGCGTCGCTATCGAGCTGGAGCCGCTAGCCCGCGGCAGCGGCTTCGAGTTCACCAACCGGATCGTGGGCGGCGTGGTGCCCAAGCAGTACATATCTTCCGTGGAGAAGGGCGTGCTGGAGGCGTTGCAGGAGGGCGTGCTGGCCCGCTACCCGCTGATCGACATGCGGGTCACGCTGTTCGACGGCAAGGACCACCCTGTCGACTCGTCCGACATCGCCTTCAAGGTCGCCGGCTCGATGGCGCTGAAGAAGGGGGCGCAGGACGCCCAGCCCGTGCTCCTGGAGCCCATCATGAACATGAGCATCACCGTCCCGGACGCCAACACCGGCGACGTCATCAGCGACCTCAACGGCAAGCGGGCCCGGGTGCTGGGCATGAACCCGGACGGCCCCGGCCTGACGACCATCGAAGCGCAGGCCCCGCTCGCCGAGGTCCAGCGCTACGCCGCCGACCTGCGCTCTATCACCCAGGGCCGCGGCCGCTACAGCATGTCGTTCGACCGCTACGAGGAAGTGCCGCAGCACGCGGCCCAGCGCGTCATCGAGCAGGCGCAGACGGCCCAGAAGGCGTAGCTCCGGTCAGAGCGACGAGGCGCGCACTTCCAGCTCCGGCGGTATGGCGTATCCCCGCCGTGGGTAGTTCCTTATCAGCTCCTGGCCGCCGTCCAGCTGCCGGACTTTGGCCCGGAGGTTGCGGACGTGGGCCCTGACCACCTCGCCCGAGCCGGTGCCCGGGGGCCAGCCCCACACGTCCTCCAGCAGCTGGTCCGACGACACGGGGCTGCCCCGGTGTTCGATCAGATAGTGGACCAGCCTGAACTCCGTAGGGGTCAGGGATACCGAGCCGCCTTCCCCTTCCAGCTGGCCCTTGTCGCCGTAAAGCCTGAACGAACCAATGGAGACGGTGGACTCGTTGCCGTTGCGCGGCACCGGGGCTAGCGCCTCCCGCAGCTCGCCCTCCCGGAACGGCGTCCTTAGCACGCCGAATTGGCCGAGCGCGGCGTACGGCTCGCACCACGACAGGTCGGCTTGCTCTTCCGCCAGGAGCACGACCCGGGCCTGCGCCCGGGCGCAGGCCTCGACGTGGGGCCCAGCGCCCGCAGGATCACCTGGCGGGCGAGGGCGCTATCAGCGACGATGAGTATCATTTCGACCTCCAGAGCACTATGGCCAGCCCGTTTCCGCAACCATCAGGTCCCGCAGCCTCCTCAGGGCCCGGAACAGGCCGACACGCGCGTTCACCACGGTGATTCCCATCACCTGGGCGATCTCCGCGTACGACAGCTCGCCCTCGAACTTCAGCGAGAGGAGCTGGCGGTCTCGCTCGGGCAGGCCAAGCATCAGGGCCATGAGGGTGCGCGTCCTCTCCTTGCTGAGGGTGCGTTCCTCCGGTCCCGGTTCGGCGCGCTGGGGGGTTCGCCCCAACCGTTTCTGCCCCTCCGTCTGCCGTTTTTGTTCCCGGTAGTCGGCGATGATGACGTTCCTGGCAATGGTGAAGAGCCAGGTGGGGTATGCCTTCGCCTCGCGCACCGTGTGACCCTTGGTGTAGGCGCGTTCGAAGATCTCGGCGGTGAGGTCCTTGGTCCGGTCCACGTCGCCGACGCGGGAATAGACGAAGGCGAATACCCGGGGGTAGTAGGCCTGGTAAGTCTCGGCGAAGGCGGCTTTGCGCCGCCGGCTTGAAGGAGACTCGGCGGCCTCCTTCTCCGTCGTCTGCCCTCGCATCTCCCGCACCCTCCTCCTTTTGTTCCCAGGCCCGGATGTAGGGCGGCGGGCCGTAGCGGTTCCCGCTGTCGGCCCGTCGCCGGGGCCGCTCTTCCCCGGCCAAGGTTCAGCCAGCCAGGACCTCCGGAGGCCAGGGCTGGGCCTGTCGGAGCAGTTTCGCTATCGCCAGGAGCGGCCTGATGTCCCGCTTCGCGTCGGGGTAGCGTGCGGACAGGAGGTCGATGTTCTGCTCGCCCCGCTCCATCGCCTCGAGGCACTCGGCGAGGACGTCGGCGAGGCGGACCTCCTGGTTGCTGGGCGAACGGAATGCCGCTTCGCGGCCCGCCGCTGTCTCGCGAGCTGAGCTGGCCTCCGCTTGTAGACTTCGATAACGCATCTCGTCCTCCCGCCTGCCTAGCCCGGCCAGGTATGACGTTCCGGTTCTTTGAGTGTAGGCGGGTGACCCGCTACGGCCACAATGGCCGCAGCGCCAGTTTCTTGCTGACCCATGCGTCAGCGATTGGCTGACCGCCGGTAAGCGAAGCGCTGACGGGAGGGGGGAGGTCGCGCCTATGGGCAGCGCTTAGCGGGGATAAAGTTAAGGCAGATGCCAGTTTACGGGCATTCGCGGTCTACTTAGAGGCTGGCAGGCGAGCCTCTATAAGCGGGGCGTAACGTTCCGCAATCTGGGGCGTCCCTTCTAGGGCAGGCGAAGGAGACGTTATGGAAGACAAGATCCGGGTGTACATCGTCGCGGAGTTTGAGCCGTTGCGGGTGGGGCTGGTGGGCAGCATCGCCGCCGTACCCGACATGGAAGTGGTGGGCGAGGCGTCGTCGATGGAGGGGATGGTACTGGGCGATGGCCACCGCGGGGCGGACATACTCCTGGTGGACGTGGAGGCGCTGAACCGCGCCAACATGCCAGCGCTGGAGGGCCGGCTCAACGAGTGGATGCCCGGCCTTAAGGTTCTGTTCCTCGGCACCCAGCAGGACGCGGCCAACATCCAGGCGGAGGATATCCCCGCGTACATGAGCCTGGACGCCGTGGGGTTCCTGCTCAAGGACGGACCTGTCGACCGCCTCATCCTGGCGATGCGCATGCTGGCCTGCGGCGCCTTCGTCTGCGAGATGGACGCCATCAAGCGCATCCTCACCCGCCTTACCCGGTGGGCCAGCTACAGCGGGGGCGAGCAGACCGGGCAGCTGTCCGACCGCGAGATGGAGGTGCTGCTGCTGGTCGCCCGGGCGAAGGCAAACAAGGAGATCGCCCAGGAGCTGTTCCTATCGGAGGGGACGGTCCGCGCCCACGTCACCCACATAATGGCGAAGCTGGGGGTAGAGCGGCGGACGGAGCTGGTGCGGTACGCCCTGGCGCGGGGCCTGTCCCCGCTCGAAGAGTAGCTACGGCGACGGCTCGGTCGCGACGATATCCGCGTCCACGATCTTCCACTCGCTGCCGACGCGGCTCCAGCGGGCGCGGACGGTGAAGCTGGTGGGGCCGATGTACTTCACGTCGTACAGGTGGTCGTCGCCGTCGGGCTGGTTGCCCAGCACCTCGTAGCCGGAGATCTGGAGGGCGGCGCCGCCGCCGGCGGCGGAGGCCTGTAGCTTCATCATCGCCTCCGGCATCAGGTCGTTCATGATCTGGCCGATGTCCATGGTGACGATTGCCTTGGCGTGGCGGTGGACGGCGTCCTCCACGGGCAATTCCTGGGTCATGCTCTTCTCCTCCGAAGAATTGACGATGGCGCTCGCAAGGCAATATAGGGGGCGCGGCAGGCGGTGTCAACGCTGACCGCCGGCCGCGACAAAAAATCAAAAGAGATAATCGCCTTATCCTTTACCCCCTCCTGTGGCGGTGCTATAATCGCGCTGGATACAGACGCTCGGCGAAGGGAGCCCTCCGCATGGTCAACATCATCCGCGAACCCCGCGTCTATCTTGTCGGCCGCCAGGCGATGGACGACGCCGCCCTCCAGCGCTTCCTCGACCAGTACGGCCTGACCTGGCAGACCGACACGGAGGTGGGCGGCGAGAAGCTCGTCGAGGCCGGCGGCCGCGTCTGCTACCTCTCGTTCGGCAAGGGCCGCAAGACCAACGCCGAGTACATCGGCAACCTCATCTCCATGAAGCATGGCTCCGTCCTGGAGCACGCGTCCTGGGACTTCATCTTCGCCGGGGTCTCCCGCTCCTTCTCGCACGAGCTGGTGCGCCACCGCGCCGGCTGGGCCTACTCCCAGCTCTCGCAGCGTTACGTGGACGAGTCCACGGCCAACTTCGTCGAGCCCGGCATCATCGCCGAGGACGAGGGGCTCCACGCCGTCTGGCTGCGGGCGGTCGAGGCCTCCCACCAGGCCTACATCGAGCTGGTAGAGGGGCTGATGGAGAAGCTCCGCAACGGCCAGAGACCGGCGGAGACGGTGCAGGACCGCACCCACCTGCGCAAGCTGGCCCGCGAGGCGGCGCGCTCCGTCCTCCCCAACGCCACGGAGACCATCATCTTCGCGTCGGCGAACGCGCGGGCGCTGCGCCACTTCATCGAGCTGCGGGGGTCGGGGTGGGCGGAGGCGGAGATCCGCCGGGTGGCGATCCAGGTGCTGCGTCTCATGCAGGCGGAGGCGCCGACGCTCTTCGGCGACTACGAGATCGTGCGCCTGGACGACGGCACGGAGGTGGCGCGGACGCAGTTCGAGAAGGTGTGAGGGGGCTAGGCGGCGGTGGTGGGTGCAGTGGCTGGGTCCTTCTTCGACGAACCCGAGGAACAGTCGCTAGTCAAGGCCGACATAGTAGTTAGCTATTTCGACGCTTGGTCTCGCATCATGGTGAAGCGGGCCGAGCGGATTGGCTACTTCGACTTCTATGCAGGTCCAGGCCGCTACGCGGCTGGCCGAAGGTCGACGCCGCTTCTTATCATGGAGCGCGCCATTGCATCGAACGACCTCTCCTCGCGCTTGGTTACCATTTTCAACGATGCCAATCCGGACTACACGAGCTCTTTAGAGTCTGAGATAAAGGGATTAGCGGGTATTGAACGCCTCAAATACCAACCCCAGGTCGTCACGGGTGAAGTGAACGATGACTTGGCCCAGCAGTTCGAGGAGATCAAGACGATCCCCTCTCTCAGCTTCGTAGACCCATGGGGCTATAGGGGTCTTTCGCTAAGGCTAATCCGAGCGGTCATCAAAGACTGGGGCTGTGAGGTGATCTTCTTCTTCAACTACAACCGCATCAACATGGGCATCAACAACAACCTTGTAGAGCCTCACATGCAGGCGCTGTTGGGACAACAGCGCCTGAAGGAGGTACGTGCGGACATGGCGTCGCTTCGCCCGGATGCTCGAGAAAGTAGGCTGATGCGGGCTACAGGAGAGGCTTTAGAAGAGATGGGCGCGCCCTACCTTATCCCCTTCAGGTTCCGCAGGCGGGAAGGCAGGGTGAGCCACTACATTTGCTTCGTTACTAAGCACCCGCTCGGCTACAGCATCATGAAGGAGATTATGGCCTCCCGTGGAGTGGTCGACGACGATGCAGTTCCCCGGTTCGAGTACATGCCGCGCACTGCCGGCATGCAACTGGCCTTTGATCGGCCCCGGCCGATCGTTGCCCTTCCTCAACAACTTTGTGCGGCGTTCGTCGGCCAGACCCTTACTCTGAAAGAGGTTTACGCCCGGCATAATGTCGGGACGCCCTTCATAAAGCGGAACTACAAGAAGGTTCTTATCGAGATGGAGCGGGCGCGTCAGATAGCTTGCGACCCAAACTACGATTCACGCAAGCCGGGCACAATCGCGGACCATGTGTTAGTAACGTTCCCCTAAAGGTCTTGGCATTGCGTCCCATAGCCGGCCATCTAACAGGCGGCCAGATCTCGTCTTCCCGACCCGTTCCCCGACCTCGTTATGTGCCCCCCACTGCTTGAAGAAGAAGGCTACGCCCTGCGCCTGGCACTGCGCGCGTATGTGGCGTGCCCACTCGGCCTTCATGGGTCTCGCACGGGCGCCGCTTTCACCTCCCACGATCACCCAGTTAATGCCTCGCAGGTCCAGGGTGAGGGGACCTAGAAGCGGCTCGCAAGACAGGAAGCGGATCTTCGCCGGTACACAGCGAAGGTCATCGACTCTGGCGGTCCAACGTTGATTCTCGACGGACACCCCCATCCAGACATTCCGGGGCCAGGGCAGGCGCGGAGCCAGTTCGGCCATGCGCTCGGAGCGCTTCGTGAGGATCTGGAATGTATGCCAGTGGGCTTTTCGCATTACATGAAAGACCGACCTGATGTAAGCCTGTGGGATATCTTCGTGGAATAGGTCGCTCATCGAGTTCACAAAAATCGTCCGTGGCTGGACCCAGTTGAGGGGTTGCTCAAGACGCTCCGGGCGCAGTTGCAGGTCAAACCCACGCTCGTACGGGTGGCCGTGGACGCCCCTGAACCGCTCAGCGAAAGTCTCCGCGTAACAATGAGCACAGCCAGGGCTGACCTTCGTGCACCCCGTCACCGGGTTCCACGTAGCTTCGGTCCACTCGATTGAAGAGCGCTCCGCCATTTTGCCCTCTAGGCTAACTGAACCAGGATTCGCGTGCAATTATAGCACGTACGTTCGCCAGTAACGACATGTGCGAAGTTGCGCTATTATATCCCTGCCGTGCCCGCCCAAGTCATCGACGGCAAAGCCATCGCCGCCGACATCCGCCGCGAGGTCGCCCAGCGCGTCCGCCGCCTCCACGACGCCCGCGGGGTGACCCCCGGCCTCGCCTTCGTGCTGGTGGGCGACAACCCCTCGTCGCTCTCCTACGTGCGGTCCAAGGGCCAGGCGGCCGAGGAGGCCGGCATCTTCTCCGAGACCTTCCACCTCCCCGAGTCCATCGCCCAGGACCTCCTGCTCTCCCGCGTCCTCGACCTGAACGACGACCGGCGCTTCCACGCCATCCTCGTCCAGCTGCCGCTGCCGCCGCACCTGAACGAGCACGTCGTCATCGACGCCATCGACCCGGTGAAGGACGTCGACGGCGTGACGCCGGTGAGCATGGGCCGCCTCCTCCGGGGCGAAGCGTCGTGCCAGCCCTGCACCCCTCGCGGTGTCGTCGAGCTGCTGGTGCGCTCCGGCCACCCGCCGGACGGCAAGCACGTGGTAGTCTGCGGCCGCTCCAACATCGTGGGGAAGCCGCTGGCCGCCATCCTGATGCAGAAGCGGTCCGGGGCCAACGCCACCGTCACCGTGTGCCATACGGGTACGAAAGACCTGGCCGACTTCACCCGCCGGGCGGACATCTTGGTGGCGGCGATGGGCAGCCCTCTCGCCATCACCGCCGACATGGTGAAGCCGGGCGCGGTGGTCGTCGACGTGGGGAACAACTGGATCGAAGACCCGGGCCGCCAGTCGGGGCGGCGCCTGGTGGGCGACGTGGAGTTCGAGGGCGTGAGCAAGGTGGCGGCGGCGATCACGCCGGTGCCCGGCGGGGTCGGCCCCATGACGGTGGCGATGCTCCTCTGGAACACCGTCACCCTGGCCGAGCAGCAGTCGGGCTAGGAATCAGGCCGGGCGGCGCACCAGGCCAGGAGGGCGTCGTACAGAGGCCACTGCCGTTCCTGGGCCTCGAAGTCGTCCCGGCAGATCAGCTGGAACCCCTCGGCGATGGCCTTCAGCCCCGCGGACTGCGCGGTCACCCCTATATCCTCAGCGATGTCGGCCCCGTGCACGATGCGGGCCAGCCGCTCAAGCCCCGGCGCTTGTACTGCGAACTCCTCGATGAGGACCTCGAAGGTGCACTTGCCGTCGCGGTGGGTGTAACGAGCCTGCGGAGCGTCGAACGATATCGCCTGCTCGCGCTCCGCCACGGCGAGCACCCCATCCGCCACGACGAAGAGGAACTCGGCCTCGGGGTCGATGAACTTTCGGATCAGCCAGGGACAGGCCACTCTGTCCACCTTCACCCTCTCGCGGGTCACCCACTTCATGTCGAGTCCCTCCTTGCCATTTCTGGTGACGGCGCCTCCTCCTGCAGCTCCACTCTTCGGAAGACCGCGTACAACGCCAGGTCGTACAAGATCTTGAGGCCTCCCCCTATGAAGAAGGGCACGCTCAGCGAGAAGGCGCCCATGACGTACCCCGCCAGGGACGGGCTCACGGCCTGGGTCACGGTCCTCGACATGTTGGTGGCCCCGGCCGCCGCCGTCCGCTCCTCCGGTGCCACCAGGGCGACCGTGTAGGCCTGGCGCGTCGGCACGTCCATCTGGGATAGCGACATGCGCCCCAGGTAGAACGCCAGGGCCAGCGGCAGGGTCGGCGCGACGGGCACCAGCATCAGCAGGACGTTGGAGGGCAGGTGGGTGAACACCATCGTGTTCAGGAGCCCGATCCGGTCGGCCAGGCGGGCCGCCACCAGGAAGGACGCGGCGCTCAGGACGCCGGACACGAAGAAGATGGTGCCGAGCGTCTCCAGGGGCAGGCCGAACTTCTCGAAGAACCAGAGGGCGACGATGCTCTGGATGACAAACCCCCCGGCGAAGGAGTCGACGCCGAAGAGGAGCGCCAGGCCCGCCACCTTGCCCCGCGAGCGCCGCAGGCCGGTGCTCGGTGCCGCCGTCACCGCCGTCACCTCCACCTCGGGCGAGAGGGCGGTGAAGAGGAGGGTCGCCGCCACCGCCAGGCCGGCGTACACGACGAACATGACCCGCAGGGAGAACAGCGTGTCGAGGCCGAAAGCGGCCTCGAGGCCGGGCGGCAGGCCGCTGAAGAGGGCGCCGAAGGCGGCGGCGATGCTCCCCAGCAGGTTGTACAGGGCGAAGACGAACGTGCGCCGCTCGCGGGGGCAGGTCTGGGGGAGGATCGCCTGCTCCAGCGAGAGGAACGGCCCCACCTCGGTGGCCGTCGGGCTCACGGTGCCGATGACCGCGGCCGCGGCCAGCAGGGGGAACCCTTCGCCCACGGCGAAGATCACCCCGGCCCCCGCCATCAGTACCCCCGTCGCCACCAGGAACCGCCGCCGTCCGACCCGGTCCGCCACGAAGCTGGCGATGAGGGTGGCGATGGCCCCGCCCACGATGGCCAGGGAGAAGACGGCGCCCGTCTCCAGGTTGCTGAAACCCTGCTCCTTCAGGTATATGCCCAGGAGGACGGCCAGCATGCCGTAGGCGAAGCTGCGGACGGCGCGGGCGGCCAGGATGCGCAGGCCGTCGCCGCTGAGCCAGGAGAGGGCGGGCATCGCCAGTCCAGTCTATCCCGAGCCGGGGACGCGAGAAAGGCCGCAAAGGGAAGGCGGCGCGAGCTGCCGCCCGCGCCGCCTGATACCGCGTCGCGCTCGACTAACTCAACATCGTCGGGAGGGCATCCGGCACAGCTATTACCAGGGCGCCGTAGGCGACCAGGCCCGCGGCGGCCAGGCCCCCGATCTGCCGCCCCAGGGGGAGCGACTTCTCGGCGAAGATGAGGAGGGTGATGAGGGCCATCGCCCCCACGTTCATCACCCCCAGCGGGAAGAGGATGACGAAGAGCAGCCAGCAGCAGCCTAGGCAGTAGGCGCCGTGCTCCAGCCCCATCATGAAGGAGCCGCCGTAGCCGTCCCGCCAGGAATTGAGGATGAAGTCGAGGGGCCCCCGGCACCTGGAGAGGCAGGCGCTCTTGAGCGGCGATAGCTGGTACAGGCCGGCGAAGATGAGCACGCCCCCGCCGATGCGCCCGGCGTTGTCCATCAGCCCCATCGACTGCTCCGCCAGCTTCTCCGCCCCCGCCGCGACGCCATAGGCGACCACGCCGAAGACCGTCCAGACGACAAGGTACGAAGCCGCGAAGACCCAGGTGGGCACGAAGGCGACACCCCGCTCCTGCCGTCGCGCCTGCACCCGGGCGAAGGTCAGGATCATCGGCGCGGCCGTGGGGAACATCATCGCCACCATCATGGCGACCCAGGTAGCGACGAACAGGGGGGCGCCCATGCCCATGGTCAGCCCCATCGTCTCGTCGTCCATCGTGGACGATTGCCAGACGAGGACGCCCCAGCCGGCGCCGGCCAGGAGGAGGAGCGAGCCGAGGATCAGGTTTCGCTGTGGCCGTAGTGAATAAGGCGCTGTTGCTGCTGAGACTGGCACTATGTCACCCATGCATGCCTCCACACCCTTACGGGCCGGTCCAGTCGAAGGGGATGTGCTTGCTGGACCTGCCGGCCCAGTCCCACTTGAAACCGAGGGCGTCAACCTCGTTTGCCGTCGCTGTACCCCAGGTAGCCACCTGGCCGGGGCCCACTTCGCTTCCGGGCGGGTTGAACAACTGCACCCGCTTCCCGGGCGCTGCAGTGGGGCCGGTTAGCGCCTCGGCCTTGGCGACTAGCCTCCCCGGGATCTCGGCCCGCCAATAGGCAAGGTCGTCGGCGATTTCGAACTGGATGGGGGCGAACTCCATTCCCCGTATCTCGCCGAAGAGCTCGGCGAACGTGGCTGGCCATCCGCCCGCCTTGCCGCCGAAGATCGTCTGAAGCGCCTCGCGCTGATGCTCATCGGCGCCCTGGTCTATGAAGAATCCGATGGTGACCTTGACCTCTCCCGCCCAGGCATTTCCCTTGAAATAGCTGACACTGACGAGGTTCAAGCCATCGAGCCGGATGTCACTGTAGCTCCCCTCGCGAATATGCCAGGCCATCACGCCTTCGCAGTCGCCGTGGCTGGGCGCCTGGGCGAAAGTACAAGGACAAGGGATATTACACTTACAAACATCAAACCAGTCACCCGCTAGATGCCATTTTGGAATGTCGGCCATAGTGCTGTGCTCCTTCCATTTCTATGAACCTTTCGCCTAATCAAGCCCTCCCGTGGGGGCTGTTTTCGACCGCGCGTTGAGGATGGCCCCGGCGGTGGCGACGCAGTAGGGCACCGCGTAGGTCAGCGGTATCTTCCAGGCCAGCGCCAGGGTCGCGTCTCCCTGCACGATGACGTTCCCCTGGTTGATCGCCGTCAGGATGGTGCCGACGATGAGCGCGATGGTGAGGGAGCGGGCCACCAGCGGCAGGTGCATGAGGGCGCAGGGCAGGCAGCGAGCCAGGCGTCCGCTGCCGGCGCGCACCTCGTATACCGTCCCCTTCAGTGTCGCCCAGCAGCGGCCGCAGGTTAGTGCGGCCGCTGCGCCCGCCACAATCTCAGCCATATTTAGTGACGATCAGGCGCTCCAGTTGAACGTGGTCATGGCCGCATGGCCGCCGCTCTCCCACCGACGCATCTCCGGGTCGGCCCAGCGTGTGCCTTTGCCGCTGGCTAGGTCCATGCTCTCGACCTGAAACGCGCCTAGTGCCGGCGCGTTCACCACCTTTGTCGGCCGCCCGTCTTCCATCTTTATTGGCTGGAGTGTCACCTGACCGACGCTGCCGACGGTGGCGGATGGATTGTCGCCCCCCTGCACGGCGATCTTCGTCACCTGGGCGGGCAGCCACTTCGCGACAGCGGAGGCGAACGCTTCCCAGACGCCGCCCTTCTTGCCGCTGAAGATTGCCTCCAGCTCCCGGCGCTGCTCAGGGCTGGCGGCCTCGTCGATGTAGAGGCGAGCGGTGCCGTTGCCGCTGAAGAAGTCCCCGGGTAGATCAAGCGCGTCGGCGACCTTACAACCAGCCAGGCTGACGCCGTCCGATTCCCCCTCCTGTATCTCATAGACATCGGCGCCGGAGCACCAGCCCTGGTCGGGCTCCGCCGGACCCAGGAAGCATGGGCAGAGCGCCTTGCAACTGCAGGAGTTTATCCATCGTCCCGTCATTCGCCAGGCCATGACTTACCCCTTTCCTACTTTCGCGGCGAACGGTGCCGTTCGCCGCCTTACAGGCGTTTCTCCTAAGTGTACGCGGGATGCTGCAGACGAGGAGAACTGGT
The DNA here is from genome assembly GCA_016178045.1 of Chloroflexota bacterium. GTDB lineage: Bacteria > Chloroflexota > Dehalococcoidia > SM23-28-2 > JACOUE01 > JACOUE01. The sequence goes on from JACOUE010000019.1 coordinate 13,172, forward strand.
GAGACGCTGGCTCCTCGCACGCGGGGCTGCGGGCGACCTCCTTTCTAGGCTCTTCCTCCTGGCCGGGTTCCATCCGGCCCGCAGAGGTAGAACGATGAGGCGGTGATTTACATTTTCCCCAAACCGGCGCCCTTGTCAATACGACCTCCGTTTAGCGCAGGTCCTGCCGCTGATTGACAGACCTGTAACGAAAGGTTAGACCTGTCCGTCTACCCCCGTAGAAGACCATTGGGGGTAATGAGTATGCTTTACTGGATGTGTCTCCAGGGCGTGATCACCGCCGTCGTCATCGGCGAGCTGGCCACGATCGGCACCCTCGCTTTCCTCTACGGCCTCCCCTGGGCCGTCGGCCTCGAGTACGCCGGCGCCGAGGCCTAGCCACCATCCGACTTCGCCACCTGGTTCCCGGGAACCTCGGGGCTCCTCCTCACGTTTATCCTCAAGGGACGAGTGATGTCCGTCCGATACCTCTGGCCTGTCCTCTTTGCCTTCGCGCTGCTCCTGGCCGCCTGCGCCGACGAAGGCCAGCCTTCCCTCACCTCCGGTATCCGAGGCCAGGTCCTCATCGGCCCGACCTGTCCGGTCGTGCGCCAGGGCTCCCCCTGTCCAGACGCCCCCTTCCAGGCCAGCGTGGAGGTGTGGAACGCCGACCGCACCGACAAGATCACCACCTTCCGCACCGACGAGGACGGCCGATTCCGCGTCCCCCTGCCGCCGGGCGAGTACCTGCTGGAGCCGCTGCCCCCCAACCCGGGCGTCCCGCCCACCCCCGAATCGCAGACGGTGACCGTTCCGGCCGCCGGCTTCGTCGCCGTCACGCTCCACTTCGATACCGGCATCCGCTTGGCAGGCGGCTAGCTGCGGGCCGCTGGCCGCCTTAAAATGGGGCCGATGCAGGTCCGCCAGCTGCACCCCTGGGACATCGCCCCGGCCGAGGCGCGCGCCGTGCAGGAGCGCCTCGCCATGCAGGTCATCGCCGAAGGAACGCCAGAGCAGGTGCGCTTCGTGGCCGGCGCCGACATCGCCTTCGAGGACAGACAGCCCGGCCGGCAGCCCGCTTCCGCCCGTGGCGCGGTGGTCGTCCTGTCGTACCCGGAGTTGCGGCTCGTGGAGCAGGTAGAGGTGGAGGCGCCGGTGACGTTTCCCTACGTGCCCGGGCTCCTCGCCTTCCGCGAGGTGCCGGTGTTGGCCCGCGCCTTCGAGAAGCTGGAGCACAGGCCGGACCTGATCATCGCCGACGGCCACGGCTACTCCCACCCGCGCCGCTGCGGTTTCGCCTGCCACCTGGGGTTGGTGCTGGACGTGCCCACCATCGGCTGCGCCAAGTCGCGCCTCTTCGGCGAGCACGGCCCCGTGCCCGACGAAACCGGCGCCCGCGTCGAGCTGCGGGACGGGGCCGAGGTGATCGGGCTGGTGCTGCGGACGCGCCGGGGCGTCTCGCCGGTGTACGTGTCGGCAGGGCACCACATCGGCGTGACGGAGGCCGCGGCGTGGGTGCTCCGCCTCTGCCGGGGCTACCGCCTGCCGGAGCCCGTCCGCCTGGCCGACGCCCTCTCGAAGGGCCGGCGGCCCCAGGCCGCCGCCGAACCGGTCGTCGAGCAGCAACGCTTCATTTAGGGTAGAATCGTATTCGGAGGTATGATCAGCTAGCCATGCAGGAGACCAAACCCGTCCTCACCGAGCTGCAAGAGCGTATTTCTCACGTCCTCCACCGTCTTTGACGTCCCCCACCTAGAGCAAGAGATCACCCGTCTCGAAGCCCAGTCGGCCCGGCCCGATTTCTGGAACGACCCCCAGGAGGCGCAGCGGGTCATGCGCCGCCTCTCCGACATGCGCGAGCGTGTCGAAACGTGGCGCGGCCTTGAGGCGAAGGCCCGCGAGCTCCACGAGTTGCTCGATATGGCGACCGCCGAGAGCGACGAGACGGTGGGGGCCGAGGTCGCCGGCGAGGTGGCGGCCCTGGGCCAGCGCCTGGACGAGCTTGAGCTATCCCTGGCCCTGGCCGGTGAGTACGACCGCCGCGACGCCATCATCGCCGTGCACGCCGGCGCCGGCGGCACCGACTCGCAGGACTGGGCGGAGATCCTCCTGCGCATGTACCTCCGCTGGGCGGAGAGCAGGGAGTACGGCACGTCCATCCTGGACCTGACCCCCGGCGAGGAGGCCGGCCTCAAGAGCGTCACCGTTGAGGTGAACGGGTCCTACGCCTACGGCTACCTGAAGACGGAGCGCGGCGTCCACCGCCTGGTCCGCCTCTCGCCCTTCGACGCCGCCCACGCGCGGCACACTTCGTTCGCCCTGGTGGAGGTCATGCCCGAGGTGGAGAGCCCCGCCGAGGTGGAGATCGACCCGGAGGACCTCCGCATCGACGTCTTTCGGGCCAGCACCAAGGGCGGCCAGAACGTCCAGAAGAACGCCACAGCCGTCCGCGTCATCCACATCCCCACCGGCATCACCGTCTCCTGCCAGAACGAGCGCTCCCTCCAGCGGAACAAGGACTTCGCCCTGAAGGTGCTCTCGGCGCGGCTGCTGGAGCGGGAGCTGGAGCGCCGGGCGCAGGAGCAGGTTCGCCTCAAGGGCGAACACGTGTCCGCGGAATGGGGGAACCAGATCCGCTCCTACGTGCTCCACCCGTATAAGCTGGTGAAGGACCATCGCACCGGCTACGAGACCAGCGACGCCGAAGGCGTCCTGGACGGGGCGCTGGACGATTTCATCCGCGCATACCAGAAGGCGACCCTGGGGCAGAAGTCTTGAGACTGCGCAGGCTGGTCCTGGCGGTAGTCCTGCTGCCGCTGCTGCTGCTGGCGCTGGCCGGCGGGACGGCGCGGGCCAAGGGCGACATCACCGTCACCGGCGCAGGTGTCGATAACCGCTTCCCCAACGGCCTCCACTTCAGCCTCTCCGCCACGAGCGACTCGTCTATCGAGGAGGTCCGCCTCCGCTACCGCGTCCTGCCGGACGGCCCCGTCTCCCTCGGGGTGCCCGAGTTCGAGCCCGGCGAGTCCGTCAGCATCGGGTTCCAGGTGGGCGGCGGCGCCGAGCTCTACCTGGCCCCGGGCGCGACCATCCGCTACGCCTGGGAGCTGACCGACGCCTCCGGCGGCACCGTGACCACGCCCACGAAGACCGCCGTCTACGACGACGTGCGTTTCGACTTTCAGGTGGAGCCGGCGGCAGGCGTCCGGCTCTACTGGTACGCGGGGAGCCGGGAGACGGCCCAAGAGATGCTCCAGGTGGCGCGGGAGACCCTGGACCGCATGTCGCACCTCTTGGGCGCCGAGGTCGACTTCCCCGTGAAGGTCTGGGTGTACGCCGACTCGGGCGACATGCGGCCGGCGCTGGTCCACCGCAGCGAGGCGTACGAGGAACGGATCACCACCTACGGCACGCGGGTCACGTCGGATACAGTCCTCGTCCTGGGCTCCGCAGCGTTCGATACCCTCCGCCACGAGCTGGCGCACATCGTGACCGGCGTGGCCGGGGAGGGGCCCTACGGGGCGCTGCCGGACTGGCTGGACGAGGGGACGGCGGTCTACGCCCAGTCCGGCCCGGGCAACTACGGCATCGCGATCGAGCGGGCGGTGGCCGGGGGGAACGTCTTCTCGCTGCCGGCCATCAGCTCCGCCCCCGGCGACCCCGACAAGGTTCTGCTCTTCTACGGCCAATCCTGGAGCGTGGCCTCGTACTTGATCGATACCTACGGCCCCCGGAAGTTTGCCAGGCTGTTCGAGGCCTTGAGGGAGGGCGCCACCACTGACGGCGCTCTGCGGGACGTCTACGGCTTCGACCAGGGCGGGCTGGAAGACCGCTGGCGGGAGAGCGTGGGCCTGCCGCCGCGGGCGACGTCGCCGCCGGAGGACGGTGCGCGTTCGCCCGGGCCGGGGCAGAACGGGACGGCTTCGTCGGCCGGAGATGGGAACGGCACGGGCCTGATCGTGGCGCTGGTGGCGGCGGTGCTGGCCTCCGCGCTGGTGCTGGGGGCCGGGGGGTACCTGCTGTCGCGGCGCTTCCGCTAGGGGATGATGAGCCCGGAGCCGCGGCGCTTGCCCCTCTCGATGGGCTTCTGGGCCGGCGGCGGTTCGGCGGGGGAAGCGGGGCCCTGCGCCTCGGCGGGCTCGGCCACGGGCGACTCGACCGCCTTCACCACCTGGTCCACGAAGACGTTCTCGGGCACGGCGCCGGGGATAGCGACTTTGTCGTTGATGACGGCGAGGGGCACGGCCCGCACCTGGTAGCGCTGGGCCAGCTCCGGGAACTCGTTGACCTCGATGACCTCGGCGGTTACGCGGGGGCTTTCCAGCGCCAGGTTGTAGGCGAAGCGCGCCATCTGAGGGCAGTAGGGGCAGGTGGGGGTGACGAAGACCAGGATCTGCACGTCCTCCTTCAGCTTGCGCAGCGCCTTCTTCGACGCTTTGGAAAGGAGGGACATGCCGCGGGACGTATCGACGATCGTCTCCACGAAGGCGGGGAACTCGGTGCCACCGGGCAGGCCGTAGAACTTGAGGCCGCGGTGGTCCTTACCGTGCAGGAGGATACCGGGTATCTTGTCGACACCGTACTTGCGCGCCTCCTCCTTCGCCTCCTCCAGGTCGTGGACGCGGAGGCTTATCAGGTCGCTGAGGGCGGCCAGCTCCTGGAGCATCTCGCGCGCCGGCTTGCAGTAGGCGCAGGGCTGGCGTCCCGGGACGTAGACGGACAGCTCCTGCTGGGTGAAGAACTCGATCTTGACGGGATTGATCAGCTCAAGGGCGAACTTCTGACGCAGGACATCCTGGTCCTTAAGCGGAATCACTACGGTCTCCCTCTTCCAGCGGCTCTTGTGACCTGCGCCAGGCCAGGAACAGGCGCTGGGCGGCGGTGAGGTTGGCGGCGATGGCCAGTATCCAGAGCACCACCGTCACCTCGTCGATTATAAGTCCGATCCCCAGCACCAGCACCCGCTCCGGCCGGGCGAAGATCCCCTCGCGCGTCGACACGCCGACGATCTCAGCCCGCGCCCGCACGTAGCTCACCAGGATGGAGCCGGCCATGGCGGCGAAGGCCAGCAGGACGCCGTCGCGGTCGTCGCGGCCGCTGAACCAGACCATGAGGCCGAAGAGGACCGCCGCCTCGGAGACGCGGTCCATCACGGCGTCGAAGATGGAGCCGAAGGCGGTGGCGCGTCCCGTAGCCCGGGCCAGCGCCCCGTCCAGAAGGTCGACGGCGCTGGCCGCCAGCGTGACGATGCCGCCGGGCAGGAACTGGCCGCGGGCCACCAGCACCGCCGCCCCGACGTTCCCCAGCACCCCGATTAGGGTGAGGTGGTTGGGGGAAAGCCCCAGGCTGGCGAGGACGCCCACGATGGGGTCGGTCAGCCGCTGCAGGAAGGACCGGGGGAGGAGGAAGGACATCTAGGGGCCCGCGTCCCCGTCGGCGGGGGCCCGGCCGTTCATGACGCGCTCGTAATAGGCCATGATGTCGCGCCAGACCCGGTCCCAGCTGTAGCGCCGGGCGGTCTTCGCTCCCTGCTTGCCCATCACCTCGCGCAGGGCGGCGTCGGAGAGGAGGCGCCAGAGAGAGTTGGCCAGCCCCTCGACGTCCCGCGGCGGCACGAGGAGCCCCTCCTTGCCGTCGGCGAGGACGTCGCCGAACCCCTCGATGTGCGAGGCGACGATAGGGGCGCCGGCGGCCATCGCCTCGAGCAGGATGATGCCGAGGCTCTCGGCGCCGGTGTTGGGGGCGCAGTAGACGTGGGCGGTCTTGAAGTAGCGGACCTTCTCCTCCTCCGAGACGTAGCCCGTGAACACCACGTCGCGGAGGCCCTTGCGCTGGACGTAGCGCTGGCAGGCTTGGCGCATGCCGCCGTCGCCGCCGACGATGATGAGGCGCGTATCGGGCAGCTCCTCCTTGAGCAGGGCGTAGGCCTGGAGCAGGTAGGGAAGGCCCTTTCGCTTCTCCAGCCGCCCCAGGAAGAGGATGTTGAGCTTGCCGTCGATGTACTCAGGCATCGGCGGGACTTCGGCGGCGAAGAAGCCGTAGTCCACGCCGTTGGGGATGACCTGGTAGCGGTCGGCGAAGTACTTGCCGATAAGCCGCAGGGCGGTCCGCGATACCACGATACGGCCGTTGAGGCGATCCCACCAGGGCCGGATCAGGTAGCGGGCGTAGGCGTAGAGGCGGCTGCCCCCTTCGCGGGCGGCGTGGAACGTCGCCACGTTTGTGGTTCTGGAGTGGCGCATGAACTGGAAGGGTAGCAGGGGCATGAACGGCTCGTGGAGGTGCACAACGTCGAAATCGTTCCGCTCCAGGAACCGCTTGACCCTCGATCCCAGGTTGAAGGAGAGGCTGATATTGGCCACGGAGCCGGAGGCGGGCAGCCCAACGGTGTACTCCCCGATGATGGTGAGGTGGTCAGCGGCGTGCGTCCACGGCTTCGAGGAAGGCGCCACGATGCGGACGTCGTGCCCGGCGCGGAGGAACTGCTGCGCCAGGTTCGTGACGTGGCTGTTGCAGCCCCCGGGCACGGCCCAGTCGTAGGGAGAGACGAGGGCGATCCTCATGGCACGAAGGGAAAGATGCGCTTGATGAAGCTCCGGGTGGTGGGCCACCACCCCATCACCCGCGGCGTCACCGTTAGGCCGCGCCAGGTCTGCCGCAGGATCTGCCCCAACCCTATTTCCGCCAACGAGGGGTGGTGACCGGCGACTCCCTCCGTCGTGCGGGCCAGGATGCTGCGCTTCAGGTCCTCTGCGGTCCTGCCCTCGAAGAGCGTGTAGGCGCTGCCCACGGCCTTGAGGAAGTGGGCGTCGCTGCCGCCCACCTCGGCCAGGTGGTATTGCTCGCGGTTGAGGCGGTGGGCCTTCTCCAGCGTCACCCGCGCCCCCAGCGACTGGTTGGCCGTCTCCAAGCCGTCCAGGTACACGCCCTCCCGGCCCGAGGCGAGGATGCGCTCGATTACCCGCTGGCCCAGGCTGCGCGTCAGCCAGCTCATGGGGTGAGGGATGATACAGACGCCGCCCTGGGAGTGCACCTCCTCCAGGGTCTTCTCAATGGAGGTGAAGGTGGAGACAGGCTCCTCGACGAAGAGGGCGAGGAGGTGGCCCTCCAGGGCCGTCACCTCCATCCCAGGCACCACCTCGAAGCGGTAGCGCCCCCTAGCCCACGCTTCCCGCGCCTCGTGGGCGCCGCGGAGGCTGTCGTGGTCGGTGACGGCGATGACGTCCAGGTCGGTGGACGACTGCACGTAGTCCAGCAGCTCCGGGACGTCGGCCATGCCGTCGCCGATGGCGGAGTGGACGTGGAGGTCGGCCTTCCCCCGCTGCGGCCCAGCCTTCATGCCGCCTTGCTCCGGGCCGCCACCGGCTCTCTGCCCGCCCGCTCCTTCGCGTCCCAGATGGACTCGAACACGATCCACTGGCCGGGGTCCTGCCGCAGGTGCTTCTCGAACCGCTCCAGGAAGCGGATGGCGCTGGCACGGACGTTGTGCTTCATGTCGCCGCTCAGGTCCATCTCCAGCGGCTTTTCCAGGAACGCCTCGATCTTGTCGAACTCGCGGCGGTAGCAGAAGACGGGGATGACGGTGGCGCCGGTGCGGATGGCCACCTCAATGGGGCCGGTGGGCATGTACGTCTCCTCGCCAAAGAAGGGCAGGAGCGCCTTCGGTCCCTCGATGTCGCGGTCGCACATGAGGGCGACGACGCCGCCGGACCTGATGATGCGCACGGCCGCCTTCACGTTCGCCATGTTCACCGGCACGAAGGCGTGCCCGTGGTAAGAGCGCAGAGCGTCCACCAGGCGCGAGAGGCGCGGCGGACTCAGGGGCTCCGTAAGGGCGAACGCCTTGACGCCACGGGGGAGGATGCCCTGTACCGCCAGCTCCGGGTTGCCGAAGTGGCCGCTGATCAGGATGACGCCCTTGCCCGGCTTGATGGCCGGCAGCACGTTCTCGTCGAAGCCGTGGTAGGTGAGGCGGCGGTCGTAGAAGTCGTCCAGGTCCATGTGGGGGAGGCGTATCAGGTCGGCGTAGTACTTGGCGACGTTGCGGAAGACCTGGCGGGCCGCCTTCCGCACTTCCGACTCCGGCGCGTCCGGGCCCAGGACGTGGCGCATGTTGTCCCAGACGTTCCGCCTTATGCGGGGGAAGGTGAGGTAGACCATGTCCGCGACGAACTCCACGAACCGGTAGAGCGGGCGCGTCGGCAGGTAGGCAAGGCTGTGGAGGACGATCTGGAACAGTATGTATTTCCACATGGGACGCTAGGAGGACAGCGGCAGGGCGGACCTAGGCCGGCGTTTGACCGTTCTTGCCCTCGATGAACTCCTCCGTCAGGATGCGGGCCTGCTCATCGGTGAACTGCTTCGGTGGGGACTTCATGAAGTAGGCGCTGGGACCCGAAAGCGCCCCCGGTACTCCCCGGTCGATGGCCAGCTTGCAGCACCGGATGGCGTCGATGACGACGCCGGCGGAGTTGGGGCTGTCCCACACCTCCAGTTTCACCTCCAGGTTTAGCGGCACCTCGCCGAAGGCCGTCCCTTCCATGCGGATGTAGCACCACTTGCGGTCCTGGAGCCAGGGCACGTAGTCGCTCGGCCCGATGTGCACGTTCCCCTCGCCTATGGGGTAGTCGAGCTGGGAGGTGACGGCATTGGTCTTGGAGATCTTCTTGGACATCAGCCGCTCCCGCTCCAGCATGTTGAGGAAGTCTGTATTGCCGCCGAAGTTGAGCTGGTAGGTGCGGTCCAGGCGGACGCCGCGGTCGTGGAAGAGGCGGGTGAGGACGCGGTGGAGGATAGTGGCGCCCAGCTGCGACTTGATGTCGTCGCCGACGATGGCCGCGCCCCGCTCCTCGAAGCGCTTCTGCCAGTACTTCTCACGGGCGATGAAGACCGGCATGCAGTTGACGAAGGCGCACCCGGCCTGGAGCAGCTGCTCCACGTACCACTTCGTCGCCTCCTCGCTGCCCACCGGCAGGTAGTTCACCACGACGTGAGTGTCGCTGTCGCGCAGGATGCGAGCGATGTCCGAAGTGGGTCCGGGCGCCTTAGTCACGATCTGCGAGACGTACTTGCCGAGGCCGTCGTGGGTCATGCCCCGGGAGACGGGCACGCCCAGGTGGGGCACGTCGGCGAACTTGTGGGTGTTGTTGGGCGGAGTGAATATCGCCTCCGACAGGTCCTTCCCGACCTTGTTCGAGTCGATGTCGAAGGCGGCGACGAATTCGATGTCACTGACGTGGTAGCCGCCCAGGTTCACGTGCATCAGCCCGGGCACGAAGTCCTTCTCGTCGGCGTTGTGGTAGAAGTGGACCCCCTGCACCAGAGAAGAAGCACAGTTGCCCACGCCTACGATCGCGACGTTGATCTTGCCCAAGTCTCTTCTCCTCCTGCTACGCCTCGACCGGCGAACCGCATGCATTTTAGCGTTATCTATCGGGGCCCAGCAAGCGCCGGCCCTTGTTCGTCCCTCCGGCCCTTTGTTATGCTCCCTTCCACAGGAAGCGAGCGGTGATCTACGATTTTCACACTCATTCTACCCTAAGCGACGGCGCCCTATCGCCCCTCGAGGTCATCCGCCGCGCCCACGTCCACGGCTACAAGGGCCTGGCCATCACCGACCACGTAGGCATCGGTGGGATCGATCGGGTGGCCCAGGAGCTGTCCAGGGACTGCGACCTCGCCCGCCGGCACTGGGACATAATCTCGCTCCCGGGCGTCGAGATCACCCACGTCCCGCCCGGCGGCATCGGCGGGGCCGCGCAGGCGGCCCGCGAGGCGGGGGCGCTGGTAGTAGTGGTGCACGGCGAGACAGTAGCGGAGCCGGTGGAGGCGGGCACCAACCGGGGGGCAATCGCGTGCGGCCTGGTAGATGTGCTGGCGCATCCCGGTCTCATAACCCTGGAGGACGCGAAGCTGGCAGCGGAGAAGGGCGTCTTCCTGGAGCTGTCCGCCAAGCCCGGCCACGCCGTCACCAACGGGCACGTAGCCCGTATGGCGAGGCTGGCCGGGGCGAGGCTAATCGTGGACTCCGACAACCACGACCTGGACTTCCTCACGCCGGAGCGCATCCGCGCCGTCGTCCTCGGGGCGGGGCTCAACGAAGAGGACCTGGAGGAGATAGCGACGGCGAACCCCCTCCTGCTACTGGACAGAGTGGCAGCACAGCAGGTACCGAAGCTGACTTGAGTGCCGACTCTGGAGCGCGGCCGAGGGAGGTACGCGGCCTCCCCGGCAGACTCAAACGAAGCAGACGATAGGCGAGACGCCTATCCCTTCCCGATGCGGTACATCTTGGTGCCGCAGACAGGGCAACTGCCCTGCGTGGCCGGTCGCCCGTTCTTGAGGGTGACCTGCTGAGGGTTGCGCATGTCGCGCTTGGTGCGGCACTTCAGGCAGTAAGCCTGCATTTCAACCCCCTTTGGTTCACTAGAAGCTGCCCGCCTTCTTCGCGCCTTAGGATACCCGTTTTCGGGCAGATGTCAAGAGGAGTAGCGTGGAAATACGAGGTCAATTGGCAAATTCGCTATCAACGGCCGTATTCAGGCGGGCGGAAACACCTTCTCGGGCCGCCATAGAGGCGCCGCGGCGTCGAACCGCATCACAGCCACGAACCGGCCGTCCTCCCCGTACGCCCGCGCCCGCCCGGCCGCTTCGGCGTCCTTGAGCCGCTCGAAGGCCGGCCGGTCGGCGAATATGGCGCAGCCGTGGCGCACGTCCTTTTCTTCCTCCATGTCGAGGACGACCGACGGCATCTGGCCGAGGCCAAAGTCCATGGGAATGAGGTGCTCGCGCCAGCGCCCGCTCTCCTGGCCGGCCTCCAGTTCCTCGATGGGCACAGCGTCCTCGATCGGGAACGGGCCGATGCGCGTGCGCTCCAGGGAGTGCAGGTGGGCGCCGCACCCGAGCGTCAGGCCCAGGTCGTGGGCCAGGGTGCGGATATAGGTCCCTTTGCCGCACTCCACCTCCAGGGCCACGAGCGGCGGCTCGAAGCCCAGGAGGTCGATGCGATAGATGACGGCCTTGCGCGGCGCCAGGGTCAGGGGCCGGCCGGCGCGGGCGTAGCGGTGGGCCGGCGTGCCGGCCCGCTTGACGGCGCTGTAGGCGGGCGGCACCTGCAACACCTCGCCGACGAACTCCGCGAGCGCTTCCCGCACCTGCGCCTCGGTGACGGCGTTGAAGTCTGCCTCTGCCGTAAGCCGGCCCGTAGCGTCGTACGTGTCCGTGGCGAAGCCCAGCTTCACCTCCGCCCGGTACGTCTTCGGCAGGTCCATCAGGTACTGGCTGATACGCGCGGCCTGGCCGAGGAGGATCAGCAGAACTCCGGTGGCCTGAGGGTCCAGGGTACCGGCGTGCCCCACGCGCCGCTGGCCCGAGAGGCGGCGGACGGAAGCGACGACTTTGAAGGAGGTCCAGCCGGGCGGTTTGTTGACGTTGAGGACGCCGGTATCGCTCAAGTCTATTCGCGGCGCTTGCGGCCCAGCTCGTTCATCATCTCCAGGATGTGGGCCGCCTCCTCGATCGACTCGTCCAGGCGGAACTGGAGGATGGGCACGCGCTTGATGATGAGGCGGTCCCTGAGCTCATGTCGGAGGTAGGCGGCCGCCGCCGTGAGGGCGGTCATGGAGAGCGCCTTCTCCTCGGGAGTGCCCATTATGCTCACGTACACGCGGGCGTGCTGGAGGTCGGGCGACGTGTCGACGTGGGTGATAGAGGTGAACTCGGCGAGGCGGGGGTCCTTGACCTGGCGGCGGAGGAGGTCGGAGATCTCTCGCCGCAGAAGGACGTTCAGCCGTTCCAGGCGGCGGCTCACGGGTCGGCACCTCCTATCCCGGCCTGGTTACGTCTTGGGGGCTCGGCGACGGCGTACCGGGGCCTTCTTGGCGGGAGCGGGCGAAGCGGCATCAGTCCCCGGCATGCGGCTCTCCTGGTGGAAGGCCTCGATGACGTCGCTTTCCTGGAAGTCGTCGAACCCTTCGACGCCGATGCCGCACTCGTAGCCGGTCTGGACCTCCCGCACGTCCTCCTGGAAGCGGCGCAGGCTGGCCACGCGCGACGTGTGGAGCACCTCGCCGCCCCGCTGAACGCGGCAGAGTGAGTTTCGGCTGACGGAGCCGTCGAGTAGGTAGCAGCCGGCCACCCGGCCGCCCCTTACCTTGAAGATGGCGCGCACCTCGGCGTGGCCGTCCACCACCTCGACCACCTCCGGCTCCAGCAGGCCCTGGACGGCCTTCTCCAGGTCCTCGGTCAGTTTGTAGATGATCTCGTAGTGGCGGATGTCGACGGTCTCGGCCTCGGCCAGACGGCGGGCCCCCGGGTCGGTGCGGACGTGGAAGCCGATGATGATGCCCTGAGAGGCGAGCGCGAGCATGACGTCGGACTCGCTGACGTTGCCGGTGCCGGTGTGGATGACCTTTACCTTGACGTTCTTGGAGCTCAGCCGCTCCACGGCCGTGCGGATCGCCTCGATGCTGCCCTGGACGTCCGCCTTGATCACGACGTTCAGCTCTTTGACCTTGCCCGCGGCGATCTCGCCGGAGACGGCTTCCAGGGTCACGGCCCGTCCGCCCGTGCGTGCGAGGGCCTGCTGGCGCTCCCGCTCCTCCATGACGGTGCGGGCCGACTTCTCGTCCTTGAGGGCGGTGATGGCGTCGCCGGCGCGCGGCACGTCCTCCAGCCCCATGATCTTCACCGGCACCGAAGGCCCCGCTTCCCGGACGCGCTGGCCCCGGTCGTTGAACATGGCCTTGATCTTGCCCCAGGTGTCGCCCACGACGATCGCGTCGCCGACATGCAGGGTGCCTGTCTGCACGAGGACGGTGGCCATGGGACCACGGGAGGCGTCCAGCTCGGCCTCGACGACGCTGCCGGCGGCCGGCCGGTCGGGGTTGGCCTTCAGCTCGGATATCTCAGAAACGAGGATGATGTGCTCCAGGAGGTCCGGTATGCCCTCCGCGGTCTTGGCGGAGACGGGGATGGCGATGACGTCACCGCCCCACTCCTCGATCAGGAGGTTGTGCTCCGTCAGCTGCTGCTTCACGCGCTCCGCATTGGCGTCCGTGAGGTCGACTTTGTTGATGGCGACGATGATGGGGACACTGGCGGCCTTGGCGTGGTCGATCGCCTCGACGGTCTGGGGCATGACGCCGTCGTCGGCGGCGACGACGAGCACGGCGATATCGGTCACCTTGGCCCCGCGCGCCCTCATGGCGGTGAACGCCTCGTGGCCGGGGGTGTCGATGAAGGTGATCTTGTGGCCGCCGGCGGTAGGCTTGCCCTCCGCCGATACCTCCACCTGGTACGCCCCGATGTGCTGGGTGATGCCGCCGACCTCCCCCGCGGTGACGTTGGTCTGGCGTATGGCGTCCAGGAGGCTGGTCTTACCGTGGTCGACGTGGCCCATCACCGTGACGACGGGGGGCCGCAACTGGAGCTTCTTCGGGTCCTCCTCCTCTTCGACCGCCTCTTTGGCGGCCGCGGCCTGCTCTTCTCTGGGCTGGGGCTGAAAGCCGAGCTGCTGGGCCACCGCGGCCGCCGTCTCGTAGTCGATGCTCTGGTTGATGGCGGCCATGACCCCGTTCTTCATCAGCTCCTTGATGACCTCGATGGGGGAGACGTTCAGGAGGTCGCCCAGCTCCCGTACGGCCAGCGCCGCCGGTATGACGGCCTGCTTGCTGGCCTGGGCCGTCCCGGTGGCGGCCTGTTCGTTCGCTGCGTCGGCGCTCATGGCTTCTCTTCGTCCCGCAGGGACTTAGCGTACTCCATCAGGTTCTGCTTGTGTTCGGCGGTCAGAGTGGCGCGGAGGCCGAAGTCCAGGCGGTCCTTCTTCAGGGCTGCCTCCCAGCAGGCGTAATCGCGGCAGAGGTAGGCGCCGCGGCCGGCCTTTTTGCCGGTCGCGTCTACTTCGACCCCGCCTTCGACCGTACGCACCACCCGCACCAGCTCTCGCTTGGCGGTGTTGCGGCGGCAGGCGACGCACGTACGGAGGGGCACATGCTTGGCCCTTGGTCGGGCGGCTGTCTTGGCGGCCATGGTCAGAACCTTCGGCTGGCTAAAGGTTCGGGTCCTCCCCGAGGTTCAGGTCCTCCTCGAGTTCCTCGTCCTCGAGCACGGGGCGGCGTGGGGCCTTCTTGGCCTTCTTCGCTTTGCCTTCTGTCTCCTCCCGTTGACGGGTGGCCTTCTTGCTCTTCTTCTTGGACTCGGTCTTGGGTGGAGTCAGGACGTCCTCGGCGAAGCGGATCACCGGCTTGGTGGGCCCGGCGCCCACGCCTACAGGTTCGGTCTCCCCGGCTGGGGGCGCAGCGGGCGCCTCTCCGGCAGGCGCTGTCCCGGCGGCGGCCTCCTCCCCCTCGATTACCTCCATCCAGGGCTCAACGGGCCGCTCTTCCTCGGTGACCTCGATCGCGCGCTTCTTCGCCGGGCGCTTGGCGGGAGCGGCCTCGGGCTCGGGGGCCGTGACCGCCTCCACCGCTGACTCGGGCTTGATGTCGATGCGCCAGCCGGTGAGCTTGGCGGCAAGGCGGGCGTTCTGGCCTTCCTTGCCGATGGCCAGCGAGAGCTGGCGGTCGGGCACGATGACGGAAGCGGTGTTCTCGGCCTCGCTGATCCCTACTCTGATCACCTGGGCCGGGCTCAGGGCGTTGGCCACGAAGCGGTTGGCCTCGCCGTCCCACTGGATCACGTCGATGCGCTCGCCGTTGAGCTCGTTGACGATGTTCTGGATGCGAATACCGCGCAGCCCCACGCACGAGCCGACGGGGTCGACGCCCTCCTGCCGGGCGCTTACGGCAACCTTGCTCCGGTGGCCCGCCTCCCGGGCGATGGACTTGATCTCGACCACGCCCTTGTATATCTCGGGGACCTCAAGCTCGAAGAGGCGCTTCAGCAGGTTCTTGTGCGTCCGCGACAGCACCAGCTGGGGGCCCCGGTTGGAGCGGAGCACCTCAAGGAGGTAGAACTTCATCCGCGTGCCGGGGCGGTACTGCTCCGTCCGCACCTGCTCCGAGGCCGGCAGTATGGCCTCCGTCTTGCCCAGGTCTATCACCGCCTGCTTGGGCTCGAGGCGCTGGATGACGCCGGAGACGATGTCGCCCTCGCGGTTGGAGAACTCCTCGAAGACCATCTCCCGCTCGGCCTCGCGCAGGCGCTGGAGGACGACCTGCTTGGCCGTCTGAGCGGCGATGCGACCGGCGTTGGCGGGCGTCACCTCGAACTCGATGACGTCGCCCAGCGCCGGGTTCGTCAGGTAAGCCTTCGCCTCGGCGACGGTCACCTCGATCTTCGGGTCCGTGACTTCGTCCACCACCGTCTTCTGCTGGTGGGCGTGGACGGAGCCCTTCTCCCGGTCGATGCGGACGACGATGTTGCCGACGAGGCCGGCGTCCCGCTTGTAGGCGGAGACGAGCGCCGCCTCGACGGCCTGGAGCACTACCTCTTTGGGCAGGTTCTTCTCTGCCGCCAGCTGCGTTATCGCTATTAGGAACTCGCTCTTCATTTTCGGCCGTCTCGCCCAATAAAAAAGTGGGGGCCACCCACTCCAAAACAAAGGCCACTATTCCGCCTGCAATATAGCATGTCAAGTGGGGCCACGCAACCCCAGCGAGAAGGGAATTATTCGGCCGCCGGTTGCCCGGCGATAGCTTCCCTAATAGCCTCCACGGCCCGATCCCTGGGCGCCAGCGCCGTATCCGGGCTGGTGCGGGCCTTCACCTCGACGGCGTCTTTCTCCAGCGTGCGCTGGCTAACGGTGACGCGCAGGGGCATGCCCAGGAGGTCGGCGTCGTTGAACTTGACCCCCGGCGTCTCGTCCCGGTCGTCGTACAGCACCTCGATGCCGGCCTGCCGCATCTCGTCGTACAGGTGCTCGGACGCCTCCGTCACGGCGCTGCGGTCGCCCCCCAGGCTCACCAGGTGGACCTGGTATGGCGCCAGGGCGGGCGGCCAGACGATACCGCGCTCGTCGTGGTTCGCTTCGATGACCGCGGCCAGGAGCCGCTCCGTGCCGATACCGTACGACCCCATGATCACCGGCTTGGCCTTGCCGTCGCGGTCCAGGTAGGTGGCGCCCAGGCGCTCGCTGAAGAAGGTGCCCAGCTTGAAGATGTGGCCCATCTCGATCCCGCGGCGCACCTCAAGCGACCCGCCGCATTGGAGGCACCCGTACCCTTCCTTCGCCAGGGCGATGTCGGCGACGACGTCCGCCTTCCAGTCGCGCCCGTAGTTCACGTTCAGGAGGTGGGCGTCCGGCTTGTTGGCTCCCGCCACCAGGTTCCGCTCCTCCGGCAGGAGGTCGTCGGCGATGACCTTGACCCCCTTCAGGCCCACGGCGGAGGCCGAACCGGGCACGAAGCCGGCGCCGATCACCTCGTCCTCGGTCATGTAGTGCAGGTCGACGGCCCCGGCGGCGCGGCGCAGCTTCGTCTCGTTCACCTCCATGTCGCCGCGGATGGCCACGAATACGGGTTGGCCGTCGGCGGCGTAGAAGACGGCCTTGCAGGTCTTCGACGTGGGCACCTTCAGGTGGTGGGCCAGGTCCTGGATGGTGTAGAGGCCGGGCGTCGGGATCTCCTTCGCGGGCTGCGGCCTCTCCGAGGCGTGGGCGGCCTCCTTGCGGAACTGGGCGATCTCGGCGTTGGCGGCGTAGCCGCACGACTCGCAGAAGATGCAGGAGTCCTCGCCCACCTCGGTGAGGTGCATGAACTCGTGCGAGTCGCGGCCACCCATCGAGCCGGCGTCGGCCATGACGGCGACGGCGGGCAGGCCGCAGCGGCGGAAGACGTTGGAGTAGGCCTGGTACATCTTCTGGTAGGAGACGTCGAGCCCCTCCCAGTCGGTGTCGAAGCTGTAGAGGTCCTTCATGGTGAACTCGCGGAGGCGGATGAGGCCGGCCCGGGGTCGGGGCTCATCGCGGAACTTGCGCTGGATCTGGTAGACGAGCAGGGGGAGGTCGCGGTAGGACTTGACGTGGCGCTTGAACAGATCCGTCAGGACCTCCTCGTGCGTGGGGCCGAGGACGAACCGGCGTTCCCGGCGGTCGACGGTGTGGAAGAGGAGGTCCTTCCAGATCTGGTAGCGGCCAGTCTCCTCCCACATCTCCTGGGGCTGGAGGGCGGGCAGCATGATCTCCTGACCGCCGGCGGCCTCCATCTCGTCGCGGATGACCTGCTCGATCTTGCGCAGGACCTTCCAGGCGAGGGGCAGGTAGGCGTAGACGCCGGCCGATGTCTGGCCGACGAGCCCCGCCTGGAGCAGCAGGCGGTGGGAGGGCGTCTCCGCCTCGGCCGGCGGCTGGCGCTGGGTCTTGCCGAAGAGCTGGGACAGGCGCATTCCTGCTTCGCAGGATATGGGCCGTCGGGCAGGGGGTCAAGCTGCGGGCGTGCCTTCCTTTTTTTGCCTGGTGAATGACGTGAATGGCATTTCTATTAACAAGAATTCAGAAATAGTTTGACTTTGAATCTGATGGTAGCCTTGACACCTGTCCCGACCGCCTTTATAGTAAAGTGCAACCGAATAAGAGAAAACCGCGCTCCGCGCGACCTTTGTTGAGGCCAAGGGTCAAGAAGTCTGACCCGTTGGCCTTTTTTGGTTGCGCGGAAGTCTTTAGGGGGGGACTGTGGTGAACAGGGACTTGACAGAACACGACCGCCTGATTAATCTGGGTAGCGAAATATCGACGGGTGCGGCTCGGAGATATTCCCCCCGTATTGAAACATGGCCGACTGCGGCCGCATCAGCGCTTTAGAAGGAGCGTAGGCAAGAGAATCTGCGTCGAAAAAGAGAGTCGCTCCGGAAGGCCTCGCAAACCTGAATCCGGAGCGACAAACAGGAGGTGTTCCCCCTGTCACTTTATTATAACAAATCTACAACCGAATCCTTACAGCGGAGGTGGCGATGTCGAAACTGGTCGGCCGCCGGGTCTCCGGCGAAGACCGATGGCAGTGGTTTCAACGACAGGACAAGCAGTCCCGCGAACCCGCGGGAAGAAAGGGGAGGGCAATGCAACTCATAGTACGGAAGCGAGGCTACAGGATCATTCCCGCGCTCGCCATTCTGGCGGCGCTGGTGTTGGCCTCGGTGGTGGTGTTCGCGGTCCCGCTCCCTGCGGGAACCGCCAACGCCCCGAACTTCGAGTTCGACCCGAACGAGGCCGGCAAAAACGGTGTTCTGGAGGACGACGCCGGCACCGATGGCGTCCTTGACTGGGACGGCGACGACTCCGTAAACGCAGCGGGCGTCATCGACGCTTGTCGCGTTATCGATGACGATGCCGATGCCTCTACGCCGCCCACCTGCGACGGGGCTGCCGATAGCTTTACCAACGCTGACATCGGCGAGTGCAGGCAGGCCAACGCGCCGGCAGTAGCTGGCACATCGGATGGCGCTGTACCAGGATCTGGAACCGCCGGCGCCGGACTGCTGGTGTGCGACGGCAGCGCCGGCAACTTCACCGACCGTGATCACTTCACGGGCGGCAGCAAGAATGAAGGGACGGAGTGGGATATCGTCGGCGGAAGCAACCCGAAGAAGGGTGACTTCGCTGAACTGATGCTCTACGCCAAGTTCGGCGACAGCCCGTTCGACGTGGACACGGCCACCGACGACCTCTTCATCTTCACCGGCAGCTCCCGCCTCGACGTTAACGGCAGCACCCACCTGGATGCGGAACTTAACCAGAGGGACGTAAAACGCGACTGCACCAACGATGGCTTAGACCCCAGCGTGGGCGCCGTCGACTACGCGGCTTGTGAGACAGCGCGGACGGTAGGCGATATCCTTATCGCCATCGACCTAGAGTCCGGCGGCAATCCCCAGCTGCGAGTGTTCAAGTTCTGCGGCCCCTCTGGCGCGGGGTCGGAGATCCCTGACTGCGACCCATCAACGGTGGGTACCGACGCGACGACGCGCCCGGTTGCCGGCTCCGTGATGACATGCCGGCCAAGGGGTTCATGGAGACGTTCGTGGACCTGGCGGCGTTCGGCATCGACGTGACCTGCCCCGGCTTCAGCAACCTGGTCTTCAAGACCCGGGCGTCCGATGAGCTGAACTCGGAGCTGAAGGACGACTCCGAGAGCACGATCAACATCTCCAAGTGCTCCCTGCGCTGGGAGAAGCGCGATGACCAGGGCGCCCTGCAGGGAGGGGCTACGTTCAGCGTCGATGGCGCTGACGCAAACAACGACGCAGGCACTTCCGGCGACGACGGCCCCTTCTACTGCCAGGGTGACACGACCGACCCCGTGACGGTGGTAGACAACGGCCTCAACGACTCCGACCCCGCGGCGGGCAAGATCCTGCTGGACAACGCCTGCTTCGGGACCTACACGATAACGGAAACCGTTGCTCCCCCCGGCTTCGCGCGTGACAAACTGCTTAGCCGCACGGTTACGGTCAGCGCTGGCGACCCCAACGCGGAGATCGGCACGTCCGCCAACGACTGCGCCGACTCCAATCCGGACAACGAGGAGGACTTCTGCAACCGGCTGGGCACGCTGTCGTGGGAGAAGCGGAGCGCCGCGGTGGCGCCGCCGCACCCGCTCCTGGGCGGGGCCACGTTCAAGATCGACGGCGCTGACGCTAACAACGACGCCCTCACTTCTGGCGACGACGGCCCCTTCCGCTGCCAGGACACCGACACCACCAACGATCTGTTCCCTGGTAGCACCATCGGTGACGAGGACGACCCAGCCCTCCTCATCGTCGATGACACCGACGGGGTCGGCGCGGACAGCGTCATCGACAAGGACCCGGACGCAGGCCAGATCAAGCTGGAGCGCGTCTGCCTCGGCACCTACACCGTGACCGAGACGGCGCCTCCCGGCGACTTCCTGCCCGATACCGACCCGACCCGCGTGGAGACGGTGTCCGATGACACCGACCTCGTAGACAACGACCTCGACCTCACCACGGATGAGGCCGAGGAACTCAACGCCGTGATCGGCACGGCAGTACCGAGTGAGAGCTCGCCCGGCCTGGGCGCTATTCCCGGTACGGACGACCACTCCGGCGCCGGCGGCACCACCCTCTGCACCAATAACTCCGACGAGTGCGACTTCCACAACCGCCGGGGTAGCCTCATCATCCGCAAGGAGGCCAAAGACGCTCGCACGGAGGGCACCCATGACCTGCTGGCGGGGGCGAAGTTCAGGATAACCCCAGACCCGTTGGACGGTGTTGGCACGTTGGACATCACGGATGACCTCACGAACGACGTGTTCAACAGCACGGGCGGGGTGATCTGCATCGACAACGTCATACCGCGTACCGACTACAGCATTGTCGAGCTGGAGTCGTTCACGATCTACAAGGAGGACAGCAGCACCAAGACGAACGTGGCTTCCTCCTCCCAGTCGTGTGCAGGCCGGACCTCCGGCGCGGACCCCGTGAAGACCCCGACCACCGTATCGCCGGACGCCCTGTTCACCAACATCCCGCTCTCGAAGATCACGGTCAGCTTCGAGTCGCTGGTCGCCACGGGCGTCACCAAGGCGAGGATCGAATGTAAGGACAAGTCGGGGACGATAGTGCCGACACCCGCGGACGGTACACTTACGGATTTCGACGACACCTCCGAGGTGTACACGGGTCTCGTGCCGAACGATCTGGGTGACGCTGCGGACATCTACACCTGCACCATAAAGATTGACCCGTAGGTGTAAGCGGGGGGCCGCTGTGAGCGGCCCCCCGCGTCTGTTCGAGACGTTGGCTCAGACTGGCTGCTGGCGGGACGCCCCGCCAGCAGCCCGGTCATCTACTGTACCAGGAGCGTGGTTGAAGCCATCAGCACCCACTGGTTTTTCCCGTGATCACGGAGGTGCTGGAAGGCCTCGATCAGATAGCTGCCTGGTGCCGCCGTGGGCCAGTCAAAAGACATGCAGCCCGAGGAGTCGACACCGATCCAAAGCGTGCCGCCGCCGCCGTGGACAACGACGTTGAGAGTCTTGCCAACGACGTAGCTGCAGCCCTCGCCGTGGAAGGACCCGTAAGCGGGAGCCGGGTTCGGTGAGGCCGTCAACGTCGCCGTGCCGGTATCGGTAGTAGTGGCGGACGGCTTCCCCGCAAGGGCGGGTCCGGTGACCAACATGGCGCCCAAGAGCGCTACGATGGCGGCCAGGATCAGGATGCGGTAGGACATTTGGAACCCCCTCACTTAACGTTTTCTCGATAATTCAACAATTGGGATGGCCAAACATTACATGTTCTCGAGGCGCGCCTTGTCGAAGAGCACTTCATGTTCACCGCAATATAAGATGTCGACCATTGGCGACCGTTACGGGTGGCGCAGCCATCTTTGCCAACCTGAACCGAAAATGCTCCTTCGGTTTAGAACACGCATAACGACATAAAGGTTAAACAACGGTTATGCTGCGTAGGCGTTTCAACAGACCATGCCTGCGGCAATTGCTCAAGTCGCTTCAATTTTGAAGAGAGCGATGAGGAGGCCGTAACCAACGAGGGGACGAATCTGGGGTGGCCCTTTTTCGTAGGCTAGGGGTTTACGCAACTAAACCATCGGCCTGTCCCGGCTCGTTGGCCGGATAGGCCGCAGGTGTGGCTTAGTCGTTATGGCCTAGTCGAATGAGTAAGGGGCTATCTGAAAACGACTAGCTAAGGACGCCTCGGCGGCGCAGGAAGGGGATCGACGCCGCCACCTGGTTTTCCGGCGTCTGCTGGCTGATCTCGAAGACGCGCGGCGCCTCCGGGGGGAGCCCCTCCGCTATGTACGACCAGTCGACGTCACCGCGGCCGGGGGCGCGGTGGTCCCTGACGCCGTCGACGTCGTGGACGTGGGTGCCGAGGCAGCGGTCCCCGAGCTCGGAGAGCCAACGGTACCCGTCGGCCAGGCCCAGGCGGTGCAGCACCTCGGCGTGGCCGACGTCGTGCCAGTAGCCGACGAGCTCGCGGGGGTAAGGGGCCAGCAGTTCGTGCACCTCGTCTACGGTGGGGATCTCGTGGTAGTGGTAGCGGTTCTCCAGGCCCACGGCCACGCCCAGGGGGGCCGCCTCCTCCGCCAGCGCGGCGAGGGAGCGGCGGGCGGCCTCGAAGTGCGGGACCACGCCCTCCGTCCTCCGCTCGCGGCAGCGCCGGCGCAGACCCGCCACCTCGTCGCCCTCACGCAGGCCCTCCCGGTAGAGGTGGCGCAGCGCCCTCTCCTCCTCGAAGTCGTCGCTGCCTACGCCGCCCAGGTGGAAGACGACGTAACGGGCCCCAGCCTTCGCCGCGTACTGGAGCGTGCGCCTGCCGAGCTCGACGGCCAGGCCGCGCTCCTCTTTGTCCGTTGACGCGAGGTTCAGCCCTTCGCTCCAGCGGCCGTCGCGGGTCTTGACCCGGGGCGTCGGGGAGTGAAGGGAGGTGACGGCGATTTCGCCCGAATCGATCAACTCGTCGACGCCCTCGGGCGGGATGACGTAGTTGATCTCGATGCCGTCGAAGCCCAGGCGGCGGGCGGCGGCGGCGAAGTCGCGCATCCGCTGGAAGCGGCCCTGCGACCACATGGTGGAGAGGGCAACCTCGGCCATCGACCAACAGGTTAGACGATGGCCGGCCGACCAGCAAACGTGAAGCTGCGCTAGCCCCCTTCCGGGCCGGCAATAAGTAACGAACGGCCGGCAGCCAAAGCTAACGGGCGGCCTTGTCTATTGCATCGGCGAGGTGGGCGCGGGGGTGTAGACCGCGCTGTTAAGGCCGGCGACCAAGGAGCCGACCTCAGTGATGAACTTCTGCCACTCAGGGTCGCTCTGAGCCCGCTGGGTTGCCGACTGGTACGTGGCCAAGTCTGGCCAAGCCGACAGTATGGCCAGAGTGCCCTGTCCTTGACCGATCGCTATCTGGAAGCCAGCGACCACCTTGCCGCCAATCTTCTCGACCAGCTTGTTGTAGCGGTCCCCCTGGGCCAAGACGGCCTGGGCGCTGCCGGGCGTGGGGACGATCTGAGTGCCTACGTAGATGGACATGACTACCTCCTCTCGCACTCGCATGGCTGGCCAGCGACTTCATGATAGGAGCCCGCTGGGCAAAGTCTGTCGGGTAAAACCAAGCAATTGCGTGGGGCTTCGCCCCACAGCCCCGGGCACCCTCCCCTCTGGAGTCACGTCGTGCCGAAGTTAGGGCTGGTCTGGCCGGTCGTCCTGGGTCGGCGGCCGGCTATGGGAGGGGGATCGCGTCTCCGTTGTGGCCAAGCGAATTCCCAGGAGGCAGGCCAGGGCCCCACCGAGAAAGGCCGTCCCCAGGCTGAGGAGGAAGCCACGGGCGTCGTCGGCGCCGGCCAGGGGGACGGTAACGCCGCCGGCCGCTCCGCCCGCTATCGCCAGCGGCAGGGCCAGCATGACGCCGCGCCCCCGCCGCCACAGGGAGGCAGCGACCCAGGGGAGGAGCCCCAGCAGCGCCCACAGCGCGAAGAACCCCAGGACGAAGGCCAGCCGGACCTCGAAGATCATCCCCTATAGGGTCGAGGGACGGGGGTCGGGGGTCAAGGGGACGGGACTGGGACACGGGACACACGGGACACACGGGACACGAAACACGCGACACGGCCACTTCGTGTCTCGTGTCTCGAAGGGGTGGGGATGAGGTAGCGGCCTACTGCCGGCGCGCCACGCGGCCGGGGCGCTCGGAGACTTCGGTCATGGGGAGGACCTCGCCCAGGTCGCCCGGTGGGGTCGCGGGCTGCGCCAGCTCCTCGCCGAACTTCTCGGCGATGGCCCGGTGCCCCTCCTCGACGAGCGCCGTCATGAACTGGCCCTCGGGCACCACGCGCACCACTTCGCCCTTGCGGAAGATGGCGCCCTTCCCTTTGCCGCCGGCGATGCCGATGTCGGCGTCGCGGGCCTCGCCGGGGCCGTTGACCACGCAGCCCATAACGGCCACCGTCAGCGGCTTGCCCAGCTTCTGGAAGTACGCTTCCACCTGGTTGGCCAGGGGGATGAGGTCGATCTCGATGCGGCCGCAGGTGGGGCAGGCGACGATGGTGGGGCCGTGCTGGCGCAGGTTCAGCGAGTTGAGGATGTCGTAGGCGACGGGCACTTCCTCGGCGGGGTCGGCGGCCAGGGAGACGCGGATCGTGTCGCCGATGCCCTGGGACAGGAGGATGCCGATCCCCACGGCGGAGCGGACGGAGCCAGCCCGGGGGGTGCCGGCCTCGGTGACGCCCAGGTGCAGCGGGTAGGGCACCAGCTTGGCGATCTCGCGGTAGGCGGTGACCATAGTGGGCACGTCGAACGCCTTGAGCGAGATCTTGATGTCCTCGAGCCCCATCTCCTGCAAGATGGCGATCTCCCAGAGGGCGGCGTCCACCATTCGCTTGGACTTGGGGGGCGGCATCTCGCCCTCGGCTAGCGGGGGCAGGGGCGGCAGGCTGCCCTCGTT
Source organism: Chloroflexota bacterium (assembly GCA_016178045.1). Classification (GTDB taxonomy): domain Bacteria; phylum Chloroflexota; class Dehalococcoidia; order SM23-28-2; family JACOUE01; genus JACOUE01. The sequence continues at coordinate 37,508 of JACOUE010000019.1, forward strand.
TACCCCCACGCGGATGGGTATGCCCCGCGCCTTAGCCTCCGTCACCACCTGGCGCACCTTTTCGGCGTCGCGGATGTTGCCGGGGTTGAGGCGCAGGCCGTGGATGCCGGCCCTGACGGCGGCGAGGGCCAGACGGTGGTCGTAGTGGATGTCGGCGATGAGCGGCGCCGGCGAGTGGGGGATGATGTCGGGCAGGGCGGCCGCGGCCGCCTTGTCGGGGACGGCGATGCGGACGATATCGCAGCCCAGTTCCGCCAGCTCGGCGACCTGGGCGAGGGTGGCCTGGGCGTCGGCCGTGTCGGTGTTGGTCATCGACTGGACGACGACAGGGGCGTCGCCGCCGACCTGGACGCTGCCGACGTGGATGGGGCGGGACTTGCGGCGGCGATGGAGGGCGACCAGCTCTTCCGTCATCGGAACAGGCTATCTCCTCTAAAGATACGGAGGACGTCGAAGTAAGTGATGATAACTGCCAAGCTTATGATAGCGGCTAAACCGATAAAATGCACCAGCGCCTCCTTCTCCGGCGCGATGCGCTTGCCCCGGCGCACGATTTCCAGCAGGACGAAGGCGATGCGGCCGCCGTCCAGCATGGGCAGGGGCAGGATGTTGATGATGGCCAGGTTGATGCTGAGCAGCGCCGTGAAGTCGAGCAGGGTCTGCCAGCCGGCCTGCTCCACCACCTCGCCCGTGGCCTGAGCGATACCGACAGGCCCCGCTACCTCCGGCCCGCCGCCGCCGCTGAACCACGATATGACCTCGTTCCGGGCCAGGATGAGGGATTCAATCGTCGCTTTCCAGCCCTTGGGTATTGCTTCCCAGACGGGGAAGCTCTCCTTCTCCACGTAGGCTATGGACTGCATGCGGATGCGGATCCCGGTGGGGCCGTCGGTGCGGTAGCGGGCGTAGACGGGGATCTCGAGGATTTCGCCGCCGCCTCCCGTTCTCCCGGAGCCGAAGTCGGACGCCGGCCGCTTGATGCGGAAGAGCACGGTCTCGCCCATGTTGAGCCGTATCTCCCGTCCCAGCTCCTGGGAGTTCCTGACGTCCATGCCGTTGACGCCCAGGATGATGTCGCCGGGCTTGAGACCGGCCTCGGCTGCGGGCGACTTCGGAACGACGTCGGCGATCTCCGTGAGGCCGACGGGGACGTCCTTGGGGATCATGAAGGCGACCGCGAACAGGAAGATGGGGATGGTGAAGTTCATCATGGAGCCGGACGCCAGCACCAGCAGCCGGATGGGGCGGGGCTTGGCGGCCAGGCTCTGGGGGTCGCTGGGGTCCTCCTCCCCCACCAGGCGGACGAAGCCGCCCAGGGGCAGCCAGTTGATCGAGTAGATGGTGTCGCCGAACTTGAAGCCCCAGGCGCGGGGCGGGTACCCCAGCCCGAACTCCAGCACCTTCACGCCCGTGAGCTTGGCCGTGACGAAGTGGCCCAGCTCGTGGACGACGATGAGGAAGATGAGCATCCCCAGGAAGGGGAGGATGGTCTGGAGAATCATGGCGCCCCCCACCGCAGGCTGAAGCCTGCGGCATAGACCCTGTCCCAATCGGGGGCGGTCAGCACCTGCAATGCCCCAGCCTTCGGCCTGGGGTCCCGCCGCAACGTCGTCATCCTAGGTCTTCGCTTTCACCCAGTCCTCGGCCCAGGCGCGCGCCCAGGCGTCCGCCTCCAGCACCTCGTCCAGCGAAGGGTTCGCCGCCCCCCGGTGGGCCGCCAGCGCGCTTTCCGACACCCGGTGGATGTCCAGGAAGCCGATGTGGCCGGCCAGGAAATGCTGCACGGCCACCTCGTCGGCGGCGGAGAGCACGGCGGGATAGGTCCCGGCCCGTCCTCCGGCTTCCAGGGCAAGGCCCAGACAGGGGTAACGCTTCATGTCGATCGCACCAAAGTTGAGCGAGCCGATCCGCCTCAAGTCCAGCCGGGGCGCCGTCGTGCCCGGCAGCCGCTCGGGGTAAGTAAGGGCCGCCTGAATAGGTAGACGCATATCGGGCACCCCGAGTTGCGCCTTCACCGACCCGTCCCGAAATTCGACCAGGGAGTGGACAATGCTCTCGCGGTGCAGCAGCACCTCGATGCGCTCCAGGGGTATGTCGAAGAGCCAGCGCGCCTCGATGCACTCCAGCCCCTTGTTCAGGAGGGTGGCGCTGTCCACGGTGATCTTCTGCCCCATCTGCCAGTTGGGGTGGCGCAGGGCCTCCTCGGCGGTCACGCTGGCCAGCTCCTCCAGCGGCGAGTCTCGGAAGGGGCCGCCGGAGGCGGTGAGGATGACCCGCTCCACGGCGTCGAGCGGCTCTCCCCAGAGGCACTGCCAGATAGCGGAATGCTCGGAGTCGATGGGGCGGATCTCGCCGCCGTGGCCCTTTGCCTCGGCGGTGACGATGTGGCCGGCCATCACCAGCACTTCCTTGTTGGCGATGGCCACCGCCTTGCCGGAGCGGAGCGCCGACAGCGTCGGGCTCAGCCCGGCCTTCCCCACCGTGGCGATCACCACCAGGTCCACGTCCGGGTGCGACGCCATCTCCTCCGGCGTCGCCCACTGGCAGTTCAGCCCCAGCTCCACCATCCGGCTGTAGGCGTACTCCGGGTCGCGGCCGGCGCCGGCCAGGCGGGGCCGGAACTCGCGGGCCTGTTCCTCCAGGAGGCTCACGTTGTCGCCGGCGGCCAGGCCAACGACGCGGAAGCGGTCGGGGAGACTGCGGACGACGTCCAGGGTCTGGCGGCCGATGGAGCCGGTGGAGCCTATGATGGCCAAGCCGGTCACAGGGCCACCCATATCGCGTAATAGTATACCAGAGGTACCGTGAAGAGGACGCTGTCCAGGCGGTCGAGGAAGCCGCCGTGGCCCGGTACCACGGCCGAGGCGTCCTTCACCGCTGCGCCCCGCTTCACCAAGGACTCGCCAAGGTCGCCGGCCAGCGCCGCTATCGGGAGGAGAATCGCGAGCCCTGCGACGGGCCAGACGTCGATGCGCAGGCCCGTCACCCAGTTCAGCGTTACGACCCCCAGGGACCCGGCCAGCATGCCGCCCAGGGCACCCTCCACGGTCTTTCCCGGGCTGATCCGCGGCGCCAGCTTCTGCCGGCCGATGGCCCGCCCGACGAAGTAGGCGCTCGTATCGACGATGAAGGTGCCGAATACGGCGACCATCAACCAGTCGCGGCCGTTGTCCAGGTGGCGGAGGAGGATCAGGTGGCTGCCCAGGAAGCCCACGTAGAGGATGCCCCCCAGCGCCCACAGCCAGTCGTGCAGGGCGGTCTCCACCTGCCCCTCGACGATGAGCCAGAGGAACGTGATGACGACGGCCAGGACGAGGGCGCCTGTCCACCAGTCGAGGCCGTTCTGGGCGCCCGCCACCAGCAGGGCGACGGCGCCCGCCCCGATGTAGCCGAGCGGCCGCTGCCGCAGCAGGTGGGCGACAGCCGCGGCCGGTGTCGCCTCGGCGACGGCGGGGTCAGGGGGTGACGGGGCGACGGCGGCGTAGAACTCGAGGGCGGCAGCGGCCAGGATAAACGCGGCGGCGACGGCGTAGCCCACGCCGCCGATATGGATCAAGCCGAGGATGATGGGGACGCCAACGAGGGTGCTGGCGACCCTCTGGGGGAGCATCAGCGAGCGGTCTTGTCGGTGCCGGCGCGGCGCCCGTTACTCTGGCGCGTCTGGTAGTCGGCCTCTTCCGGAAGCAGGCCGCCGAAGCGGCGCTGGCGCTGGCTGTAGTCCAGCAGCGCCTCGTCTATGTCCTGCACGTCGAAGTCCGGCCAGCAGGCGGGGGTGGAGTAGAACTCGGCGTAGGCGCCCTGCCAGAGGAGGAAGTTGGAGACGCGCATCTCGCCGGCGGTGCGGATGATCAGGTCGGGGTCGGGGACGTGGGCGGTGTAGAGGTAGGCGGCGAAGACGTTCTCGTCCAACTGGTCCGGCGAGAGGCCGTCGGCGAGCATGCGGCGAATGGCGTCGAGGATCTCGGCGCGGCCGCCGTAGTTGAAGGCCACGCACAGGGTCATGCGGTCGTTGTCCTTGGTCAGCTCGATGGCGTCGAGCACCTCGGACTGGAGCCCGGGCGAGAGCCCGTCCAGGTCCCCGATGTGGATGAGGCGGATGCCGTTCTTGTGGAAGTGCTTGGTCTCGCGCTTGATGACGTGGCTGAGGATGCGCATGAGGCCGCGCACCTCCTGCTTGGGCCGGGCCCAGTTCTCGGTAGAGAAGGCGTAGAGGGTGAGGTACTTGACGCCGTAGTCGGCGAAGCGCTGGATGACGCGGCGGACGTTCTCCGTACCGGCGCGGTGCCCGGCCAGGCGGGGGAGGCCCCGCCGCTTGGCCCAGCGGCCGTTGCCGTCCATGATGATCGCTACGTGGTGGGGTACCTGCTTGAGGGGAAGCAGCGGCGCGGGGGGGCGGGCGCGTGAAGTGGAGCGCAGCGCGGTGACCATTTCTGTCTAAGTATAACGTCCGCCGGCGGCCACGGTTCTCCCTTGCTCAGACGGCAAGCAGCTCCGCTTCTTTCTCCTCCCCAACCTTGTCGATCTCCTTGATGAACTCGTCCGTGAGCTTCTGGAGCTCGTGCTCGGCGCGGTGGAGGTCGTCCTCGGAGATCTTGTGGTCGCGCTGGAGGGCGCGCAGCTCCTCGTGGTCGTCGCGGCGGACGTTGCGGACGGCCACCCGCCCTTCCTCCACGCGCCGGCGCACCAGCTTAGCCAGCTCCTTGCGGCGGTCCTCCGTGAGCTGGGGGATGGTGAGGCGGATAACGTTGCCGTCGTTGGCGGGCGTAAGCCCGAGGTCCGACTTCTGGATCGCCTTCTCGATGGCGGAGATGGATTGCTTGTCCCAGGGCTGGATGACGATGAGGCGCGCCTCGGGCGTGGAGATGCTCGCGATCTGCTTCAGCGGCGTGGGCGTGCCGTAGTAGTCAGCCTTCAGCCCTTCCACCAGCCCGGGGCTGGCCCGGCCGGTGCGGATGGTGGCCAGCTCCCGCCTGAGCGCTTCCACCGCTTTGACCATGCGCTGCTTGGCGTCGGCCAGGGCATCATCTATCATCAGCCGCCCGCCTCCCGGCGCGCGCCGCTGGCCGCCCCCACCAGCACCGACTGGTGCGGGCCGATGACCGTCCCGATCTTGTCCCCCTGGGCCGCCCGCTCGATGCTGCTGCCCGCGCGCAGGTCAAAGACGATGATGGGCAGGTTGTTCTCCATACAGAGCGAGAGGGCGGTGCTGTCCATCACCTGGAGGCGGCGGTTGAGGGCGTCCAGGTAGCTGATGGTCTGGAACTTGCGGGCCGAGGGGACCTTGCTGGGGTCGGCGTCGTAGACGCCGTCGACGTTGTTCTTGGCCATGAGCAGTACCTCGGCGTCGATCTCGATGGCGCGGAGGGCGGCGGCGGTGTCGGTGGTCATGTAGGGGTTGCCGGTGCCGGCGGCGAAGACGACGACGCGGCCCTTCTCCAGGTGGCGGATGGCGCGGCGGCGGATGTACGGCTCGGAGACGGCCTGCACGGTGATGGCCGACTGCGTCCGGACGACGGCGCCCATCTGCTCGAGGGCGTCCTGGAGGGCGAGGGCGTTGATGATGGTGGCCAGCATGCCGGCGTAGTCGGCGGTGGCGCGGTCCATGCCCCCTTCCGAAGCCGCGGAGCCGCGGAAGATGTTGCCGCCGCCCACGACCACTGCCGCCTGTATGCCCATCTCCACCACGCCCTTGATCTGGCGGGCGATGGTCTTGAGGACGGTGGTATCGATGCCGTAGGAGAGGTCGCCCATGAGGGCTTCGCCGCTCAGTTTCAGCAGTATCCGGCTGTAGGCGGGCTTGGCCATGCGGCTTCCCTCCTATGGAGGGCTTGCCTCCTCCTTGTACCTCCCCAGCTCGAAGCGGGCGAAGCGGCGGACGCGGATGTTCTCGCCGATCTTGCCGATGGCTTCTTTAATCAGGTCGTCGATGGTGCGCGACTCGTCCTTGATGAACGGCTGGCGGAGGAGGCACACCTCGGCGGGGTTCCCTTCGGTACCGTCCGGCACATCGCTTTCCGAGATGTAGCGGGGGTTCATGGCTGCCACCTGCATGGCGATGTCCTGGGCCAACTGCCGGAACTCCTCTGTGCGGGCGACGAAGTCCGTCTCGCAGTCCAGCTCCACCAGCGCCCCGAGGCGGTCGCCGGGGTGGACGTAGGCGTGCACGACGCCTTCGGCGGTCTCGCGCTCCGCCTTCTTGGCGGCGAGGGCGAGCCCTTTCTCGCGGAGGATCTCCTTGGCCTTCTCCAGGTCGCCCTTGGCCTTCTCCAGGGCCTGCTTGCAGTCCAGCATCCCTGCACCCGTCAGCTCGCGCAGCTCTTTGACGGCGGTCGCGGATACGGTCACCGGGGGTCTCCTACTCCGACGGTGCGCTCGCTTGCTCTTCGGGCACTTCGGCGGCGGCCTCCGGCCCGGGCTCGTCGGGCGAGAAGACGTAGCCCGCCTCCTGGTAGGCGGTCACTTCCTCCGCTTCCGCCTCCATCTCGGCCTTGGCCGCGTACTCGCGGGCGGTCAGACCCTCCAGGACGGCGTCGGCCATGCGGCCGGTGATGAGCTTGATGGCGCGGATGGCGTCGTCGTTGGAGGGGACAGGGTAGTCGATGACGTCCGGGTTGCAGTTAGTGTCGACCATCGCCACCACAAAGATGCCGACGCGGAGGGCCTCGGCCAGGCCGATGTGCTCCTTGCTGGGGTCGATGATGTAGATGGCGCCGGGGACGCGGGTCATCTCCTTGATGCCGGCGAGGTGGCGGTTGAGGCGGGCGATCTCCTCGTCCATCTTGGCGGCCTGCTTCTTGGGCAGGCGCTCCATCTCTCCCCGCAGCTTGGCGTCCTCGAGGCGGACCAGGTGGTCGATGCGGGACTGGATGGTGTGGAAGTTGGTGAGGGTGCCTCCCAGCCAGCGGGTGTTGACGTAGGGCATGCCGCAGCGCCTGGCCTCGGTCTCGATGGACTCCTGGGCCTGTCGCTTCGTGCCTACGAAGAGTATCGTTTCACCGCTGGCTACCAGGTCCTTTACGAACTCGCTCGCTTCTTCCAGCTTCTGGACCGTCTGCTGGAGGTCGATGATGTGGATGCCGTTGCGCTCGGAAAAGATGAACTTCTTCATCTTGGGGTTCCAGCGCCGGGTTTGGTGCCCGAAGTGGACGCCGGCCTCCAGCAGAGACTTCATTGATACCGCTGGCAATAAGCTAACCTCCTGTTGGGGGATATCCGAAGGCGAGTATAGCATAGGTGGCTTCGTAGCGTCATCGCCGCCGCCGGCGGGGCCTCTCAGGGGCCGGATGCGCCGATAAGTTGCACAGAAGCGGCAGGTTCGCTATATTTGGTAGGAAGGCTGCCCCAAAAGGGCGGTTTTCTCTACGTCTTGGAGGTCTGCCGTGCCCATTTACGAATACCGGTGTCCGCAGGGGCACCAGTATGAGCGCTCGGAGGGCTTCGACGCTCCCACCGAGCACGCCTGCCCCAGCTGCGGCGGCACCTCTCGTCGCCTCCTGAGCCTGCCCGCGGTCCTCTTCAAGGGACCCGGCTTCTACAGCACCGATAACCGCTCCGACGGGCACCGGCGCGAGGAGGGCGGGGACAGTGGGTCATCCCCCTCCGCCGCCGGCGACGAGTCGAAGTCGGAGTCCTCCGTCTAGGCCCTTCTCCCTTACGGAACATGGAACAAGGAACAGGGAACATGTCGCCGCCCCTGTTCCCCGGGGCTACGGGGTGCGCGCGGTAATCCAGCGGGTGAGCCGGGCCGCCGTCCACGTCGGCGACGAGCGTGTGGCCGCGGTCGGCCGCGGCCTTCTGATCCTCGTCGGCGTGGCCCAGGGCGACGGCGAGGAGGATGCCCGTAAGCTGGCGCGGAAGTGCGCCGAGCTGCGCATCTTCTCCGACGCCGACGGCAAGTTCAACCTGTCGCTGCTGGACGTGGGTGGAGAGGCGCTGGTGGTCAGCCAGTTCACCCTCCTGGCCGACTCGCGGAAGGGGCGGCGCCCCAGCTTCACGGACGCCGCGCCGCCGGAGGAGGCGGAGCCGCTGGTCAACGCCTTCGCGCAGGCGATGAGGGACGCGGGCGTGCCGACGCAGACGGGGCGCTTCGGGGCCCGGATGCGGGTGGAGCCGGTGAACGAGGGGCCGGTTACGATCCTGCTGGACAGCCGGGACCTGTAGCCCTCACCCTCCAGGCCCAGGTCCAGCGCCGCCGCCGAGTGGGTGACGGCGGCCGCCGGACGCCTCCAGTACCGCCTTACCCTTCGCCAGGGCCACGACCTCCCGCATCGCTTCCACCGGCATGTTGTCCAGCAGCAACTCGTCGGCGCCGGCGGCCAGGGCCTCGCGCGCCTCCGCCACCGTCGTCACCTCCACCTCGATGGTCAGGCCCGGGTTGGCCTCGCGGGCGAGGCGCACCGCCTCGGCGATGCCGAGGCCGCGACGTCGCAGGGCGGCCAGGTGGTTGTCCTTGATGAGGACGCCCGCGGCCAAGTCCAGGCGGTGGTTGGCGCCGCCGCCCGCGCGCACGGCGTACTTCTCCAGCGCCCGCAGGGCGGGGACCGTCTTGCGGGTGTCGCGCAGGCGCGTCTTCGTCCCTGCCAGCGCCTCCACGAAGCGGGCGGCGGCCGTGGCCACGGGGACGAACTCGGCCGCCAGGCCCAGCGACTGGAAGTACGGCACCATCTCGTCACGCAGGACCAGGGACTCGGTCGCGTAGTGGGAGCCGCCGACGAGGTTGAGGCGGATGCGTTTCAGCGCCTCCTCAAACTTCGGGCGGAAATCCTCGGCCCAGGCGCCGCCGTGCCGGACGCGCCAGTCGCCGGTGAGGTAGGTGTCGCAGCCTAGGGCCTGCGCTTCCTCCATGAGCGGCGGGAAGGCGGCGCCCCCCGCCACCACCGCCACCCGCTCCACCACGGGGTGCGCCTGCTGCACCTGCACCATGGCCACGCCGCACGCCTTCTTCACGCGCTCCACGAAGCGGTCGAATGGCAGCGGGTCGACGCGGCCGTAGACACCGGCGTGGCCGCCGAAGTACCCGGCGAAGGTCCCGTCGCTGCGCAGGCCCACCGCGCCGGCGAGGGAGCGACTGGTGGAGGTGGCCTGGTGGCAGTCGAGGGGGGCGTGCGCCGCGTAGAGCGAGACGCGGCGCACGCGCAGGCGGTCCAGCCACTCGCGGGCGATGGGCAGAAGGCCGCGGCCGCCCGTCTCCATGTCCATGGGGTGGTGGGTGAAGATGAGGGCGCCGCGGGCCGCTCGGCTTGCGACCTCTGCGAGCACCTCGTCGGACGGGAAGACCAGGCAGAAGACCTGCGGTACCTCGTCCGTGTTGTCGAGCATGAGGCCGTTGAAGCGGGTGAGGAACTGCGGTGTGGCGTAATCCTCGATGGGGATGCCCGTCTCCCGGCAGAAGTCGATGATGGCGGCGAAGTCGTCAGTGGAGTAGCGCTCCAGGTGGAAGTATTCGTCGAGTCGGGCGACGAGGTCGGTGGCTCTCAAGCGCCTCTCCGGAACACGATGTGCCGGCGCCACTCCTCCCGCGGCTCGGGGAAGTCCGAGCGGTAGTGGGCGCCCCGGCTCTCCTCCCGCATGAGCGCCGCCTCCGTGGTGAGCCGGGCGCAGGCCAGCAGGTTCGCCAGCTCGTGCGAAGGCCGGTCGCCCGGCGGCGACGCCGTCGCCTGCCAGGCTGAGAGCAGCGCCTTCGCCTCGGCCAGGGACCGGCCGTCGCGCACGATGCCGACCTTGTCCCACATCAGCGACTGGAGCGCCGCCAGGTCCAGGGGCGGGGCCTCCCCTGCCGCCGCCTGGCTGAGGTCGACGGCAGCGGGTGCCGGCTCCGCCGTCGTCCCGAGGGACTCGACGCTGCGGTGCACCACCCGCTTGGCGAAAACCACCGTCTCCAGCAGCGAGTTGCTGGCCAGCCGGTTGGCGCCGTGGACACCGGTGCAGGCGCACTCGCCACAGGCGTAGAGGCCAGGGAGGGTGGTCTCCCCCCAGACGTTGGTGCGCACCCCGCCCATGGTGTAGTGGGCGGCAGGGGAGACGGGCACCGGTTCCTTCGTCATGTCCACGCCGTGCTCCAAGCAGAAGCGGTAGATCTGGGGGAAGCGGGCGATCACCTTCGGCGGGGGCAGGCGGCGCACGTCCAGTAGCACGTGGTCGGCGTCCGTCTTCCCCATCTCCGCGACGATGCCGCGGGCGACGATGTCGCGGGGGGCCAGCTCCGCCTTCGGGTGGTGCTCCGGCATGAACCGCTCGCCCCGGACGTTGAGGAGCAGGCCGCCCTCGCCGCGCACGGCCTCCGAGATGAGAAACGGTTGCACGCCGGGCTTTCGCAGCGCCGTAGGGTGGAACTGGAAGAACTCCATGTCCATGACCTCGGCCCCTGCCCGGTAGGCCAGGGCGATACCGTCGCCCGTGGCGACGGTCGGGTTGGTGCTGACGCGGTACATCTGCCCGGCGCCGCCCGTGGCCAGGATCAGGTGGCGGCACTCGAACCGCCTTGCCGTCCCCGACCGCCACTCGAGGGCGTCGATGCCGGTCACGTGCCCGCCTTCGACGACGATTCGCGCGGCCAGGCTCTCCTCTATCACCGTGACCCGCGACAGCTTGACGATGCCGGACAGGGTCAGCTCGATGTGGGCGCCGGTGGAGTCGCCGCCGGCGTGCACGACGCGGGGGACGCTGTGGGCGCCCTCCTGGCTGAGGGCGATCTCCCCCCCGACGGTGTCGAAGGGAACGCCCAGCCGCACCAGGTCGTCGATGCGGTCGGCGGCCTCCTCAGCCAGGAGGCGGGCCGCCTCCTCGTCGACGAGGCCGGCGCCGGCGGACACGGTGTCCCGCCAGTGCAGCGCGGGCGAGTCCTGGCCGCCGATGGGGGCGGCGATGCCGCCCTGGGCGTAGCGGGTGTTGCACTCGTCGATGGAGCCCTTGGTGACGACGAGGACGCTGCCATGCTCGCGGGCGAGGAGGGCGGCGTAGAGGCCGGCAATGCCGGAGCCGATGATGATGTAGTCGTACGAAGCGTCAGGGGGCATCGGCGGCTAGGGCACCGCCAGCATCCGCTCCAGGGCGATGCGGGCCCAGCGGGCGGTCTCGTCGTCGACCTTGAGGTGGTTGACGACGCGCCCTTCCGCCAGGGACTCGACGGCCCAGCAGAGGTAGGTTGGGTGGATGCGGTACATCGTGGAGCAGGGGCAGACCACCGGGTCGAGGCAGAAGACAAGCTTGTCGGGGTTCTCGCGGGCCAGGCGCGACACCAGGTTGATCTCCGTGCCCACGGCCCACTCGCTGTCGGCGGGCGCCTCGCTTATGGTCCGGGCGATGAACTCCGTGGAGCCGTCCATGTCCGCCGCCTGCACCACCTCCATACGGCACTCCGGGTGGACGATGACGTTGATGCCGGGGTGCCTGCGCCGCGCCGCCTCGATCTGGTCGACGCTGAAGCGGAGGTGGACGGAGCAGTGGCCCTTCCAGAGGATCACCCTGGCCCGCTCCAGCTGCTCGAGGGCGTTGCCGCCGAGGCTGCCGTAGGGGAGCGTGTAGTCCCAGACCGGCATCTCGTCCAGGGCGATGTCCAGCTTGAGGCCGGTGTTCCGCCCCAGGTGCTGGTCGGGGAAGAAGAGGACGCGCTCGCCCCGCTCGAAGGCCCACTCGAACACCTTCCTGGCGTTCGAGGAGGTGCAGACGATGCCGCCGTTCTTGCCGCAGAACGCCTTGAGGCTGGCGGCGGAGTTCATGTAGGTGACGGGGACGATGCCGCCGACGCCTGCGTCCCGCAGCTCGTCCCAGGAGGCGTAGACGTCTTCGGGGTCGGCCATGTCGGCCATGGAGCAGCCGGCGGACATGTTGGGGAGGATCACCTTCTGGTGGGGCTGGCTCAGGATGTCGGCCGATTCGGCCATGAAGTGGACGCCGCAGAAGACGATGTACTGCGCCTCGGCCTGCTGGGAGGCCCACCGCGCCAGCTTGAAGGAGTCGCCCCGCAGGTCGGCGAACTGGATGATGTCCTCCCGCTGGTAGTGATGGCCCAGGACGATGCAGCGCTTGCCCAGCTTCTCGCGGGCGACGCGGACGCGCTCGATTATCTCCGGCGCGGTGAGGTGCCAGTACTCCTCGGGGATGTCCTTCTGCCAGAAGGCGAAGGCGTGCTCCTCGGCGAGGGGTTTCGTGTCCAGGGCGCGGTCGGTGGGGCACTCCATTGCCTCATTGAGGACGTCCTCCTCGGAGATGAGAGTGATGGTTTTTGCGTTGGCGGCCACGGGCGCGACCCTTTCCAGCGGGACTTAGTGTAAGACCTACACTTTCTTGACCTTCAGGCTAGCACAGGCGGGAGAAAGTGTCAAGGGGACACTCAGGGGGTAGTGGGTCAGAAACTGACCCACTACCGGCTGGAGGGGCAGCCTATCATGGCACCGGGCCTTAGAACACCACCGGCCGGCGCTCGCGGAAGGCGTAGGGCTGGGCGAGGCGGTAGCGGCTCAGCGGCCGATCTCCGGAACCGAGAGACTGCGGCAGATCTTGCGGGCGAGCTTGTTGGCGATGTCGGCATGACGGGGAACGGCCTCGATGGCGCCAGTGGCCGGGTTGCACCAGAGGGAATGGCCGCCGCCCTCGCGTTTAAGGTAGCAGCCGTTCCTGCGCAGATATCGGAGCAGCGTGCTCCGCTTCACTCGACGGTGATAGTCTCGCGTGAGGCCTGAGGGGGGACGCCACGGAGAGCATCCTCACGCCGGTCCTCAAGGATGAGGGCTACGGCCTGGGCCAGGCTGGCGCGCGCCTCTTCTTTAGTGCGCCCCTGGCCGTTGGCTCCCGGTATTTCGGGGCAGTAAGCAACATACCATTTGCCGTCGCGCTCGATGATAGCGGTGAACTCGTTCCGCATAGCAGATTCGTCGGGAACTTCAATGGCCTCAGGACGAATTTCCTATCACTGATACGGTACATCGAGTGGCTGCCCGCTGTCTAGTTGGGGCTAGAAGACGACCGGCCGGCGATCGCGGAAGGCGTAGTGCCGCGAACGGCGGTGAGGTCTAGTCCAACCTACCGCAGCGGAACCGGCGTGGCGGTAATATCGCCCAGCGCGACCCCCTTGATCCGCTCCTCCAGAGATCGAGCGGTCTGCTCGACCTGTGAATCGACATCCTTGTCATCGTTTCTCACCTGGACTGTCCCCGCAAGCAGTCGGTCGAGCCTAAAGATGACGAGCGTGGTATGGCCCGTTGCATCACCCACGCTGAATCGATACCTCAAGCCTGTCGCCTCGTCGCCTAGACCGTCAATCGTAAACGTCTCGACGTTCTTCACGCTGAAGCCCTCCTGAGCCTCCTGACCTTCCAACCCCTGGATGTCATTCACCAGTCTGGCCAGCCAGGCCGATGCCGCGTCGGCGTCTCTGTACAGCTCCACCGCAGTGTCCGCCTCGACGGCTCCCTCGGCTTCCCCCAGCCGTGAGAAGTCACTGTAGGACAGCTCGTATCCGTTGATCCGCCCCGCCTCTGCGACGTCCGCTGCCGTGTCATTGGGGTCGGCCGTATCCTGAGCGGCGGCCTTGTTGTCCTGGAAGCCCGACTCCGACGGGCTGTTATCCAGCGGCAGGTCAGCGGCGTCGGGGCCAAGCTCCTCCTTGGGGAGGACCATGACGGCGAGCAGGCCGTTCGTTAGCGACTGGAGCGATTCCTCCAGCTCGTTCCCGCCGCCGCAGGCCGCGGCGATAGCTCCCAATGCGACCAACATCGTGCCGGCGAACATGAATGCGAACAGCGATCTCATATCGGCCCTCCTCGACAACTCGCCCGAGACAATTGCGGGCATTGTATCACCGGCGCTAGTTAGGCGATAGTGCGGCTCAGAAGACGATCGGCTTGCGCTCCCGGAAGGCGTAGAGCTGGGCTGGGCGGTGGGCGCCCTCTGCCGCCACTCGGCCCGTGGCCACGATGATCCCCAGGGAGAGCATCCGCTTGCGGAAGTTGCGCTTGTCCAGGGGCCGGCCCAGGATCGCCTCGTAGACGCGCTGGAGCTGGCTGAGGGTGAAGTACTCCGGCAGGAGCGAGTAGGCCACGTTGCTGTAGTCGAGCTTAGCGCGGAGGCGCTCGCGGGCGTAGTCGATGACGCCGTTGTTCTCGAAGGCGAGGCCCGGCAGGCTCTCGATGCTGAACCAGCCGGGCGGCCAGGCCCGGCGGCGGGCCAGCTTCGCCCGCCGGCTGTTGACCAGGGCGAAGTAGGAGACGGCCACGCTGCCCCGGCCGTCCAGGTCCGAGAAAGTGTAGAGCTGCTCCAGGTAGACGTCCGTCACCCCCGTCTCCTCCTGGAGCTTGCGGGCGGCGGCGGCGTCCAGCGACTCCTCCGGGGCGAGGAGACCGCCGGGCAGCGACCAGTAGTCCCTGAAAGGCTCGGCGCTGCGGCGGATCAGGAGGACGCGGAGGTCGTCCGCCTCCACGGTGAAGATGACCACGAGGACGGCCACGTCCGGGGACGGCCGCCGGACGGCACTGGTAGAATGCTTGTCCTCGGCGGGATCAGCCACGGTATCGCGCTAGACGGCGGCGGGCTCGCGCACCGCCACCTGCGTCCCCTGGAGCGACCAGGGGCTCGTCTTCTCGATGCGGACGTCGACGAGGTGGCCCGGCTGCGCCCCGCCGCGGAAGTGGACGAGCTTGTTGGTGCGGGTGCGGCCGTTGAGCCGGCCGCCCTTCTCCCCCTCCACCAGTACGTCCTGGACGGAGCCGAGCAGGCCGACGTTGATCTCGGCGGCGATGCGCTCCTGCACCTCCTCCAGGGCGTGGAGGCGGCGCATCTTCTCCTGCTGGGGCACGTCCTCTCCCATCGTCCGCCAGGCGATGGTGCCCGGCCGCGGCGAGTAGGCCGCCACGTGCACCTTGTCGAAGCGCAGCTCCTCCAGCAAGTCCAGCGTCTTCTGGAACTGGGCCTCCGTCTCCCCGCAGAAGCCGACGATGACGTCGGTGCTGATGGAGCAGCCGGGCACGATCTCGCGGATGCGGTGCACCCACTCCACGTACTCCTCGACGGTGTAACCGCGGCGCATGCTCGCCAGCACCTCGTTGTCGGCGGCCTGAACGGGGATGTTGAAGTACTCGCACACCTTGGGCAGCTCCGCCACGGAGCGGATGATGTGCTCGGTCATGTCCTTCGGGTACGACGTGAGGAAGCGGATGCGCTCCAGGCCGGGCGTGTCGTGGACGGCGGCGAAGAGGTCGCCCAGGTCCGGGCGGCCCGGAAGGTCCTTGCCGTACGCCTCGACGGTCTGGCCCAGGAGGGTGACCTGCTTCACCCCGCGCGAGGCGTGGGCGGCGACCTCGCGGGCAATGTCCACGATGGTGCGGGAGCGCTCGCGGCCGCGCCGGTAGGGGACGATGCAGTAGGTGCAGAACTTGTTGCAGCCGTGGATGACGGGGACGAAGGCCGTGGGGCCCTTCGGCTCCGGGAAGGTCTGGGGCCAGAACTCGCCGCCCAGGTCGTCGTCGGGGACCAGGGCCCGCAGGATGACGTCGAAGGCCTGGGGCCGCGCCCACACGTCGACGTAGGGGAAGCGGGCGCGGAGGTCGTCGGTGCGGGGGCCGACGAGGCAGCCCATAACGGCGATGCGGTATTCGCCGTCGCGGCCGTCCTTGATGCGGCGGAGGTGCCCCAGGTAGCTGACGGCGCGGTCCTCCGCCTTCTGGCGGACGACGCAGGTGTTGACGACGGCGAGGTCGGCCTCCTCCGGCTTGGGGGCCGGCTCCCAGCCCAGCCTGGCGAGGCCGGCGGCCAGCTTCTCGGAGTCCGCCTCGTTCATCTGGCACCCTTCAGTCCAGATGTGGTACCTCATGACGGGTTCGATTCTAGCATCGCGGCCCGAGCCAGTTCAAACGAGCGGGCGTACCGTCGGAGGGGTTAGCGTATACTGGACGGCGATGGAAGAGGAGGCCACGCCCGCCCCAGCCCCCCAACCGGCGGAAGTAGCGGAGGAGGAAGCCCGCAGCGAACGGCGTCGGCGCCCCCGGATCAAGGAACGGCTTCCCGGCCGTCTGCGCGCGGTGCCGACCCCCGTGCTGTTAGGCACCGCCGCGGCGGTCATCTTCGTCATCGCGGCGCTGGTGAGCGTGCTGCCCCTGGTCCTGGGCGTGAGCCAGGAGGACCTGGAGAACCTGGGCTACCCGGGCGTCTTCATCGCCAACTTCCTGGGGACGGCGACGCTGTTCTTCCCCGTGCCAGGGCTCACGGCTGGCGGCCAGCTGCTCATCGTGACCCTGGCCGACTCGCTGAACCCGGTGGCGGTCGCGCTGCTGGGCGGGGCGGGGATGGCGGTGGCGGAGGTCACAGCCTACGCCGCCGGGCGAGGCCTGCGTGAGCTGAGCGCCGAGCGAAAGATGCCCGTCCGCGGTCGCATCGGCCGCTGGCTGCGGGGGGCGGCGGGGCTGGTCGACCGCCTGATGATGCGGTACGGCGTGCCCACGCTGCTGGTCCTGGCGGCGGTGCCGAACCCGTTCTTCGAGTTTGCCGGGATAACGGCGGGGGCGGTACGGATGGCGTTCTGGCGGTTCTTCGTGCCGGTGGCGGTGGGGAAGGTATCGCGGGCTTTTCTGCTGGCGTTTATCGGGAAGCGGTTCCTGGACCTGTTCACGTAGGTCTGCAACTGGCGGAGGGAGTGGGATTCGAACCCACGACCCCGATTACTCGGGGTACCCGCTTAGCAGGCGGGCGCACTCGGCCACTATGCGATCCCTCCGCGGCGGCCGATTGTAGTATAGCAAAACCAGGCCGGGGACAGAGATAAGGACGTCGGCGGAGGCGGCCTAGCCGGCGGCCGTGTCGACCATCTCGACCGGCTCGAAGATGCGCTTCTTCAGCGCCTCCCGCGGCGGGTCGATATAGATAGCGCTCCAGCCGCAGGCCTGCTCACAGAGGCGGCAGCCGGTGCAGCGCTTCTCGATCACCTCGGCCACGCCGAAGAAGTCGCCCACGCGCTCGCCGCTGGTGTTGAGGAACAGGGCATCGAAGGGGCAGATGTGGATGCAGAGCTCGCAGCCGGAGCCGATGCAGTTGTCCTCAATGACGATGGCCTTCGGCCATTCACGGCGGGGGAAGCCTTTGCAGATGTCGCCCTCTTCGTCGGCGATGCACTCAACCGGGCAGACGACGCCGCAGGCCCCGCAGTCGATGCAAAGGTCGGGGTCGATGATGTGGATCTTGTTGCGCTCGCCGGTGATGGCGTCGGTGGGGCAGCGTTTCACGCAGGCCGTACAGCCGATGCACCAGTCGAGGATCTTGTAGCCCAAGCTTTCCGCCTCCTGAATCCGGCGCCTCGCGCCAAGGCCTAGTCTATCACACGAGGGCCTAAATGCAATGTTTCACAAGTGTAAGCTTACCCAACCCGGAGCCCACGCTCCCGCAGGACGCGCTCGGTCACGGCGCCGATCTCCGCCGGGCTGTCTACGATCGTCGCGCCGGCCGCGGCCAGCGCTGCCTTCTTGGCCGGCGCGGTGCCCGGCGGCGGTGTCGGGGTCCTCGTTGAAGAGGCGGAGCGCCTCCACCGGCGTCGTCCCCACCACCGGGTCGCCGCCCATGCCCACGCAGGTGCTCTGGCCGATGCCCCTCGCCGTCAGCTGGGCGACCGCCTCGTAGACGAGGGTGCCGCTGCGCGATATCACCCCCACCTTCCCGGGCGAGAAGACGTCGCCGGGCATGATCCCCACCCGGCATTGGCCGGGGGTGATGATGCCCGGGCAGTTGGGGCCGATGAGCCGTATGCCGCTCCCCTCCAGGTAGCGGCGCACCCGCACCATGTCCAGCGTGGGGATGCCCTCGGTAATGCAGACGATGAGGGGCACCTCGGCGTGGGCCGCCTCCAGCACGGCGTCGGCGGCGAAGGGAGCGGGAACGAAGACGAGTGAGCAGTCGGCGGCGGTCTCGGCCACGGCCTGCTTCACGGTGTCGAACACGGGGACGCCCTCGGCCGTCTCGCCGCCGCGGCCGGGGGTGACGCCGGCGACGACCTTGGTGCCGTACTCGATGCAGCGGCGGGCCTGGAAGGAGCCCTCGCGGCCGGTGATCCCCTGGACGACGACGCGAGTCGATGCGTTGACGAGAATCGACACCGCTCAGCGTCTCTGTTTCCACCGGCGGGCGCGGCTGGCGGGCACCAGCTGGCCGGCGTGGCGCGACTCGTGGGAGGTGAACATTTCGATGTAAGGCACTATCGGCAGGGTGCTGCCGTCAGACATCTGGAGGGGGACGTCCAGGTGTTCGGGCCGCAGACGGCTGAGCATGCGCAGTGTCTGGTACCGGTTGACGGCCATCTCGTCCGCGAGCTCGCGGAGCGAGCGGCCGCGCCGCGCTTCGACCTGCTGCTGGTTCCAGCGGTCCACGTCCACGATTGCCTTGAGCTCGGCGGGGTCGCCCTCGCCCAGCAGGTAGCGGAGCCGGGCGTGGGGCCGCAGCTCGTTGGAGACGACGTGGGCGAGGAGGTCTCGGTACGACCAGCCCCGACAGGGGCTCGGCTCGTCCCAGGCGTCTTCGGCGACGGAGTAGACGGCGCGCAGGAACCCTTCCCGGCAGCGCCACATCGCCCGGAACGTGGCCTCGATCTCTGGCAGGAAGGCGAGAGGCTCCGGGCGCCAGCCGGCTTCCAGGGCCCGGCGGATGTCGTCGCCGTGCGAGCGGTCGTGGTAGCCAGACCAGAGCCAGTCCTCCACGGTCAGCTCGTATTCGGGCCCCATGGGGACAGGCAGCGCCAGCGTCGCGAGGTGCTTGCGAGTCAGCCGCCGCATCGTCTCGAACATGGCGTCATGGGAGACGAACAGCATCTGGCGGAGGTCGGCGGGCGAGAGCCGCGCCCGCTCCTCCACCTGGCTGGCGTTAAGCGGTCGCCGGTCGAAGGTCCTGGCGGTGCCGGCGATGAACTCGGGCGTGAGGATGCCAGCCAGGATGAGGCCGGCCCCGCCGGGGCTGAGGTCGCCCACCAGGTGCGCCACCATGTCCTTGACCGTCCACTCTCCGTAGGGGACCGGACGCGACCAGTCGGCGTCGGAGAGGGAGTCGACCAGGCGGAGGAGGTCGCGGTGGGCGGCCTTGGTTTCGCGGATGGCGGCGGTGACGACGGCAAGGGCCATGGTTAATCCTGGCCCATGATACGACGGCGGAGAAGGATGGCGGAAGCGAGGGCGAGCGCTATTCCGCCGAGGGCGGACCCGAGGACGATGCTCGGCCAGGGGACGTCGCCGTCACCGGTCGGGGTGCCCAGGCCGGTGACCGCCACGACTTCGTCCAGGAACCGCTGGTCGCCCTCCTCGCCGGCGAGGTGGGTGGAGCCGTCGCAGATGTTGGTGCGGTACCGGCCCACGCCGGCTTGCAGGAAGAGCAGGTACGGCTCGCCCAGGGAGTCGCGCTCCAGGAAGCCGCAGTCTGCCTCGCCGACGGGATCGTCCACGGTGATCTCGACCGGGCCGTCCCCTTTTAGG
Organism: Chloroflexota bacterium; assembly: GCA_016178045.1. Lineage (GTDB taxonomy): Bacteria > Chloroflexota > Dehalococcoidia > SM23-28-2 > JACOUE01 > JACOUE01. The sequence goes on from JACOUE010000019.1 coordinate 56,944, forward strand.
TAGCGCTGGACGACGACTATGGCGTCGACGCCGCCTCTCTCTTCGTCGAGGAGGCGCACCACCTTACCGGTAGCGACGATGTCGGCGCCGGCGACGAGTTCGGCGGCAGTCGAGGCCGCGCAGGAGCAGGCGTAGGCGGGGGGTACGGGCCCGAGGGTTAGCCCGGCGATGACCAAGACGGCCGCCGGGATAAGAAACCGATTCACGTCGAGGCACCTGGTCTGTTCATAGGACGACAGGAACCGCCAGGAAATTCGCTATTTTCCTCCGTCGCCCGCCGCCTCCACCGCCTTGCCCGCCGCCTCGCCCAGGTCGGCGGCCCGGACCAGGGGCAGCGACGACCCCGCCAGGATGCGCTCCGCCTCCTCCAGGTTCGTCCCGGCCAGCCGCACCACCACCGGCACGCGCACCGTCACCTCCTTGTGCGCGTCGATGATCCCCTGGGCGATGACGTCGGTGCGCGCCATGCCGCCGAAGATGTTGATGAGGACGGCCCGCACGTCGCGGTCGGCGGCGAGGATGCGGAAGGCGTTGACCACGCGGTCGAGGCTGTTGACGGTACCGATGTCGAGGAAGTTGGCGGGCTCGCCGCCGGCCAGCTTGATGGCGTCCATCGTGGCCATGGCCAGCCCCGCCCCGTTCACCACGCAGCCGATGTTGCCTGTGAGCTTGACGTAATTGTTGATGCCCAGCTCCTGGGCCTGCACCTCCAGCGGGTCCTCCTCGTCGATGTCACGCAGGGCGGCGTCGTCGACGTGGCGGAAGAGGGCGTTGTCGTCGAAGTTGAGCTTGGCGTCGGCGGCGAGGAGGCGGCCGTCCTCGGTCACCACCATCGGGTTGATCTCGGCGAGCGAGCAGTCCTTCTCGACGAAGGCCGTGTAGAGGCCGCTCATCGTCTGCACCGCCGGTCGCAGGAGGTCGCCGTCGAGGCCGATGGCCAGGGCCAGCTCCCGGCCCATGAACGGCTGAAAGCCGATGGCCGGGTCGACGGCCAGGCGGTGGATGCGCTCGGGCGACTTCGCCGCCACCTCCTCGATGTCGACGCCGCCGGCGTCGGAGGCCATGATCGCCGGCCGCCCGACGGAGTTGTCGATGATGACGGCCAGGTATAGCTCGCGGGCCGGCTTCAGGGCCTCCTCCACCAGCACCCGCTTCACGACGCGCCCCTCCGGCCCCGTCTGCGGTGTCACCAGGGTCATGCCGATGATGCTGCGGCCGGCTTCCTCCGCCTGCGCCGGTGTGCCGGCCAGCTTGATGCCGCCGCCCTTGCCGCGGCCGCCGGCGTGGATCTGCGCCTTCACCGCCACGGGCACGCCCAGTTCTTGGGCGACGGCCCGCGCCTCCTCCGCCGTGGAGGCCACGCGGCCGCGCGGCACGGGCACCCCGTACGAGGCGAGGAGGTGCTTGGCCTGGAACTCGTGGACCTTCATCTGGCGATGGGCGGTGGACTATCGCTGGCGGAGGGGGAGGGATTCGAACCCCCGGTCCGACAAGTCGGACAGCGGTTTTCAAGACCGCCGCATTCAACCACTCTGCCACCCCTCCGGCGACTATGTTATCAGGGCCGGGATGGCTCGGCATCCTGTCACACGTAGGACATCGGTCAGCCAAAGGAGGGGGGGATTCGCCCAGACGGGCGGGCGTCTGCCGGACCCCCCGGTCCGACAAAGTCGGACAGCGGTTTTCAAGACCGCCCCGTTCCCAGACGTTGTCCCTCAGCACCTCCTCACCGTTCTCGTCCAACTCTAGGTCCCCCGGCCCCCATGCCTCGTACCTCTCTGCCTGCAGCTCCGCCAGGGGACCAGATGGTTCTCCGTCTGCTCCTTCAGCTCCACGTAAAATGTCCCGCGCCAGGACATATACTTAGTAGAACCGCAGACGAGTTCCGTGGTGACGTAACGGTGCGCCGCCGTGGGTCGTCTCTAAAATGTTACGTTGATGCAAAAAATCTGCCCGGCGCGAGCGCTCCCACGAGCGGAGGACGAGAGGAGCCTGGCGGAGGCCCTGAGAGGCCGCTCGCCTGAGGCCTGGGCCTGGCTTTACGACCAGCACTATGCCCAGATATACCGCTACGCCCGGGCGCGTACCTCTGATCCGACCACAGCGAAGGATCTGGCGGCTACGACCTTTCTGGAGGCCCTGAAGAGCATCCATACGTACACCTACCGGGGGCGGCCTATCCTGGCCTGGCTGTACCGCATCGCTCGAAATGTAGTCGCTGGTCACTATAGGAACTCGCACCGCCCTTTCCAGCGAGGATGGGCCAACGGGGAATCGCAAGTGCTGTGGTACTTCTTGCGCTCCCGTCGACCGCAGGGGCCTCCGCCGGATCCACAGGCGCTCCCTGACGAAATCAGCGCTGACGCCGACCCGGCGGCGAACATCGAACGTCTGGACCTTCAGGCGGCGATCCGCCGCCTGCCGGCCGAGCAGCGAGAGGTGATCGCTCTTCGCTACTACATGGGCCTGCAACTGGCGGAGGTTGCGCGTGTGCTGGGGAAACCGGAGCGCAAGGTTTATTCCCTCCAGGCGAAGGCCATCGAGGGGCTGCGCCGCGATTTTTCCGAATGAGGGAAAAAATTTCTCCGATCGTCGGTAATTTTCGCCGCCCGGGTCAATAAACTTTATGAGAGGACTGGAGGAGCAGGCATGGACAGGGACCTTCGCAAGGAGCTAAATGAATGTCTACGGCAGCTTGAGGCTTCCGGAGACGTCGAGAGTTGCCTTGCGCGCCACCCGGAGAGGGCCCAGGAGCTGCGCCCTTACCTGGAACTCGCGGCTACGCTGGCCAGCACGAAGTGGGGAGAACCCTCAGCCGCGGACCACCAGTGGGGGCGCCAACGCCTGCTCTCAGAACTGGCCGAACCAAACCTAAGAAAGCGAGGCGCAAATCAGATGACGATCTTCGGACATAGACTGTTCCCCGTCGTCGCCGCCGTCCTTGGCGCGGTTTTCCTTCTTGGCGGGGCCATGGCGGCGTCCGCCCATTCCGGCTCGCCGATACCCGGGCCCCAGGACGCGTTCTCCTTCCTACACGATGAGAACCAAGACGATGGCGCCGCCGACGACGGGTTCGAGGGTGAGATCGAGGCCTTACAGGCCAGACACGAGGCAGAGATCGAGGCCCCAGACGCTCAGTGTGATTCCGGCGACGAGCAACTGGACGCCCAGGACGAGGCGGCGGCAGATGCTCTGGAGGCCGATTGCGAGGGATCCCAGGATGCGCTGGAAGCCCAACAGGAGGGGGAAGACGAATCACTCGACGCGGACCAGGAGTCCGGCGAGGTTGACGACGTCGATGACGCGGAAGTGGACGATAACGACCAGGGAGATGACACCCAGGGCGAGGACATCCAAGGAGATGACACCCAAGGCGAGGACATCCAGGGAGATGACACCCAGGGAGACGGCGTAGGCGACGGCAACGACGTCGAGGACGGCGGTCAGGATGACAACGGATCCGATGACGGCACGTCTGACAACCAGGCTGATGACCAGGCCGATGCCGATGGCAACTAGGCGGCCTTAGCCAGCTGATAGCGACTGCGCCCGGGCTGGACTCTCTAGCCCGGGCGCAGTCGCTTGAAGCGCCCCCCGCCTCCCCCGCCTACGCTCGGTATTGCATTCTAGGGACGCTCTAACGCCGCGGCAGGCTCCAGTGGACGTAACGGGAGGCAGTTACTATCATGTTAGCAATTGTGAAACCCGCCACGATCGCAAAGGGGGAAGCATGGCCGTCCGCGGCGAGACCGGCGAGCTGATCCATGCCCGGGCCGTGCAGGACATCGCCAAGGCGCGCTACGCCTTCCCCACCCCCCGGTACCCCCACTACAAGACCTACGTCAACCACCCCCAACGCACCATGGCCGTCCGCACCTTCGATAACCGCGCGTTGTTTCCCGACATCGTCGTGGTGCTGGACCCGGAGAACTACGCGAAGCTGCTGGGCGAGGTGGAGACGGCCGAGACCGTGAACGGGGACGAGGCCCGCGAGTGGAAGGTCTTCTCGGAGCTGGGGCCGCTGTACCTGTACGTGCCGGTCGGCCACGCCGAAGAGGCGAAGAAGCTGTGCAAGCAGGTCAAGGCGCAGGTGGTGGGCATCCGCACCTGGCGCTACGTCGTCGGCTACGAAGAGGTCGAGATCAACGACTACTTCACCCAGTGGGTGGGCGTCGAGGATCTGCTGCCTAAGCCCATCGGGGACCGCCTGCGGCCCTTCGTGCCGGGCAAGCGGGACTAGGGCCGCCGCCTCAGGCTGCCACCAGCGAGCGGTCCAGACCTAGGGCGCTGATTATCTCCTCCCGGTGCTGACGGTGCTTCTCCGCAAAGGCCCAGGTCAGGCCGAAGCAGCCCGAGATCATCATGTCGCCGTGGGGGACGGCGAAGTAGGGCTGGAGCCGGCTCCCCCGCAGCTTCCCCCGCTGCGGCCCCGTCACCGCCACGAACGGCCGCCGCGACTTCGGTTGGTCGGCGTAGAAGACGCCGTGGCCCTTGCTGTCGAAGACGTCCTCGTGGGCCAGGGTGCCCGCCATCAGGCGCTCGCTGAAGTCTTCCAGCTGCTCGCCGGTCACCTCGCCCGTGTGGTGCTCGTACAGCGAGTAGATGTGGGTCCCTCGCAGGTGGAAGGCGAGGGCGTGCATGTTCCCCAGGTTCAGGAGGAACTGCTGCCCCTGCCCCGCCACCTGCGGGTCCTGGAGGGCGCCGAGGGCGGCGGCGGGCCCCGTGTCCAGGAAGACGGTGGGGATGCCCTCATCTCCGCCGGAGGCGGATCCGCCTTCGGCGGAAGCGCACGCCAGCATCGTCCGCGCCCGCGTGAGGTACTGCGGCACCTCGTCGGGAAGGTAGGCGAAGCTGCGGAGGTCGTTCCCGGCCGCCACCACCCGGCGCAGGTGCTCGAAGCGGAAGAGGCGGTCGCTGTAGCCGGGCGGGGCGGCGCCGTGGTCGAGGCAGGCCAGGGCCAGGCCGTCGAAGCGGCCGTCGACGTCGAAGGCGGCGAGGGAACGGCGGATCGCGGCCAGGTCCAGGTCCCGCATCTCGACGCGGACCGCGTGAGCCTTCAGTCCCCGCGCCTCGTCTTCGCTGACGACGGTCACGCCCATGCCCGCGACGGCTGAGAGGTCGTCGTCGAAGGTGCGGGCCGCCTCGGGTGTGGCGAAGGCGGTGCCGCCGGCGCGGAGGTGGTCCTCCAGGGCCCAGTGGCAGGGGCCGCCGCCCATGGTCACGCCCGTCAGCAGGACCGGCCGTCCCTTCTTCGTCGCCCGACGGATGCGGCCGGCCGCTATCTCCGTGGCCGAGGGCATGATCATCTGGAGGGAGTTCTCGACGGGCTGGGCCGAGTCGAAGATGAGGATGTCCTGGGTGCCGGTGCCCATGTCGATGGCCAGGATGCTCATGGCGATACCCATGATAGCACCGGCCGAGATTTCACAAGAAAATTGCCGGCGAGGCCGTATCCTCGGGGCACGAACTGCCGATATTATTGGTGAAAGCACTGTCGGGGGGTAACAAACAGAATGAAGCGCTTCATCCTGGTTCTCGCCACGCTGATCCTGACCGGTCTCCTTGCCCTGGGCACGTTCGTGGCCTTCGCCGGCCATTCGCCCGTGGGCGGGGACCGCGGCGACCCGCCTGACTTCGCCGAAGACCACCCGGGCAATCCTCCCGCCGACCCCTCCCAGCAGGGCGAGGCGGAGGGCCAAGGCCAGGAGGGCGAGCTGGGCGAGGGCGCCCAGCGCATCGCCCAGGCCATCGCCGACTCGTTCGGCGTGGAGGAGCAGAGGGTGCTGGACATGCACGCCGACGGTATCGGGTTCGGCGCCATCGTCAAGCTGCTCCTCCTTGAGGCGGCCGGCGAGCCGGTGGACCTCTCGGCCCTGGGCAGCGAGGGCGGCGACGCCGGGTTCGCCTTCGGCGAGCGCCTTCGTGACGCCGACATCCCCGACGGCCTGCCTACGAACCTGGGCCAGATCGTCTCCGGGGCAAACGCGAACGGCGCCGGGGCGCAGGGCCGCGCCCTCGGTCACGAGCACGCCTCAGAGGCGCCCGGACAGGCCCCCAGCGCCACCCCTTAGGCGCCTTCTAAGCCCCTCTAAGCGGCTCTGTCGCCTGATTTCCCCGTGCTAGGTTGCATGATCCAGCGCTTTTCACCGTTTGTTTACCGCCAGGGTGTCATATCTCCTCTGCGTATCCCCTAAGCTTGATAGCAGAAGCGGGAGAACCTGATGCTGGAAAGACTCGAAGTTATCTTCGGAATCCTGCTGGTCACCGCGTCTCTCACCCTCTCCACCACCCTCGCCACTGGCGGTGGCGGCGCCATCGTCGACGGCACGGGCGCCATCGCCGAGCGTGGCGGCAGCGTCGCCAGCGACACCATCGGCTCTCTCCCCGTGTTCGACGGCCACGAGGGCCCAGGCAAGAGCGACAGCGCTCCCAGTCATTCCGACGACCCGGCCGTCAGCGACGGGCAGAGCGACAGCCCCGGCAAGAGCGAGGATGCGACCGCTGACCCGGACGTCCCGGGCAACGCCAAGGGCCAGGGCCAGGACAACGCCGACGCTAACGGCAACGGCCCCGCCGAGGGCCCTGACGGCGCGTCGAACCATTCGTCCGAGGCGCAAAACAGCCAGTCGCTGGACCAGGGCGGGCAGGGCTCCCAGCAGGGCAACGCTCAGGAGCCGCCGGGCTCCGACAACGGCCAGGGCGCCGAGCGCTCAAGCGAAGCAAAGAGCACCGGTGAGGCGGCCCGTGGCGGCACTCGTTAAGACAACTTAATATTGAGTGACGGCGGCAGCCGAGCACGCCGGCTGCCGCCGTCGCTTCTATTGTGAGGGAAAGACGTCGACTCCGCCCATGTAAGGACGGATCACCTCCGGCACCGCCACGGAGCCGTCGGGCTGCTGGTAGTTCTCCAAGACGGCGATGACGGTGCGGGGGAGGGCCAGGCCGGAGCCGTTGAGGGTGTGGGGGTGCTCGGGCCGGCCGCCCTTCTGGCGGCGGAAGCGGATGGCGGCGCGGCGGGCCTGGAAGTCGGTGCAGCTGGAGCAGGACGAGACCTCCAGCCACTCCTCGCAGCCCGGGGCCCACACCTCGATGTCGTACGACATGGCGGCGTTGAAGCCGAGCTCGCCGGCGCAGAGCCTGGAGACGCGGTGAGGCAGGCCCAGGGCGCGACAGACGGCCTCTGCGTCGGCGACCAGCTTGTCCAGCTCCTCAGCCGAGCGCTCCGGCGGCACGAACTTGTACAGCTCCACCTTGTCGAACTGGTGGACCCGCTTGATGCCGCGGACGTCGCGGCCGGCGCTCACCTTCTCGCGGCGGAAGCAGGGCGTGTAGGCGACGTAGTGCAGGGGGAGGGTATCCGGCTCCAGGATCTCGTCGCTGTGGAGGTTGGTGAGGGCCACCTCGGCCGTGGGGAGCCACCAGTAGTCCTCCTCGGCGTCGTGGTACATGTTCTCGGCGAACTTGGGGAGCCAGCCGCCCTTCCACATGCACTCCTCTTTGACCATGGCCGGGGGGTAGACCTCCTGGTAGCCGCGCTCCGTGTGGAAGTCCAGCATCCACTGGATGAGGGCGCGCTGGAGGCGGGCCCCCGCGCCCTTGAGGACGAAGAACCGCGAGCCGGACAGCTTCGCCCCCCGCTCGAAGTCGATGATGCCGAGGCGCTCGCCCAGCTCCCAGTGGGCCAGGCGCCAGCCATCGCGGTACTCTTCCCCCGCCTGCCGGACGACGACGTTGTCCTCCTCGCCCTCGCCGTCGGGAACGTCGGGGTCGGGGAGGTTCGGCACCTGGAGGAGGAGGTCGCGGAGGCGGGCCTCCATCTCCTTCAGCTGGGACTCCAGCGACTCCAGCTTCTCGCCCAGGAAGGCGCTGCGGGCGACAAGGTCGTCGCGGCGGTGGGCGGCGTGCTTCTGCTCGCGGCGGGCCACCCTTTCGTCGGTGGTCATGCGGGCCAGCCCGCCGATCTCCTTGCTCAGGGCGTTCCTCTCCGAGCGCTGGGACTCGACCTGCTGGAGGGTCGACCGCCACCGGCCGTCGAGGGCGATGATCTCGTCCAGCGGGACGTCCGTGTGGCGGCGGGCCAGGGCCTGGCGGACGGCGTCGGGGTCATCGCGGATGGACTGTAAGGCGAGCACTAGATCGCTCCCTCCGACGCTTTCGCCACCTCGATGGCCTTGATAGCGAGGGCGCGGACGTCGTCGCTTAGGGGGATGGTGACGCCGCAGGCGGCCAGCTCCAGTGGCTGATTTGACCGCAGGGAGGCCTCGTCCACCCAGTGCATGGAGTCACCGGCCGGAGGGTCGAGGCGGGCCCCGGGCCGCGGGCGGCAGAAGTAGATGAGGTCGATGTGCTTGTGGGCCTCGCCTGGCTCAGGGCTGTCCTCGAGGAGGATGGTGTAGGGCGGCTGTATCTGTCCGGGGTAGGCAAAGCCGAAGGTCTGGGCCGTCGGCACCACCTCCGCCTCCAGCCCCGTCTCCTCGCGGATCTCACGGAGGACGGCGGTGACCGGGTCCTCGTCGGCGTCGATGTGGCCGCCGGGCGGGACCCAGGCCTGGAGCCGCTTGTGCCAGAGGAGCAGTGTGCGGTCGCCCTGCACAACGAAGCCGGTGGCGGTGAAGTGTCGCCTCATGGCCCCACCTCTCCGCCCGGCCCCTTCGAGACACGAGACACGCGTCTCGAGACACGCGTGTCTCGTGTCTCGAGCCAGTCCCCCAGCCGGCGGGTGGAGCGGTCGAGCAGCAGGGCCAGATCGACGACATCGCCCGGGTAGGACTCGCGGGGCAGCGGCCACTCCTCCACCAGATCCACCAGGGCAACGTCGTCCGGGTCGGTCAGCCGCTGGCGCAGCTCGAGGCGGGTCGTCGGATAGCTCCGTCCCTCGAGCAGCTCGCGGGCCTTGAGGGCGACGATGGCCAGCTTGGCAGCGTAGAAGAGCATGCGCAGGTTGCGGGCGCGGTGGAAGCCGCGGAGGTGCCGGTCCATCGCCTCGTACTCCGGATCGGAGTGGAGGAGACGGTGGCGGCACTCGAAGCGGACCCACTGAGCGAGAGACTTTATCTCCTCCAGAAGGTGCTCG
>JACOUE010000009.1 GCA_016178045.1 Chloroflexota bacterium
GCCCTCGTCCGACTACCGCGGGGTCGGCCGCCGCCAGCGCCTCACCGCCGAGGCCCGTAAGCTGGCCGAGATGAAGCCCAACCTATCGCTCGGCGCCGCCCGCGATGTCCGCGAGCTGGTGCGACAGGCCGCCCTCGGCCACGTCCTCCAGCCCGGCGAGCTGCTCGACGTGGAGGCCACGCTCTCGCTGGCCCGCAGCGTCCGCGACACCGTGAACCGATTGCGCGTCCACCTGCCGCTTCTCGCCGAGACCTGCGAGGCCATCGAGGACTTCGCCCCCCTGATCGCCGAGATCAACCGCTGCGTCAACCAGCGCGCCGAGATAATCGACCGGGCCAGCCCCGTCCTCGCCGAGCTGCGCCGCCAGGCCCGCCACGCCCACGACCGCCTCACCGGCCAGCTCCAGCGCCTCATCAACTCCCAGGCCGGGCGCGCCGCCGTGCAGGAGCCGATCATCACCCTGCGCGACGGCCGCTACGTCATCCCCGTGAAGGCGGAGATGCGCGGCCAGATACGTGGCATCGTCCACGACGTCTCCTCCTCCGGCGCGACGGTGTTCATGGAGCCCCTGGAGGCCGTAGAGCTGGGGAACGAGTGGCGCGAGCTCCAGCTGGAGGAGCAGCGCGAGGTGGAGCGCATCCTGCGCGCCCTCAGCGCCTCCGTCGGCGAGGCCGCGGACGAGATCGCGGCGGCGGTGGACGCGCTCGCCGAGGTGGACCTGGCACTGGCCAAGGCCAAACTCGGCGACGCCCTCGGCGCCCGCGACCTGCCCGTCGAGGGCCCCGAGCAACCCTGGCTGACCGAGCCGCCGGCCCAGCTGCGACTCGTCAACGCCCGCCACCCGCTGCTGACGGGCGACGTCGTCCCCATCACGGTCTGGGTCGGCCGCCCTAGCCCTCTCCCTCGAGGGAGAGGGAAGGGTGAGGGCGCCTTCACCGCCCTGCTCATCACCGGGCCCAACACCGGCGGCAAGACCGTCGCCCTGAAGACGGTCGGCCTGCTGGCCCTCATGGCCCAGGCCGGCCTCGCTGTGCCGGCGGAGGAGGGCACGCGCCTCCCGGTATTCGAAGGCGTCCACGCCGATATCGGCGACGAGCAGAGCATCGAGCAGTCGCTCTCCACCTTCAGCTCGCACATGGGCAACATCATCGGCATCCTCCGCGAGGTCACGCCCAACAGCCTCGTCCTGCTGGACGAGCTGGGCGCCGGCACCGACCCGACGGAGGGCTCGGCCCTGGCCAAGGCCGTCCTCCAGCACCTGCTGCGGACCGGCTGCCTGACGCTCGCCACTACCCACCACGGCGAGCTGAAGGCGTTCGCCCACGAGACCCCCGGCATCGCCAACGCCTCGGTGGAGTTCGACCCGGAGACGCTGGCGCCCACCTACCACCTCAGCATCGGCCTGCCCGGCCAGTCCAACGCCCTGGCCATCGCCCAGCGGCTGGGCCTACCCGAGCCGATCCTGGACGAGGCGAAGCGCTCCGTCGCGCCCGAGCACCTGAAGGTGGAGTCGCTGATCGTAGACCTGCAGCGGCAGCGCCAGGCCGCCCGCGCCGAGCGCAAGGCCGAGACGGCCGCCCGCGCCGGCGCGGAGGCGGCGCAGCGGGAGCTGGAGAAACGCCTCGCCTCCCTGGACGCGGAGCGACAGCGGACGGTGGAGCAGGCCCGCCGCCAGATGGAGCGCGAGGTGGAGCGGGCTCGCAAGCGTCTCCAGGACGCCGTCCGCGCCCTGGAGAAGGCCGCGGCGGCGCCTTCGCAGCGGCGGCTGAAGGCGCTGGAGACGGCGCGAAAGCTTATCCGCCAGGTAGAGGAGCAGGTGCAGAAGCTGGAGCAGCGCCGGAAGCGGCCGCGCGGCCCCCTCCCGCCCATCGGCCCCGGCGACCGCGTCTGGGTGCGGGGCGTGCCCCAGCCCGGCGAGGCGCTTTCGGCGCCGGACGCCGAGGGCGCGGTCGAGGTGAAGCTGGGCTCGCTGCGGGCAAAGGTCAAGCTGAGCGACGTGGAAGCGGCCGAAAAGGCGAAACTCGAAACTCGCGACTCGGCACCGCCCCCTCGAGTTTCGAGTTTCGAATCGCGAGTTTCGCCCGAGGTCCACGTCCGCGGCATGACCATCGACGAGGCCCTCGCCCTGATCGACCAGCGGCTGGACGAAGCGTTCCGCCAGGGCGCCGGCACCCTGCGCATCGTCCACGGCAAGGGGACGGGCACGCTGCGCCGCGCCGTCCGCGAGGCGCTGTCGAAGCACCCCCTCGTGCGCTCGCACGCCCCCGCCTCGCCCCGCGAAGGGGGCGACGGCGTCACGGTGGTAGAATTGACGAACTAGTTCGCATGTTTTAGACTTCCTTCGCCTAAGGTTGCCGGCTCAAAGTCCAGCCAGACCATGGAAATCATCGCGGTCATAGCAGGAGCCATTGCTGGACCACTTATCGCGGCTTTTTTGGCCGTTTTTGTGCGCGACCCGGCTGTAGTGATCCTTCGATGGCTAGTCGGTCGCACTGTAGCGATCCTTCGATGGGTAGTCGGTCGTATACCTTGGCCCTGGCGCAGGCGAGACGAAACGAGCAAGCAGACAGCTCTTACCCACCAAGGGCATAAGTCAGTTACGCCTGAGGACGCGGCGGAGCTTGCTAAACGCCACCAAGACGAACAGTTAAGAAGAGAAAGGGAACGGGAAGACATGACAATGGCACTCGCGAGACGGCGCGCCGACCTAGCAGAGGAACTAAGCCGTATCGATCAGGCGATTGAGCGCCTGCGCGGAAGGATCGACCGGCAGAACGGCGGTTAAAGGAACGATGTGATGGATACCATCGCAATTTTCGTCGTCGCAGCTGCAGCCGCCGGACTGGCTAGCCTGGTGCTGAACATCGTCGCGTTGTACCGTCTAGCCATACGGCGCTTGTCTAGGGACATAGAGCGCCTCCAGCAACAGGTCGAGGAGCGGGGCCAAGAGCTACGGACGGCAACGCTAGACGAACTAGAACGTGGCGCGCAGGCAGAAGCCGCTACGCCAAAAACGAGGCCAAGCGAACTAGTAGATACGGCCGAGACCCAGCAACTTGAGTACCTTTCACGAGCCATTGAGTTACTGCGCGATGGACGGGACAAAGGGGCCCTCGATTATTTGCTCGCCTCTTTCAAACCTGATATGCATGAAGACGCAAAGGCAGAACTGCACCTCCTTATCGCGAAAAGTTATCGCCGCCTCAGCCTACACGCTGAGGCGGAGGGTCACTACAACCAAGCGCTGCTCGCGGCACGCGGCGCACAATCCGCCGAAGCACAGAGCGCGGCTCTTACTGGGCTCGGACTCGTCGCCTGGCGACGGGGAGACCTGAATAAGGCCGTCGACTACCACATGAAAGCTATGGATATAGACGAGGGGACCGGTGATCGGGCCGCTCAAGAAGTTGATCTAGGCAACCTAGGTGTCGTCTACACCGATCTCGCCGATCTCAATACCGCCCAAGAATATCTCAACAAAGCTCTCTCGCTCGCCCAGGATCTTGGCGATGAAGACTCTGAAGCAGCAGACTCGGCCGACCTCGCCAGGGTGTATGCCCTCAAAGGAGAGCTTGATAAGGCCGAGAACCTTTACGAAAAGGCTCTTTCCTTCTACGAGAAGACCGGAAACCGTTTCAATCAAGTCGAAGCGCTAGGTGGTCTTGGTTGGATCTACGCCGAGCGCGGCGACCTCCATAAGGCAGAAGAGCGGCTTAACGAGGCGCTTACTATTGCCAGTGAGATAGGTCACCGCCACTCGGAGGCGGCGCTACTTGCAAACCTCGGCGGCACGTACCGACGCCTCGGTGACCTACGCAAGGCCGAGCAGCACTACAAGTGGGCCCTGGCCATCAATGAGGAGATCGGCAACCGCCTCGGCCAAGCCCTCAACCTGGCCAGCCTGGGTACGTTGGCCATGGGAAGAGGCCAGATCCGGAGGGCCCGCGGCCTGCTACGCCGATCAGAAGAGCTGTACACGTCAACCGGTGCAGGCGGAGAAAACCCGCGGACAGTGGCACAAGCACTTCGCGCCTTGGAGGCACGAGTAGAACGTAAGCCGCGCAAAGGAAAGGCCTGACCGTGTTTCCCCGTCTCTTTTCCCTTCTCCTTCCTTCGCCCGGCCATTTGGTATGATCACCGTCCTCGCCGGCGGTGTGGGCGCCGCCCGCTTCCGGGCCCTCACCCCACACCCCACCCTCGAACCAGAGAACCATAGAACCATCAAACCAACCCTCGAATGGTTCTCTGGTCCCCTGGTTCCCTGGTTCTGGTGGGGGGGGTAGACCGTGATCACGGCATTGGCCGGTGGAGTCGGAGCGGCTCGCTTCCTGCAAGGGCTCCTGCAAGTCGTCCGGGGGGAGGACCTCACCATCGTCTCCAACACCGGCGACGACTGCGAGTTTTACGGCCTCCACGTCTCGCCGGACGTCGACATCGTCCTCTACCACCTGGCGGGCGTCGCCGACGAGGAGCGCGGCTGGGGGATCCGCGGCGACACCTTCCACGTCCTCGACGCCCTCGCCGCCCTCGGCTACGAGACCTGGTTCCGCCTGGGCGACCGCGACCTGGCGACGTGCCTCCACCGCACCCGGCTCCTACGGGAGGGCCGAACCCTCAGCGAGGCCACCGCTGAGATCGCCCGTGGTCTCGGCCTGGAGTGCACGGTCCTCCCCATGTCCGACGACCCCGTCCGCACGAAAATCGTGACGGGCGAGGGCGTCCTCGACTTCCAGGACTACTTCGTGAAGCGCGCCGCCGCCGTCCCCATACAGGACATCACCTTCGACGGCGCCAAGCGCGCCCGCCCCGCGCCCGGCGTCTTGGAAGCCATCCGCGACGCCGATGCGGTCGTCGTCGCGCCGTCGAACCCGCTCGTTAGCGTCGGCCCTATCCTCGCCGTCCCCGGTATCCGCGAAGCCCTCAGCGAGACGGCCGCACGGGTGGCCGCCGTGAGCCCTATCGTCGGCGGCGGCGTCATCAAGGGCCCCGCCGACCGCATGCTGCGAGAGATGGGCCACGAGGCCAGCGCCGCCCAGGTCGGCCGCCTCTACCGCGACTTCCTGGACGTACTGATCATCGACCAGGCCGACGCCGACCTCCGGCCGGACATCGAGGCCAGCGGCTTGGAAGTGGTGGTCACGGATACGATAATGAGGGACATGGAGAAGAAGGCCGCGCTGGCCCGCGCCGCCCTGAGCCCCCTTGGGGTTGCCCCATGATCTCCGCCCTCGTCCCGGTGAAGAGGCTGGCCCAGGCCAAGGGCCGCCTCGCTCCCCTGTTGAGCCAAGAGGATCGGTCCGCCCTGGCCCTGGCCATGCTCGCCGATGTCGTACGTGCCCTGGGCCAGGCCGAGCGCGTCGGCGAAGTGGCCGTGGTCAGCGCCGACCCGCGGGTGCTGGACGAGGCCCGCCGCCTGGGCGCGGTCGCCATCGAGGAACCGACCAGCGTGCGCGGCGTCAACGCCGCGCTCGCCTTCGCCGCGAGGGAGCTGACCGCGCGGGGAACCGAAGCGCTGCTCGTCGTGCCCACGGACGTCCCCACGATCGCCCCGTCCGAGGTGGACGGTATCCTGAAGGCGCTGCCCTCGCCGCGGGGGATCGTGCTGGTGCCTTCGGTGGCCAGGGGCACCAGCGCCATCGCCCTCCGCCCGCCGGGCGCCGTCCCCTTCCGCTTCGGCCCCCAGAGCTTCGTGGCCCACCGCCGGGAGGCCGTCGCCGGCAGCGTGCCGAGTCGCATCCTGAGCATCGCCTCCCTCGCCACCGACATCGACGGCCCGCAGGACATCGTGCACCTCCTGTCGCGGCCGGCGGAGACCGAGACGCACCGCGCTTTGGCGAAAATGGACGTAGTGCAGAGGCTCAGGGCCTTCCCGGGGCAAAGCCGTCCCAGCAGATGATGCGTCTCCAGGAAGCCATCGCCTCTCGACGCTCCGTGCGCCGTCTTTCGACCCGGCCGGTCCCGCCGGAGTTGGTCGAACAACTGGTCGCCACCGCCTGCACCGCCCCCGCCCCCCATCACAGCCGCCCCTGGCGGTTCGTGCGCATCGCCCCCGAGACGCGGGCCACGCTCGCCGCCGCGATGGCTGAAGCCTGGCGCCGCGACCTGCTGGCCGACGGCGTCCCCGAGGAGAAAATCCGCAAGCTCACGGCAAGGTCGGAGCGGCGGATCACCACCGCCCCCGTCCTCCTGCTGGCCTGCCTCACGCCTACCGAGGCCAGGCCGTGGCCCGACGGACGCCGCCGTGCCGCCGAGCGCGACATGTTCGTCCAGAGCCTGGGGGCGTCGCTCCAGAACCTGATGCTGGCCGCCCACGCCGCCGGGCTCGGCTCGTACCTAATGGGGGCGCCGCTCTTCTGCGCCGACGCCGTCGCCGCCGCCCTCCAGCTGCCGGCTGGTCTCGAGCCTGCGTTCCTGGTGGCCCTCGGCTACCCGGCCGACGGCTTCACGCGTCCCCCGCGACCGGAGATACGGGCCGAGGACTTCCTGATCGACCGCTAGCCATGACGCTCTGGTTCTCGGTTCCAGGTCCTGAGTTCTAGCCGGCCATGCCCCACGTCTACACCAACGGCATCGTCACCTTCTACGAGACCGCCGGAGACGGCGACGCCGTCGTCCTGATCCACGGCTCCGCCGTTGACCTGCGCATATGGGACCACCAGGTGCCAGCCCTGCTGGCGGCCGGCTTCCGCGTCATCCGCTACGACGTCCGCGGCCACGGACGCTCGATGGTCCCGCCCACCGGCTACACCTGGGAGAACTACTCGGCGGACCTGGGCGACCTGCTCAACCGCCTGAACGTGGACCGGCCGGCCACGGAAAGCCTCAGCGTGGGTGCGGTGCATCTGGTGGGGCTATCGATGGGCGGCGGCATCGCCCTCCAGTTCGCCCTCGACTTCCCGGCGCGCGTGCTCTCGCTCACGCTGATCGACTCCGCCCTCCCCGGCTTCACCTACTCCGACGAGTTCGCCGCCAGGGTCGAGCGGCTGGTGGAGGCGGTGCGGAGCGAAGGCCCCCGTCCGGCGCTGGAGCGACTCTGGCTGTCCGACCCCATCTTCGACGGCGTCCGCCGCTTCCATGACCGGTTCGAGAAGCTGAAGTCGATGGTCCTGGGCTACGCCGCCGCCGACTTCCTGGACCGCGGCGAGTACCGGCCTCCCCCGCTCCAGATCAGCGACCGTCTGGCCGAGATCACGGCGCCAGCCCTGGTGATCTTCGGTGAGGACGACCTGCTCGACTTCCGCCTCATCGCCGATCTGCTGGCCGAGAACCTGCCCAACGCCCGCAAGCTCGTCCTGCCCGATTGCGGCCACATCCCGCCCCTGGAGCAGCCGGAGGCGGTGAACGAAGCGCTGGTCTCCTTCCTGCGAGAAGCATCTACCAGCTAGCATCTGTGTTAATCTGTGGCCGATAGAAGGAGGTCCCCGTGGACGTATTCGAGGCCATCAACACCCAGCGCTCGATGCGCCGCCTTAAGCCGGACCCCGTGCCCGACGAGCTCGTCTGGCGCCTGCTCGACGCGGCCATCCGCGCCCCCAACGGCGGCAACCGCCAGCCCTGGAACTTCCTCGTCATCCGCGACCCCGAGACGAAGAAGCGCATCGCCGAGCACTACCTCGACGGCTGGAACAACTCCTACGGCCGCCTGCGGGAGGTGGCCCTGGCCAGCGAGGCGACCGCGCCCGTGTATCGCTCCGGCGAGTACCTCGCGCAGCACCTGGCGGAGGTGCCGCTGCTCATCATGGCCACCTGCCGCCTCTCCGCCGTCGCCCCCGTCTCCCCAGCCGGGGCCTCCGTCTACCCCGCCGTCCAGAACCTGATGCTGGCGGCCCGCGCCCTCGGCCTCGGCACCTGCCTCACCACCATCCACCGCGCCCACGAGGCCGAGGTCAAGCAGCTCCTCGGCATCCCCGACGACGTCGAGACGATGGCCCTTATCCCCGTCGGCTGGCCCCGGGGCAAGTTCGGCGCCGGGGCCCGGCTGCCGGCAGAGCGCGTCGTCTACTGGGAGAAGTGGGGCGACATCCGCGCGCGGTGACCTAATCGGCTCTCGCCCGCGCCCGCTCCAGGAATTTGAGCAGCGCCGGCACCTCCTCCCGGATCTCCTCGGCGAACCTGGCGGCCGCCACCGGGATCTCCCAGCGGTCCACCAGCCCCATGTCGAGAGGCCTCAGCCGGCGGTACGACCGAAGGTACAGCGATACCAGCACCTTACCCCCCACCGGCGCCAGCCCCCGTATGACGGGAGAAGTGCCCGGAGGCGGTTCGCCCAGCCGCAGTATCAGCCGCGTTCGGGCGACGTCCCCGGCCGGGTCGCCCCGGGTGACGTTGGTCCAGTCGATCAGGACGGGCGTGGCTCCGTCCATCATGATGTTGCCGGGGTGGAAGTCGCCGTGGCACAGCCGGTCGCCGTCCGGCAGGGCCTCCAGGACGCCCAGGGCGAACTGCTTGAGATCAGGCGGCACCTCGTCTGACCCCTCGATTCTCTGCTGGAGCACGGCCCTGAGGGCGGGAAGGGCGCTGGGCGCCTCGACCTCGTGCAGCCGCGCCTGCACCTCCCCCGAGATTCGGCCCGCCCGGAACGTGGTCCACGGCCTCCTACCGATCAGCGTCAGCAGGTCCGTCCCTTCGATGCGTTCCATCACCAGGCCCGGGCGGCCCATCATCCGGACCACTTCCCGGACCGCCGGGACGCGCACCCCGCGCGACCGCGCCGCTTCCATTGCCGCCGCCTGCCACTGGTTCCGCCGGCCCGCGCCCGAGTCGCGCAGCAGGCGGAGGATGCTCCCTTCGTCCCAGGCGAACATCTCCGCCTCGCGCCCCTCGGCGATTTTGTGGAGCTGCCGCTGCTGGTCCACTATTGCTGACTCCCTCCAGTCCCCGGATCGCCCGTAGCCAGTATTATAGGCGTGACGGGTCCGCAAGAGAATCGCACCATGCCGAAGCCCCAGCCCGACTGGCTCACCGATTTTGCCGCGGCCGTCGAGCGGGACGACGCGCCCGCCGCCCTCGCCCTGCTCGAGGAGCGGGCGACGCCCCACGCCGGCACGCCCGAGGCTGCCGATAAGCGCGCCGCCGCCGCGACCGCGCTAAGGGTTCTCGGTGACCGTCCGGACGACCTCCTCCGCTGGCTGCGCTGGCTGGCCGGGCAGACCAGCCCGACCGCCAAGGAGATCGTCGCCCTCCTCGTGCCGCACACCTACGACCGCCACCCGGGCGAGGCCCGCAAGTGGCTCCTCCGCCTGTGCGACGACGGCAACTGGGAGGTGCGGGAGTGGGCCGCCGGCGCCCTGGGCGAGCTCCTCGACAAGCGCTTCGACGAGATGTACCCGCTGCTCGCGGGCTGGGCCGCTCACCCCTCGCAGTTCGTGCGGCGGGCGGTGGTCGTCGCGGCGAAGGAGGCGGTGAAGGCCCGCCGGCCGGACCGCTGCGAGCCGCTGTTCCGGCTGGTCGAGCCCCTCCTGGGCGACCGCGCCGAGGAGGTGCGGCGCAACCTCGGCCCCTTCGCCGTGGGCGGCGGTTTCCTGCGGGCCTACCCCCAGGAGACCCTCGCCCGCGTGCGCCGCTGGGCCGAGTCCGAGGACGAGATGGTGCGCTGGAACGCGGCGATGGTCTTCGTCGCCGCCGAGGCGGCCAAGCACGTCGACGCTGCCCTCGAAGTGCTGTCCGCGCTCGCCTCCGACCGTCGCCGCCTCGTGTGGCAGGCCGTCGCCTCCGCCCTCCGCAACCTGGCCAAGCGCCAACCCGAGCGCGTCGCGCCCGTCCTCCGCACATGGCTCGACGACGAGCGGAAGCTCCCCGCCGCCCTCGCCCTGCGCGGCACTTCCCCCCGCTCGTCCTGACACCGCCGTCATTGCGAGGGGCAAACGCCCCGAAGCAATGACACGGCCTTGCCGTCCTCGCAAGGGCCGAACAAACATGCGATAATCTGTTCGCAATGCCGGCCCGACCCTCCAAGTCGCGAGAAGCGGACATGTTCGCCCAGGTGGCGGCCAAGCGCGCGGCCAGGGAGGCGCCGCTCGCCGCCCGCATGCGCCCTCGCTCCTTCGACGAGTTCGTGGGGCAGGAGCACCTGGTGAGCGAGGGCCGCGTCCTCCGCAAGGCGATCGAGTCCGACCAGGTGCCCTCGATGGTCCTGTGGGGCCCGCCCGGCTCCGGCAAGACGACGCTGGCCCGGGTCATCGCCGGCCTCACGCAGTCGCACTTCGCGCCGGTCTCCGCCGTCGCCTCCGGCGTCGCCGAGCTGCGCCAGATCGTCGAGCAGGCGCAGGAGCGGCGGGGGATGTACGGGCAGCGCACCATCCTCTTCATCGACGAGATCCACCGCTTCAACAAGGCCCAGCAGGACGTCGTCCTGCCTTATGTCGAGGA
>JACOUE010000046.1 GCA_016178045.1 Chloroflexota bacterium
CGACGAGAACCACCAGCGGGTAGCGAACTGTCACTCGCAGCCATCCTCTCTGCATGGTCACCTCCTCTCAGAGAGACCATGCCACAACAGGACATTCTTGCTGCGACGTAACTAGGACACTCTTCCTGCGACCCTACAGTGATGTTGACGAAACGGCGGGAAGGCTTACAATGCTAGTGCCTTTTGGGGGCAACCGAGGAGGTGCGGATGGCCGCGAAAGACGCTGCCGTCCATTTGGACAGTATCGACCTGTTTCAGTCTCTCTCGCCCCGGGAAATATCGACGATCGCCGGCCGGCTGCGGTCGTGCACCTTTAAAGCGGGGGAGCCCATCCTGCTCCAGGGACAGCCCGGCGATGCCCTTCACATCATCAAGTCCGGTCTCGTCAGCGTCGTCGTCGAGGACAGGGGCCAGGAGCGGGAGCTGGAGCGGCTGGGGACAGGCGAGTCCGTCGGCGAGATGTCGCTGATGACCGGCGAGCCCTGCTCCGCCACGGTCAGGGCGCTGAGCAAGACGGAGGTCCTTACCCTCCCCCGTGCCGACTTCGTCGACATGCTGGAGGAGTGCCCCGGGCTATGGCGCAACCTCAGCCGCAGCCTAAGCCACCGCCTCCTCCGCACGAACCGGCGGCTTCTCTCCCCGTACGCCTCGAAGGTGGTGGCGCTGGCGCTGCCCGGGAGCCCGGACGAGGCGTCGGTGCTGGCGCTGAGCCTGCTCGCCAGCGTCTCGCGCCAGACGAAGCAGAAGGCGCTGCTCCTCGACTGGCGCGGCGATAGCGCCTGCGCCCCCAGGCTTGCCGGCGCTGAACCCCTCCCTGGTCCCGCTGACCTCCTGCTTGACCGCTCGCTGTTGAAGCTGCACGAGGCGATGGTCGGCGGGACCGGCAGCCTCGGCGGAGGCCGGGTAGCCGCCGACGCCAAAAACGACCACCAGCCGACGGAGCCCGAGGCGCTGACAGCGCTGGGCTGGCTCCGCCCCCACTACGCCACCGTCCTCCTGGTCCTCAGCCTCGACGGGGAACCGCCCTCGCCGGAGTTCGTGGAGCACGTGGACTCTCTGATTCTGGTCGTGTCCGAGGAGCGGGCGGGAAGCGCCTTCCGCTGGATCGACCGGCTCCGGGCTGTGCCCCGGGCGGAAAGAAAGCTGGAAGCGGCGCTGATGGCGCACAAGCCTCTCCCCACCGACACACTGCGGCGTCTGGAGGAGCGGCTGGGAAAGAAGGTGCGCCACCGCCTGCCGCGCAACGACGCCGCCGTCCGCGCAGCGCTGTCGGGGGACGTCCCCTGCGTCCTTTCCGACCCTCTCGACCCCTTGACCCGCGGCGTCGACCGCCTGGCCCGGCGCGTGGCCGGTCTCGGCGTGGGCCTGGCGCTGGGGGCGGGCGCCGCCAAGGGGTTCGCTCACCTGGGCGTCCTCCGTGCCCTGGAGCGCGAGGGGATACCGGTCGACTACATAGCCGGGTCCAGCGTCGGGGCGATCATCGGTGGGCTCTACGCCGGCGGGATGCCCCTGGGCGAGATCGAGCGTCGCATGCACGGCGCCGACCGAAAGCTGCGGCGCTGGACCATACCGTACTCGGCCCTCTGGAGCGACGCCGGGCTGAAGGAGCTGCTGTCCGAGCCTGGCCCCGCCTACCCCTTCCACGAGCTCAACATCCCCTTCGCCGCCGTAGCGACCGACCTGGCGACCGGCCGAGAGGTGGTGCTGGAGGACGGCGTGGTCTGGCGGGCGGTGAGGGCCAGCGTCTCCATCCCCGGCATCTTCCCGCCCAGCCTTGTCAACGGTCGCTACATGGTGGACGGTGGCCTCGTGGACCCCGTCCCCGGCGAGCCGGTGCGGAGAATGGGAGCGGACATCGTCGTCGCCGTCGACCTCATGAGTCCGCCGCCGAACGCGGGGAAGGCCGAGCGGGGCCAGTCCGAGCGGCGGAGGCGGACCCCCAGCCTCCTCGAGGTCCTCTGGCGGTCGACCGAGATCATGCAGGGGGAGATCGCCGAGCGCAGCGGGGCGACGGCCGACCTCACGATCTGGCCCAAGATAGGCAACACCCGCCTGAGCGACTTCACCTACCGCGGCGAAGCGTTCATGGCCGCCGGGGAGGCCGCCACTATTGAGGTGCTGCCCCAGCTGCGGAGCCTCCTCCCCGCCTTCGCGCACCAGACCGTCGCCGTCTGAGCACTGCCGTTACCCTACCTCGTGGACGCTCGCGACTGCCTCTGTCTACAATGACGGGGGCGACACCGTCCGCTCGATTGTGATGGACCACTTGCTCGACACAGCCCGGCTGGTACTGGCCCGCCATGAGCCCAGGCGCCTCGCCGACCCGACCACCGTGCCCGCGGCCGTCCTCATCCTCCTCTACGAGAAGGAGGGCGAGGCCCACGTCCTCCTCACCGAGCGCACGCACGACGTGGAGCACCACAAGGGGCAGGTCTCCTTCCCCGGCGGCGCCAGCGACGCCGCCGACGATGACCTCCGCATCACCGCCCTGCGCGAGACGTTCGAGGAGGTGGGCGTGCCCCCGGAGGAGGTGGAGATCATCGGCCAGCTGGACGACCTGGTGACCATAAGCAACTTCAACGTCACGCCGTTCGTGGGCGTGTTGAGGAACTCGTCGTGCGCCTTCGAGCCCTTCGAGCAGGAGGTGGCGGCCGTCCTCGAGGTGCCGCTGCGCCACCTCCGGGATGACAGCAACATGGAGCTGGAGCTGCTCCAGCGCCGTGGCCGGCCGGTGCTGGTGCCCGCCTTCAGCTGGGGCCCTTACCGCATCTGGGGAGCGACGGCGCGCATCGTCAAGCAGCTGCTCGACCTCATCTCGACGTCATGACTGCGGAAGAACGCGCTCCCACGGCATCGACCCGCGTGGAGGAGAGCGCGAACCCCTGCCGGCGCTGCGGGCAGACCCGCTGGCGGGTGGAGACGCGGCCCAAGGGCCGCCTGCGCTGGCTGCTGGAGGCGATGGTCGCCCTTCCGGACGTGGTCATTTTCCAGAGCGAGTCGGGCGGCTGGCCGGGCAAGGAGACGGAGTACTGGACGTGCCTTAACTGCGGCCGGCGGGTGAGGTTGTAGGGGCATGGTGAGCCTCTCCCCACGTTAACTGAAAAATCACACGATTTTTCCCTGTTACCCTGCTTGACGCCCTATGCCCCGGTGCTACAATGCCCACGTCGGCGGTCTGCTCGCTTTGCCGGGTGCGGTCTACCGATCGAGTGTCGGGTCCCATTGGGTCGTCGAGTCAGTACGTAGATCGCTAAAGGCACAGTGTTAGTACGAGAGGCCGTCCGCGACCTCGTCGCCGAAGAGCCCCTGCTGCTGGAAAGCGCCGCCCGCGCGCGCTTTCACGGCGGCGACCTCATCGTCGAGCCCAGCCGCGACCGCGAAGTGCTGTATTTCCTCGAAGAGGGCGAAGTCCAGGTCTACCACCGCACCCCCCACGGGCACCAGGTGGACGCGGCGGTCCTGGGGCCCGGCGCCGTCTTCGGCGACATGCCCATCGTGGGCCACAGCATGCGTTTCGCCTACGCCGAGGCGCTGACCGACGTGGAGCTGGCGGTCATCGACCGCGGCACGGTCGAGCGGCTGCTGATGACGCGGCCGCGGGTGGCCCTGGCCCTGCTCGACGTGCTGGGTAACCGCCTGCGGGAGGCGGAGGTGATGCTGGGGGAGATGGCGTTCGGCAGCGTCCCCGCCCGCGTCGCCGCCCTTTTGGCCCGGCGGTACCAGGAAGAGGGCTCCGTCATCGCCCTCAGCCAGGAAGAGCTGGCCCGGGAGCTGGGCGCCCCTCGCGGCGAGACGCGGGAGGCCCTGGCGGCGCTGGAGGCGTGCGGCCTGATCCGCGCCGGCCGCCGCCGCGTCTACGTGGTCGACCCGCAGGGCCTCCAGGCGATAGCCTAGACGAGACACGGGACACAACACGAGACACGGTTGCGACGTGTCTCGTGTTTCTTGTTACGTGTCTCCCTCATGCCACCAGCGCCACCCTCCCGCCGGTCGAGACGAAGAGGAAGGCCGGTGGCTCGTGCCGGCGGAAGAGCACCTCCACGTCCGGGTAGAGCTCGACTTCTGACACGTCGCGCAGAGTCCAGGTCGAGTCGTCGAGGCGGACGTCGACGCGGTTGAGCGAGGGCCAGAGGAGGATGAGGAGCGGGCGGCCCAGCTCGCGGCTGTCCAGGGTGATCTGGTAGACGGGCTCGCGCTTCTGCGTGGGGGGCTGGCCCTCGGGGCCGGCGGGCAGGCGCGGCACCTCGAAGGGGGCTTTGCGGAGGCGGCCGCCGAGCAGTTTGGCGATGGCCTTCGGGGCGTCCGGGTCGCTGAGGAGCATGGCGACTAGTCCCGGGGCGCCTCGACGGGCGGCGCCTGCGGGTCGGGGCAGGGAGTCAGGGTGGTGAAGGTCGTCACGGCTCGTTGCCGAATGTTATCATGGCCGCGAACGCCCCCGAAAGGAGTCGCCATGACCAGGCCTGTCGTCCACTTCGAGATCCGCGGGAAAGACCAGAAGCGCCTCATCGAGTTCTACCGCGAGCTGTTCGGCTGGAGGATCAACGCCGACAACCCGATGGGTTACGGGGTTATCGAGCCGGGGACCGGCGGGCCGGAGCAGGGGGTCGGCGGCGGTATCGCCCAGTCGGAGCGGCCGCTGGTGACGGTCTACGTGCAGGTGGCCGACCTGCACGAGACGCTGGGCAAGGCGGAGCAGCTGGGGGGCAAGGCCGTCATGCAGCCGGCCGACGTACCGGGCGGCCCGACCATCGCCCAGATGGAGGACCCGGAGGGCAACCTGATCGGGCTGGTGAAGCAGTAGCCGCGGTCAGCTGCCCACGGTGAAGGGGTCGTCGATGAGGAAGCGCCAGGTGCCGTCGGGCTGGCGGCGGGCGACCTCGACAGCGCGGCCGGACAACGGCATCGGCGAGTTCATGTTCCAGCGGGTGTGGATGAGGGCGATGTCGCCGGCCTGGATGACCTTCTCCACCTGGAGGGTGATGTCGGGCTTGGAGGCGGCGAAGGGTTCCATCTCCTGGCGGATGGCGTCGAGGCCGGCGCGGACCTCGCCGGACTGGTTGGGGAAGACGGCGCCGGGCTCGTAGAGGGCCATGATGGCCTCGAGGTCGCCGGACTGGACGGCCTGCTGGAAGATGGGGTCGAGCTGGTCGGGGCTTTGGGCAGACGCCCGTTGGGCGGGCATGGGGCTTCCTCCTCCTGCTAGCGCTGCGGTTTGGCCCTGCCTACCGGCAGGCAGGCGCAATGCTAGCCCCGCGCGGGAGCGGTGTCAAGCGGGGCGGTGTCGCGATGAGCCTCGCTTTTGAGGCGAATCACGTGTTCAATTATCTGGTTAAGCGTCGCGGCTTCGCTCCCTTGGTCTGCCGCGAGTTGAATGATGCGTTCTATTACCGAGGGATTCTTCAAGGCGTGCTTCTTCTTCGGAATGCCATATTCTTTGCGGCACTTGTCCAGGCTCTGATCGAAAACGTCTTGCCCGATCTCTTGTCGCATCGTTGACTCGAGGTCTCGTTTAAAGCAGGCGAACGTCGGCGTTACCTTTTCGGGCCAGTCTTCTTCTGGGTGTCCAAAGAGTCTAAGTAGACGGCGATTCTCCTCGGGCTTTGCCTCTTTATCCCCGTCGTCGCTATCCCAGACTACGTACGTTGGGACCTGTAACTGACGGAAAATGACGGCCAGCTTGTCGAGGTTGTTCTTTCCACAGCAAGGAAGAACCGAGATTCCGCGTGTCTCTAAGTCATGACCCTTTGATGAAGCTGTGCCGATCAGTGCTGCCCGGTCGTCCTCGCCCTCCACGACCACCGCCACGTCGGCGAAAAACCCTTCGTTGACCCAAGGAGTCATGACAGCCCTTAATCGAGCGGCGATCCCCATGGGCGTGAAGGCTTCCGGCGCTTCACCGGTCGCATTCGCGAGTTCGGCTGCAACTGCACTGAGATCCGTTCTAAAGACCCTGGTCTCCTTCGGACCCTGCTCGGCAGGTTGGACTTTCCTCAAAAGGCGCACTTGATGGAATCTCGCTATGTCAACAAATAAGGGGGAGTGAGTGGAGTATATGATTTGCGTGTTCGGCCGCTGAGTAAGCTTGCCGTGCGCTAACTTCCAAAATATCGCGGCGAGATGCCGTTGACGGTTAGGGTGTTGATAAAGTTCGGGTTCCTCTATGGCTAACACCAGGGTAGGAACCAACGGCATGGCGTGTTCGTCGCGCTGGGCCAGGGCCGGTTCGATGAGCGCCAGGCGTTGCAAGAGGGCAAGAATGAATGCTCGCTGCAGTCCGTGCCCGGTCCGGTTACCGTGGTGTTGAACCCGTTTTCGATGAGTTTCACCCGCGCCTTAGGCAGGGGCATTTCGATGGTTGCGGGACCTTCCCATTCAAGCTCCACAGACGAATCGGCTGCGTACAGTTGCAAATTGTTAGATAGTTCGTCTTCCAGTGCTTGTAGCTCCGCTATTTTGGCGGGATCCACCATCTGCTCATAGCGTGACACCGTCTCCTTTCGCAATGCCGCGATGTCCTCCCGCTGGGCCAGTGTGCTGCGGACGAGGACTTCCATAAGTTCAAACAGTGGGTTGCCGCGTCCTTCTGTGGCGTCGGTCAGAGCCTCGCGCACCGCCGGAATTAGAATGAACTTAGTAGAGGCCTCGAGCCGGGCTTTGCCTACTTCCTTAAAGCCAAAAAACTGTGTCTCCTCGCGTATCCGCTCACACTCATCGGGGTGTTGGGCTTCCCAAGACCCAAGCGCCTGTTCCATCGCTGCGACGGCTGTGATACCGACGTCGAGGCCCTCGTACGTGCCGGAGTTGACTAAATCCCGGTGTTTCGCTCTTTTGGAGGCTACTCCGGTCTCGTCTCGTATGTCCTGAAAGCCGGCGTGTCGCAAGGCCGTGCCGAAATATCGTTGTAAGGGCTTATCATCCGCCCACTTGATCTCTTTCTCGACGGTGAGAAGTTCCCCTTGGAGGCGGGAGCTAAATGTGTCCTTCTCCTCGTCGGTCAGCTCACCAAACGTCACGGTAACCGTGATTGGTTGTCTAGGATCTTCACCGTGAAAGTCTTCGAGGCTAACGGAGGCATTCGGGGTATAGAAGATTTGTAGCGCTCTCAAGAAAGACGATTTACCCGAGCCGTTCGGCCCAACCAAGACGGTTAGCCGATCGCAATCTAGAGTCTCGTCCCTGAAGGATCGAAAGTTGCGGACGCGGGCTGATGTAATGATCATTACGCGGGCGGGTTCTGTTAGAGCCTAGTTGACCTGTAGGTAACGGTATTTGTCACGAATAAATTGATGGAAATACGAGCCGTGCGAGCTTGCTCCCATCAGCCCGCGGTAAATGTGTTCGGGCACGTTGAAATATTGGTACACTGCCCCATCCTGGAATTCTATTTCAAGCAGCGCCGTAGCAGGGTCGTACCCTATCGAGCGAAGGTTACTGGAGGAAACCGCCTGTCGTATCATGGTTGTTTCTCACCACCTGTCGGACATATATTCTACACGAAGAGCAGCACAGTGGAGAACGGCGCGAGCTCGTGGCTCCCGCGTCAAATCTGGTGCCCGCTTCCGCAGCCGCTGCGTCTGCTCCGCCCCGTCATCCCTTCTTCTCCACGCCCGTGACCACGTTCAGCACACTGTCAATGAGGACGGTGTCGCCCTCCTGGGGGTTGGGGTAGACGTTCGTGGCGGCCATGCGGGCCTCGCGGACGGCCTCCGGCTCGTCTGCGTAGGAGAAGAACAGCTGGTAGTACGGCTCGCCGTGGAGCGAATAGGGCTGGACCTTGCGGAGGAGCGCTTCGCGGGCCATTATCCCTCCCTTCCTTCGGGTCGAGGGTCGCGGGACGGGGGTCGCGGGCCCTCGGACTGCTGTTCGCCGGCCTGATCCCGCAGTCGCTGCATGTGCTCGACGATGCGCTTCTCGTAGCCCTGGGTCGTCGGGAGGTAGTAGCGGCGGCCGGACAGCTTGTCGGGGAGGTGAGTCTGACCGCTGTAGTGCTCCGGGTAGGCGTGGTCGTACTGGTAGTCGCGGCCGTAGCCCATCTTCTCCATCAGCGGCGTGGCCGGGTTGCGCAGGTGCAGGGGCACCGGCTCGTTGAGGGTCGCCTTCACGTCCTTCAGGGCGCGCTGGTAGGCCTGGAGGGCGGAGTTGGACTTGGGCGCCGTCGCCAGGTAGATGGTCGCCTCGGCCAGCGGCAGGTACCCCTCCGGCATGCCGACGAAGTGGACGGCCTGCTGGCAGGCCATGGCGACCACCAGGGCCTGGGGGTCGGCCAGGCCAACGTCCTCGGCGGCGAGGATGACCAGGCGGCGGGCGATGAACAGGGGGTCCTCGCCGGCCTCGACCATGCGGGCCAGCCAGTAGAGGGCGGCGTCGGGGTCGGAGCCGCGGAGGGACTTGATGAAGGCGGAGATGATGTCGTAGTGGTAGTCGCCGGCCTTGTCGTAGAGGAGGGTGGGCCGCTGGAGCGCCTCCTCGATGTCGGCGAGGTCGATGCGGATGACAGGTTGGGGACGGTCGCCGGGTCGAGGCTGGGGACGGTCGCCGGGTCGAGGCTGGGGCCTCGACCTACCACTCGACCTACGGGAGGGAGCGGGGGGTTGGGGCTGAGCGGTGGAGGCGGCGAGCTCGAGGGCGTTGAGGGCGACGCGGGCGTCGCCGCGGGGTGCGCGGGCGAGGGCGGCGATGGTGTCGTCGGTGATGTCGATGCGGATCCCGCCCAGGCCCCGCTCTTCGTCGGTCAGGGAGCGGCGGACGATGGCCTCGACCTGC
>JACOUE010000047.1 GCA_016178045.1 Chloroflexota bacterium
GAAAGCGGCGTCACCGCCAAGCCCAGGATCAGGAGCACGGCGAGGGCGGCCGCCGGCAACCGGTCCAGGAACAGCCCCACCGCCGACAGCACGGCCACGCCGGCGGCCAGGCCAGCCAGCGGCCCCAGGAGAGCGCCCCGCGACGGTCGAATGTCGATGCTGTCCTCGCGGACGACGCAGACCCGTCGGTCCAGCGGTATCTCCCTGACGGCGGCTCTGCCCACGGAACCATTATAGGCGCGCGGCTGCCCACTCGTTGACAGCTTCTGGGGGCAGACTTACAATGCCCTCGGAGCCCGAGAGACGCCCCCCAGTATGCGCAAAGACCTCGTCGAGATCCTCGCCTGCCCCGTCTGCAAGAGCCCCCTGGAGCTCACCGTCGAGCAGGAGGACGAGCGGGAGGTCATCCGCGGGCGTCTCACCTGCGCCAAGTGCCCGGAGGAGTACCCGATTGAAGATGCGATCCCGAACCTCCTTCCCCCGGACATCCGCAAAGGCAGCCGCTGATTCGGAGGTGTGACGGATGGAGAGGTCACAGATGACCGGTGCCCTGATAATGGTGGGAGCAGTGCTCCAGATGATCCTGTTCCTCTGGGCGATGACCCGCCGGAGCTACATGGCCGTGGCCCTGCCGGTGATGGGGGCCCTGGCCGCCGTCTCCGCCCTCGGCTTCTGGATCGGCTGGACGATGTTCACCGCTGAGAGCGAGCCCGAGGAAGAGGAGTTCGAGGAGGCCCTCTCAGAGCCGTAGCCGCTCCCGCGGCCGTATCTCGCCCTCCCAGCCCGGCGGGGCGATAAGCTTTATCCCCGAATCGTCGATCTCCTGTCGCAGCTCCTCCACCGGCCTGCCCGTCGCCGGGTGGCGGACGTCCGCCGCTATCTCGGCCAGCGGCACCAGAACGAAGGCGCGTTCCGCCAGCCGCGGATGGGGCAGCGCCAGCTCTTCCTCCTCGACGATGGCGTCGTCGTACAGCAGGATATCGACGTCGATGGGCCGCGGGCCCCATTCCGGCCCGCCCGGCCGGCGGCCGATCTCGTGCTCGACGTCCTTGAGGAAGCGCAGGAGCGCCTTCGGCTCCAGCCCCGTCTCGACCCGGCAGGCGGCGTTGTAGAAGAGCGGCTGTCCCTCCGGCCCGCCCACGGGCTGCGTCTCGAACAGGCTGGAGACGGCCTCGAGGCGGCACATGCGGCTCAGCAGGCGCAGGGCCATCCGCAGGTTGCCCTCGCGGTTGCCCACGTTCGCGCCGAGGCTGAGGTAGGCGGTGGCCATCAGCCGTCCCGGCCGCCGACGGCGAAGGCGAAGCGGGCCACCGCTACCAGCGCGCCGTCGCCGCGCCGCGCTTCCGCCTCCCCGAACGCCACCGTCCGCCCCAGCCGCAGCACCCGCCCCTCCACCGCGATACGGTCGCCCGGGCGGGCGGAGCCCAGGAAGCTGGCGTTCATCTCGATCGTGGCGTGGGGCCGGCGGCGCGCCTCCTCCCCGCGCAGGGCGCCCAGAGCGGCCCCCAGCGCCGAGTCCATCATCGTCGTCACCACGCCGCCGTGCATGACGCCGTGGGGGTTCGTGTGCCGGGGCTCCAGCACCAGCGACAACCGGGCGTAGCCCTCGCGCAGCTCCTCCATCTCGGTGCCGATGAAGGCGCTGAAAGGGCTCCGCCGCCGCTCGTCGGCCGCTTCCGTCATTGCCGCTGCTGGATCACGAAGGTGAACCGCCCCTTGGCGATGAGGTCGTCCTTCCCGCGCCCAGACGGGCGCCCGCCCGGGCGGCGGCGCGCCTCCGCCTCCCCGAGCGCCACCGTCTTCCCCAGCCGCAGCACCCGACCCTCCACCACCAGCTCGTCGCCCGGACGCGCCGCCGAAAGGAAGCTCGCGTTCATCTCCACAGTCGCGTGCGGGGCCGCATGCATCGCCTCCATCCCCCGCACCGAGGCGATGACGCCGCCGAGCACTTCGTCCATCAGGGTGGTGATGACGCCGCCGTGCATGACGCCGTGGGGGTTCGTGTGATGGGGCTCGAGCCGGATCGACAGCCGCACGTAGCCCTCGCGCCACTCCTCCATCTTCCCGCCGATGAGCGCCACGAACGGGCTCTGGCTCGGCTCTTCCGTCAACCCTGCTCCTCCCGGCGCCATCCCCGCACGACGGCGTCCGTCATCTTGGCCACCCGCGACATCTCCTTCACGTCGTGCACGCGGACGAGGTCGGCGCCGTTGGCGATGGCGACGGCGACGGTCGCCGCCGTCCCCTCCCGCCGCTCCTCCACCGGCAGGCCCAGGACGACGCCGATGGTGGACTTGCGTGACGTGCCCACGAGGAGCGGCCGGCCGAGAGCCCGCAGCTCGCCCAGGCGGCGCAGCATCTCCAGCCCCTGCTCCTCCGTCCACCCGAAGTTGAACCCGGGGTCCAGGATCACCCGCTCCTCGGGCAAGCCAGCCTCGCGGGCCAGGCGAAGGCTCTCCAGCCAGCCGGCCGTGATGTCGCCGATCACGTCGCAGAACGGCCTCTCCCGCTGGTTGTGCATGGCGACGCCCGGGACGCCGAACTCTGCCGCCACCTTCGCCACCTGCGGGTCGCGGCGGAAGCCATGGATATCGTTCACCAGCGCCGCCCCCGCCTCCAGCCCCGCCCGCGCCACCTCCGCCTTGTACGTGTCGATGCTCACCGGTATGTCCAGCTCCCGCACCAGCCGCTCGATCACCGGCGCCGTCCGCCGCACCTCCTCCTCCGGCGGTACCGGCTCGAAGCCCGGGCGCGTGGACTCCCCGCCCACGTCGACGATGTCCGCCCCGTCGCGGCGCATGCGGACCCCCTGGTTGACGGCAGCGGCCACGTCATAGGCGATGCCGTCGCCGGAGAACGAGTCGGGAGTGACGTTGACGATGCCCATCAAGTACGTCCGCTGCCCCCAGACGAACTCACGGCCGCCGATGGTGATGGGGGCGGGGGCGGCGACCTGCTGCGTCACTGGCACAGTCCTTAGGTATAATGGGCATCGGCCATTCTATCACGAAAGGAATCGACATGAGCGGCTACGCCCGCCCCGAGCTCCTGGCCGAGACCGACTGGCTGGCCGAGCGCCTGGACGAC
The DNA here is from genome assembly GCA_016178045.1 of Chloroflexota bacterium. Lineage (GTDB taxonomy): Bacteria > Chloroflexota > Dehalococcoidia > SM23-28-2 > JACOUE01 > JACOUE01. The sequence continues at coordinate 3,088 of JACOUE010000047.1, forward strand.
CCCTCCCTCCGCATCGTCGACTGCGACGAGTGGCCCGCCCACCAGCGCGCCCACATCCCGGGGGCCGCGGGCCTGCGCGTCCACCACTACCTCAAGGACCCGGACAACCCCGAGCACGTCATGCCACCGTCGCTTTTCGAGCAGCTCATGGGCGAGCTGGGCATCGGCAACGACACGCTGGTCGTTGCCTACGACGCCTTCGGCGGGCTGTACGCCGCCCGCCTCTGGTGGGCCCTCGACTACTACGGCCACACGAAGGCGAAGGTCCTGAACGGCGGCTGGCTGAAATGGCTGGCCGAGGGCCGGCCCGTCACCAACCGCATCCCCGAGGTGGCGCCCGCCCGCTTTCAGGCCCGCCCCGGCTCCGACTGCCTCTGCACCCTCGACCACCTCCTGGGGAGCATCGGCCGGGAGGACGCGGTTATCTGGGACGTGCGGACGCGGGCGGAACATACGGGGGAGGACCCGCGGCAGAACAAGTACGGCGGCCGCATCCCCGGGGCCGTCCACCTGGAGTGGCGCGACCTCATCACCGGCGACGTCAAGGTCTGGAAGGCGGCGGAGGAGCTGCGCGGGATGCTGGAGGGCCTGGGGATAACGCCGGAGAAAGAGGTCATCACCCAGTGACAGGCCGGCATCCGTGCGGCGCACGGACTGTTCACCCTGCGGCTGCTGGGCTACGACCGCGTCCGCAACTATGACGCCTCCTGGGCGGAGTACGGCAATCGCGACGACACGCCGAAGGTGTTGCCGACCGCCCCACCACCCCGCACCAGAACCTAGAACCGAGAACCTGGAACCAACACTTCTCACCGGTTCTAGGTTCTGGGTTCTCGGCTCTGTCAGACCTTCGGTCTGACCTTGTGCCACTGGTTGGCCCGTTCGTAGGCGTGGGCCGCCCGCAGCACGGTCGCCTCGTCCCACCAGCGGCCGACCAGCTGTAGACCGATGGGAAGCCCGGTCTTCGTGAGGCCGCAGGGCAGCGAGACGGCGGGCTGACCGCTCAGGTTGAACGGGTTGGTGAAGCGGATGAGGGCAAGCGTCGTCGTCAGCTCCGCCTCGCCGATGGCCGCCGCCGGGATGGGCGTCGCCGGCGTGACCAGCAGGTCGATCTCCTCGAAGACCCGCCCCCACTCCTCGACGATGAGCGACCGCGTGCGCTGCGCCTGGACGTAGTGCACGGCCGGGTAAGTCGCCCCCAGCTCCAGGCGGAGACGGACGTCCTCGCCGTAGTCGCCGGGCCGCTCCTTGAGCCACGCCTGGTGGTAGGCCAGCGCCTCCGGCAGCATGATGGCGTTGACGGCGTGGGGCGTGGCCTCCAGGTGGGGAAGCGAGACCTCGCGCACGCTCGCCCCCAGCTCCTCCAGCACGGCGACGGCCCCCCGCACCGCCGCCTCAACCTCCGCGTCGACGTTGTCGAAGAAGTACTCCCGCGGCACCCCCAGCCGCAGGCCCTTCACGTCGCCGTCGAGGCGCGACTCGAACCGGGGGACAACGACGTCCGCGGCCGAAGGATCGAGCGGGTCGGCTCCGGCGATGGCGCCGAGGACGAGGGCCGCATCCTCCACCGTGCGGCACATCGGGCCGACGTGGTCCAGTGCCCAGCTCAGGGGCACCACGCCGTACCGGCTCACCCGGCCGTAGGTTGGCTTCAGTCCGACGATGCCACACAGCGAGGAGGGAATGCGGATGGAGCCACCGGTGTCGGTGCCAAGGGCGGCGAGGCACTCGCCGGCGGCGACGGCGGCAGCGGAGCCGCCGCTGGAGCCGCCGGCGATGCGGCCCGTGTCCCAGGGATTGCGCACGGGCCCGTAATGGGGGTTGACGCTGGTGGCACCGAAAGCGAACTCGTGCAGGTTCAGCTTACCCACGATGACGGCGCCTGCCTCCTTCAGCCGCCTCACCACCGTCGCGTCTTCGTCAGGCACGTGGTCGGCCATGATCTTCGAGCCGGCCGTCGTCCGCACGCCCCGGGTGGCGAACAGGTCCTTCAGCCCGACCGGTATGCCATGCAGCGGGCCCCGGTACTCGCCGGCCGCGATGGCGCCCTCGGCTCGGCGGGCGGCCTCCAGCGCCTCGTCCGCCGTCACGGTGATGAAGGCGTTCAGCTTCGGCTCCACCGCCTCGATGCGCTCGAGGCACTCCTCCGTCAGCTCCCGCGGCGACAGCTCCCGCCCGGCGATCAGGCGGGCCGCCTCCGCCAGGGTCAGCGCCTGAAGTTCGTCCGCCTTCACCCGGACCGCTCCTGGCCGGGCACTCGAAAGAGCGGCGCCGGCTCCCTCTCACCCAGGTCCAGGCGGGCCAGCGTCTCCGTTCCCTGCTGAACGAGGGGGAGCAACGCCGCCAGCGAAGACAAGCGCTCTTCGGGAACGGCTAATCCGGCAAGCTGGGTGAGGCGGCGCACGGTGGCTTCGGGGTCTTCGGTCTCGGTCATCGGGTCCCTCCAGGCTGACGCTCCCCAATCTAAGCGGGCCCCGCTCTCAAGTCAACGGCGCCCGGCGAAGCGTAACGGGGGTCGAGCACGGGCGTCCTACCTACGTGAGCGTGTACCGGTCTTCCCATCGCCAGCAGATCATCGGCGTCGCGGGCTGGGACTGGCGGTGGCCGCTGGCGACTGCCGTCCTCACGTTCCAGTTCGTCTTCGTATTCTGGCTCGTTAGCGAGCCGGGCGGGGCGGGGGGGCTGCTCTGGTTCGACGATATCAGCTTCGTCATAGCCCCTTCGCTGGCTGGCTTCATGGCCGCCGTTGTCGCCGCCCGGAACTGGGGCGGGCGGGCCGGCTACGCTTGGGCCTTCGTCAGTCTGGGCCTGTTCATGGCCGCGTTCGGAGAGACGGCATGGGGTGTACAGGAGCTGGGGATGGGCATCGAAGTGCCCTTCCCTTCGATAGCCGATGCGGGCTACCTGGGAATGTACCCGCCCGTCTTCCTGGGCCTGCTTCTGATGCCGCAGGCCCCGGTGAGCGGGCTGCGGCGGCTGAAACTCTCCCTCGATACCCTGACCGCCATGCTGGCGATCGCCGTGATCAGCTGGTACCTGATCCTGGCCAGCCTCATCAGCCAGTCGAGCGGATCTGCCGTGAGCCAGGCGATCGCCGTGGCTTACCCCTTCGCCGACCTCGGGCTCGTCTTCGCCTTGCTGGTGCTCATCGTGCGGGCGGGCCCGGGCCTCTCCGCGACCGCGCTCTCGCTCCTGGGCGCAGGCTTCGCTTCCATCGCCCTGGCCGATAGCGTTTACACCTACCTGAGCTCCGTGCAGGGGTACGCCAGCGGCAGCTATATCGACATCGGCTGGATGCTGGGGTACAACCTGGTGACCCTGGCCACGCTTCCCGCCCTCAGCAGGCTCATGGTCTTCGAACGAAGTTCACCCGACGAGGAAGCGCCGCCCCCGTTCTGGCCATCCCTCATCCCCTACGCCGGCCTGCTCCTCCTCATCACCGTCCACGCCACCGCATTCATCCAGCAAGGCGGCGACCGCCAGTTCAGCGTATTCTTGGAGGCCGGCACCCTGACCGTGGTCGCGCTGGTCAGTGCCCGCCAGCTCATCACCATCTCCGAGGAGGTCCGCCTCAACCGCGAGCTGGCAGCGATGACCGCCGACCTCGAGGTACGGGTGAAGTCGCAGGCGCTGGCGCTGCTCCGCCGGCAGGGCGCCGGTGAGCCGGAGCCGACGGGCGAACCCCCCAACGGCGCCGACGAGCCGGTCGGCGGCCTAGGCCCCCCGGCCGGCGCGCGGCCGGCCCGCTAGACGACTTTCAGCTCCGACTCCTCTACTCGCCCGTCGATGACGCGGAACGCCCGCACAGTCGGGTCGTCGCGGTCCACCAGGGAGACGAGAACGTAGTACGATTCCGGCCAGAAGGCGAGGCGGACGTCGGTGGCCGAGGGGTAAGCCTCGCTGGCGGTGTGCGAGTGGTAGATCGCCAGGAACTCCCATCCCTTATCCTCGCACTTGCGGTAGATGCGGAAGAGGTCCTGCGGGTCGACGTTGTAGCGGTAGGGGCTGGCCTCGGCATTGCGGGCGCGGAAGAGGCCGACGGCCTTGCCGTCCTTCCCGGCGATGATCCCGCAGCACTCGTTGGGGGCCTCCTCCCGGGCGTGGGCGACCATCTCGTCCACGATCTTGCGGGGAAGGGAAAGCATAGCCGTCACTAAGGGTTCAGGACTTAGAGGTTAGAGGTTGGATGCTGGCAGCGGGTCCAACCTCCAACCTCCAACCTCCGGCTTCCCATCCGTACCGCCGTCACCACCAGACCTTGCCCTTCACCTCGTCCGGCTTCAGGGCATCGAACTCCTTCGTCCAGAGCTCGGCCGAGAGGTACTTCCAGCCGCCGTCGGCCAGCAGGGCGACGATGTTGCCCTTCTCCAGCCGTTTAGCGGTTCTGAGGGCGGTGTGGTAGACAGCGCCCGAGGAGATGCCGGCGAAGATGCCCTCCTTCTCCATCAGCTGCTTGGCCGCCGCGAAGGAGGCCCTCGAGTCCACCACGATCCGGCCGTCCAGCACCGACTCGTCCAGCACGGGCGGGATGAACCCCTCCTCCAGGCTGCGCAGCCCCTGCACCAGGTCGTCGGGATGAGGGACGGTGGCGATCACCTGGACGTTGGGGTTGTGCTCCTTAAGCCGCCGTCCCACGCCGGTCAGGGTGCCACCTGTCCCCAGCCCCGCCACGAAGACGTCGACCTCCGGCAGGTCGCGGATGATCTCCGCGGCGGTGGTCTCGTAGTGGGCGCGGGGGTTGTTGGGGTTGCCGTACTGGTAGGGCATATAGTAGCGGTCGGGCTCCTCGGCCAGCATCCGCTGGGCCAGGAAGATGGCGTCGTTGGTGGAGCGGGCGTCGCGGGCGTAGACCACGTCGGCGCCGAAGGAGCGGAGGATCTGCTCGCGCTCCCGGGTGACGTTGTCGGGCAGGACGCAGAGCAGGCGGTACCCCTTGACCCGCGCGATCATCGCCAGGCTTATCCCGGTGTTGCCGCTGGTGGGCTCCAGGATGGTCTTATCGGGGGTCAGCTCGCCGCTCTCCTCAGCGGCGCGGATCATGTACAGGGCAATGCGGTCCTTGAGGCTGCCGGTGGGGTTATCGCCCTCCAGCTTGGCGAAGATGCGCACGCCGCTCTTGGGGCTGCTGCGCGCCAGCTCGACCAGCGGGGTGTTGCCTACGGTATCGAGAATGCTCTCATAGCGCATGGATCGGACCCGATGAGCTGAACTCGGCTCGAAGACCGTGAATGCTGGCCTAGCGGCCTCCCGCCAGGGCCGGCAGGATGGAGAGGACGTCGCCCTCGGCCACGGGGGTCTCCAACTGGCCGAGGAAGCGGATGTCCTCGTCGTTCAGGTAGATGTTGACGAAGCGGTGGAGCCGGCCGTCCACCACGATGTTCCCTTTCAGCCCCGGGAACTTCGCGTCGAGGTCGTCCAGAAGCTCGCCGACAGTCTTGCCTTCCCCGAAGACGACTCGCTGGTTTCCGGCCAGCTTCTGCAGGTTCGCCGTCAACCGTACCTCCACCGTCATCAACTCCTCACCTCGCCGCCGTCCTGGCCGGGGAAGGGCGCGCCGCAGAAGTTCTCGTAGTCGATGAGCCCGGTGATCGTGGCGTCGTCGCCGCAGAGGGGGCACTTGGGGTCGCGCCGCACCTTGACCGTGCGGAACTCGCCGGAGAGGGCGTCGTAGATGGCGAGCCTGCCGGCCATACTGTCGCCGATGTCCAGGATGAGCTTGATAGCCTCCACCGCCTGGAGAGAGCCGATGATGCCGGTCAGGGCGCCCAGGACTCCCGCCTCGGCGCAGTTGGGCACGAGGCCCGGCGGCGGCGGCGACGGGAACAGGCAGCGGTAGCACCCCTTGCCGGGGATGAATACCGTCATCTGGCCATCGAAGAGGAGGATGGAGCCGTCCACCAGCGGCTTCCCGGCGAAGTAGCAGGCGTCGTTCACCAGGTAGCGGGTGGTGAAGTTGTCGGCCCCGTTCACCACCACGTCGTACTGGGGGATGATCTCCATAGCGTTGTCGGAGGTGATGGGGCCTTCGTGGATGACCACGTTCACGTCCGGATTGTAGCCGAGTATCGTCTCCTTGGCCGACTCCGTCTTGGGGCGGCCGACGTCCACTGTCTGGTGAAGGACCTGGCGCTGGAGGTTCGACAGGTCCACCACGTCGAAGTCGACGATGCCGATGGTGCCGACGCCGGCCAGGGCCAGGTAGAGGGCGGAGGGCGAGCCCAGGCCGCCGGCGCCGATGATGAGCACCCTGGCCGCCATCAGCTTCCGCTGGCCCACCGGCCCCACCTGGGGCATGATGATGTGCCGAGAGTAGCGCAGGACCTGCTCCGGCGTCAGCGCCTCGCCGCCGGCGATGGCCGGGATTACCGCCAGCTCGTCGCCGTCATGAAGGGGCGTCTGCTTCCCCTGGAGGGCCTGGATCTCCTGGTTGTTGACGTAGATGTTGATGTGGGCCGGTATCTCGTCCGACTCGTCGTAGATCATGTTGCGCAGAGCGGGAAAGCGGTCGCCCAGGTGGTCCAGCACCTCGGCCACGTTGCGGCCCTGCGCCTCCACGTAGACCTGGTTCCCCACCAGCCGACGGAAGGGGGTAGGTATGTACACTCTAACCGGCATCGGCAGACTCCTCCCCGTAGCCCTCATCATCACTCCATTGTCAGGTAGCGCTCGCCCGTGTCGGGGAGGACGGTGACCACGCGCTTGCCCCGGCCCAGCCGCTTGGCGACCTTCAGGGCCGCGAAAACGTTCGCCCCCGCCGATATCCCGACCAGAAGCCCCTCCTCGCGGGTGAGGCGGCGCGTCATCTCAAAGGCGTCCTCGTCGCCCACGGCGATGATCTCGTCCATGATGTCGCGGTTGAGGATGCCCGGCACGAAGCTGGCGCCGATCCCCTGGATGCCGTGGACGCCGGCTCGCCCGCCCTGGAGGACGGGCGAGCGGGCCGGCTCCACCGCCACGATGAGCACGTCCGGGTTGTGCTGCTTCAGCACCTCGCCCACGCC
>JACOUE010000065.1 GCA_016178045.1 Chloroflexota bacterium
ACACCGGCGACCCCGACTCCCAGACCGTCACCGTCCACAACGTTGCCCCCACGGTCACTGCCGGCCTCAATCAGAACCTGACCTATGTCCTCGGCGGCACAACGGTCTCGCTCTCGCCGGTGGGCACTTTCACTGACCCGGCTGGTTCCTACGACTCGTACACCGCCAGCATCGACTGGGGCGACCTGGCCGCCGCCGCCGTCTGCCCGCCGAACTCGACGAGCTGCGCTCTCACCCCACCCCCTGACGTTGGCAGCGTCTCCGCGTCACATACGTACGCGTCGCCCGGCTCCTACAGCGTCACCCTCGACATTTGTGACGAAGACGGCGGCTGCGACGACCCATCTCTGACGGTGAAGATCACCTACGACTACGCCGGCTTTTTCCCGCCGCTGTTGAGCCCGCCGGGCGTCAACCTGGGCAAGGCCGGCAAGACCTACCCCATCAAGTGGCAGCTAAGCGACGCTAATGATCTCTACGTCAGCGCCCTGAGCGCTGTGTCCTACGTCGGCTACAAGCAGGTCTCCTGCCTGGACTACGCCTTCGCCGAGGCGAGCGCCGTCGACCCGGCGCTAACCAGTGGTACTTCCGGCCTTCGCTACGACAGCACGGCCAACCAGTACATCTACACCTGGCAGACGGCCAAGAGCATGGCGGGCAAGTGCTATGTCTTCGTCCTGAAGCTGAACGACGGGACGACCTACTTGGCCAGCTTCTCCTTCTGGTAGACCGAAGGTCTCAGCGGCCGATCGCCAGCCGGTCGATGAGCCAGCGGGGGAGGCCCGCCTCCTCCATCAGCCTCTGCGTCGCCGCGATGTCGTACTCGACGCGATGGAGGGTGATCATCGCGGCCTCGCCGTCGTAAACGGCGTAGGAGGCGCGAGGGTCGCCGTCGCGGGGCTGGCCCACGCCGCCGGGGTTCACCACCAGCCGCCGCTCGGCGGGAAGTTCGAAGGACCTCCCGTCCTCCAGGTAGTACATCTCGCAGCCGTTGGGGAACTCCTGCCCCTCCACCACCAGCATCGGCACGTGCGTGTGCCCGACCAGGCCGAAGGGCGACTTCTGCCGCTCCAGGTGGGCGGCCGCGGCCTCGTAGGAGTAGAGGTACTCCCACACCGGCGAGCGCAAAGTGCCGTGGACCATCGTGAACGTGTCGTCCTCGATCACCTCGGGCAGCGACTCGACGCGGGCGCGCTCGTCCGGCCCCAACTGGCGAGCGGTCCACTCGGCGGCGGTGGCAGCGTCGGGGTTGAAGTCGTCGGTGCTGATCTTGCCCACGGCGGCGAAGTCGTGGTTGCCGCCTACCGCCCTCGCCCCAACGTCCGCCAGGCGGGCCAGGACCTGGCGCGGCTGGGGGCCGTAGCCCACGATGTCGCCCAGGCACCACACCCCGTCCAGCGCCCCGGCCTCACCGGCGTGGCGGAGCACCGCCTCCAGGGCGGCGAGGTTCGAGTGGACGTCGGATACAATCGTGATGCGCATATCGTCCTGCTATCATCGCCCGTCGGGGCCATCGCGGCAACCGCCCTGTGCGATAATCGAAGCCGATGGACGTCTCCGACCTGGGCGAGTTCGCCCTCATCGAGCGCCTCGCCGCCGCCGTCAGCCACCCGCCGCCGGAATCACTCCTCGTAGGCATCGGCGACGACGCCGCCGCCTGGCGCACGGGGGAGGGCGTCGTCCTCGCCACCACCGACACGCTGGTGGAGGGCGTCCACTTCCTGCCGGAGAGCGTGCCTTGGCGGGACCTGGGCTGGAAAGCGCTGGCGGTGAACGTGAGCGACATCGCCGCCATGGGCGGCGCCCCGCAGTTCGCCCTGGTCACCCTGGCCGTCCCTCCACCGTTCCCCGTCGAGGCCGCCGATGAGCTGTACGCCGGCCTGGACGAGTGCGCCCGCGCCTACGACCTGACCATCGCCGGCGGGGATGTCGTCCGCAGCGACAAGGCCGCCGTGACCGTTGCTCTCCTGGGTCACGCCGGTTTCGACGAGTACGGAGAGCCCCTCCTCTTGCGCCGGGACGCCGCTCGACCGGGTGACGCCATCGCCGTGACGGGCAGCAGGACATCGGCCACGTGTGCCGTTTGAGCGGCGTGTCCGCTACCGTGCAGGCCGGCCGTCTCCCTCTCAGCCGCCCCCTCCGGCAAGCTTTCCCAGAAGAAGCAGTCAGGCTCGCGGCTACCGGCGGCGAGGACTATGAGCTCCTCTTCGTCGCGCCCGCCGCCGTCCTGCACCAGCTCAGGTCCTATCTCGACGTCTCCCTCACGGTCATCGGGGAGACGGCGGCGGACGGCGAGCACGGCGTCCACCTGCTGGACGAATCCGGGCAGGAGATCGCCCTGGAGAATGCGGGCTGGGACCACCTCCGCCGGGCATGAGCCGGCCGCTCACTTTCGCCAGCCGCAGTCCCGCGGAGACGCGCCGCCTGGGGACCCGCCTGGGACGGCTCCTGAGGCCGGGAGACGTCGTGCTGCTGTCGGGCGAACTGGGGGCGGGCAAGACCGTCTTCGTGCAGGGGGTCGCCAGAGGGCTGGGCGTCACGGATGCGGTCACGAGCAAGTCGTTCGTCCTCCTGGGGGAGTACGAGGGCCGCCTGCCTACCGGACAGGCAGGCCTGAAGCTGTACCACGCCGACCTGTACCGGCTGGAGACGCCGGAGGAGGCGGAGGAGCTGGCCCTGGACGAGTACTGCGCCGACGGCGCGCTGGTGGTGGAGTGGCCGGAGCGCGCCCCCGGCGTGTTCCCCCCGGACCGGCTGCTGGTCCGGTTCGAGACCACGGGAGAGCGCACCCGCACACTCACCACAGAGGCGAGCGGCGAACGGGCGCGGGAGCTGCTGAAGTTTGGAGAGCACCGCACCCTGAAGGGTGCGGTATACCGCGGTTGATGCCGCGGCCTTCAAGCTGCGGTATCTTGGGTCCATGGAGCTGTCAATCGACACCGCCTCCGAGACTGCCTCCCTAGCCCTTTCGCTGGAGGGCCGGGTGGCAGCGCACATCACCTGGCGCTGCCGCCGCAACCACACGGCCGAGCTCCTCCCCACCATCGACAGGCTGCTCTCGGAGGCCGGCGCTGCCAAGCGTGACCTGACCGCCGTCTTCGTCTGTACCGGCCCGGGCACGTACACCGGCCTGCGTGTGGGCGTGAGCACGGCCAAGGGGCTGGCCTACGCCCTGGGGCTGCCCGTGGTCGGAATCGGCCGGCTGGAGCTGGACGCTTACCCGCACGCCGAAATGGGCGGCGCCATCGTCCCTGTGCATCAGGCGGGACGCGGCGAGCTGGCCTGGGCCGTCTACCGCGCCGGCCCCTGGCGGGAGGCGGCCGGCCCCCGCCTGACCAAACCCGAGGAGCTGGCCCGCGAGGCGCCGCCTGACACCGTCTTCTGCGGAGAGGTGGACGAGGCGCTGTCGGCCCTCGTCGCCAAGAGCCGGACGCTGCGCGTCGCCCCCGGCCCGCCGGACGCGGGACGGGCGCCTTCCCTGGCGGTGCTGGGCTACCAGCGGCTGAAGGACGGCCGGGCGTCGGAGGCGGCCGCCGTGCGGCCCGTCTACCTGCGGCCGCCGGCCATCGGCCCGCAAAGCACCTAGACGTAAGCCCACGCGGTGGTAGAATCTGGGAACCAGCCCGTGCACCGTACTCTCGTCATCATCAAGCCCGACGCCATGGAGCGACGCCTCGCCGGCGAGATCATCGCCCGCCTGGAGCGCCGCGGCCTCGACATTGCGGCCATGCGGCTGCTGCGGCTGGACGAGGCGACGGCGCGGCGCCACTACGCCGAGCACCGGGAGAAGCCCTTCTTCGACGAGTTGGTGCGTTTCATCACCTCCGGCCCCATCATCGCCGCCGTCTTCCACGGGCCGAAGGCCGTCGAGGTGGTGCGGGAGACGATGGGCGCTACCGATCCCAGGAAGGCGGAGCCCGGCACCATCCGCGCCGACCTCGGCACCGACATCACTCACAACCTCATCCACGGCTCGGACTCGCCGGCCACGGCGGAGCGGGAGATCGCTCTCTTCTTCCCCGGGGAGAAGCCGTAGTGGTCGAGCCCTGGCAGCACAAGTCCGCCGAGGCCAACGGCATCCGAATCCACTACGTGGAGCAGGGCGAGGGCTTCCCGGTCGTCCTCTGCCACGGCTTCCCCGAGCTGTGGTACTCGTGGCGCCGCCAGATACCGGCGCTCGCCGCCGCCGGCCTCCGCGCCATCGCCCCCGACCTCCGCGGCTACGGCGAGAGCGACAAGCCGGACGCCCTCCAGGAGTACGACATCCACCACCTGGTGGGCGACCTGACCGGCCTGCTGGACGCGCTGGGGCTGGAGAAAGCGGTCTTCGTGGGGCACGACTGGGGCGCGATCATCGTCTGGATGGTGGCGGCCATGCACCCGGAGCGGGTGGAGCGGGTGGTGAGCCTGAACGTGGCTCACCGCGGCCGCCCGGGGTTCCCGCGCACCGAAGTCCTGCGCCGCCTCACCGACCAGCGCTTCTCCTACGTCATCTTCTTCCAGCCGCCGGGCCAGGCGGAGTCCTACTTCAACGCCGACCTCGCGGCCCGCCTGCGGCGGTCGTACCAGACGGTTACCGCTAACCCGGACTTCCTATCGGAGGAGGAGTTTGCCGTGTTCCTGGAGGCGTTTCGGAAGGGCGGGCTGAGCGGGCCGCTGAACTACTACCGCAACATCGACCGCAACTGGGAGACGACCCAGCACCTTGCCGACAAGCCCGTGGAGTGCCCCTCGCTGCTGATTATGACCGACAAGGACCCCGTGCTCCGGCCCGAGTTCGCCGAGGGCATGGAGCGCTGGGTGCCGCACCTGCGCAAGGAGCTGATCCGGGACTGCGGTCACTGGACCCAGCAGGAGAAGCCCGCCGAGGTCAACGCCCTCCTCGTCGACTTCCTTTCGGACCTGGCGAAGCGGTAGCGGGCAGCCGCTACCAGTGCTCGTGGTGGACGAACTCGTCCAGCGGCAGGCGGGTGATGCCGCGCGACAGCGACTCCGGCGTCTCCGCGTAGCCGAAGCCGATGACGATTGCCGCGCGGTGCCCCTCGGGCAGGCCCAGTGCCTGGCGGGCGCACTCCTCGTCGTGCATGGCGACGGGGCAGGAGGTCACACCTTCCCCCCAGGCGGCCAGCATCATGTTCTGCGCCGCCCGGCCGACGTCGAAGGCCTGCCCGGCGCCCGGCACAGTAATGGCCACTATCAGGGGCGCGGAGGGGATGTGGGCGGCGAACTGGCCGCACTTCGCCAGCTCCTCCTTGCGCTCGCGGTCCTGGAGGACGACGAAGCGGCAGGGCTGGCTGTTCTTGGAGCTGCCCGCCATGCGGCCGGCCTGGAGGATGCGCCGAACCGTCTCCTGGGAGAGGGGCTTCTGGCTGTAGGCGCGGCTGTCGCGCTTGGTAACGATGGTCTTATAGACGTCGGTCATGTCAGGTTCTCCGTTCGAACTGTAGGGCCGCCGAGCCGTGGCCCCGTTGCTGTAGCCAGAGGACAACGATGGAGAGGACCGCCAGCAGGGCGCCGAGGGCGTTCCAGCCCACGTCGTCGGGCCAGCCGCCGTGGGCGGGCAGGAACGTCTGGTGGTATTCGTCCAGCGCACCGTTGGCCGTCGCCAGGAGGAAGGACCCGGGCAACACGCCCGAGCGGAGGCGCAGGTGCGCGCCCTGCCGCAGGGCGAGGGCGAACGCCCAGGCCAGCACCGCGTAAGCCGCTATGTGGGCGACGAAGCCGGGGATATCGGCCAGGGTGCCGCCCCTGTCCATAGCGCCGGCGCGGATCTGGGCGGGTAGAGAGGTGGCTGTCCAGATGGCGGCCATGCAGACGAAGGAAGGGAGCCAGGGGGCGGCGCCGTTAGTGACCCCTGCCCACCGCAGCAGTGCTGGCTCTGCTACTGGATGCGCACCACGGGGGTGCCGGCGTGCCAAAGCCCCTCCAGGTCGTAGTAGGCCCGCTCCTCAGACCCGAATATATGGACGATGACGTCGCCCAGGTCAAGCAGCACCCAGCCGGACTCCGGCAACCCCTCTTTGCCCCGCGGGCGCACCTCCTTCTGCCCCAGGTCCTCGTCGATCGACTGGAGGATCGCCTGCATCTGCCGCACCGACTGTCCGCTGGCGATAACAAAATAATCCGCGAACGAGGCTACGTTGCGGATGTCAAGAAGTACTATGTCTTCGGCCTGCTTGTCCGAAAGCAGATCGACGATCCGGTGCGCTAGCGCTGCCGCTTCCAGGCGACCTCCCCCAACGACCTCAGGCGGGCAGGGCTTCCCGCTGTGTCTCCGCTTTTGCGCGCACTTCAGCGAAAATTATAACATGGTGTACGGAATGACTAAGAAGCGGGTCGTGGTCGCCATGTCCGGCGGCGTCGACTCTTCCGTGGCGGCCGCCCTCCTTCAGGACGACGGCTACGAGGTCATCGGCGTCACCATGCGGCTGTGGTCGCTCGACGACGCGGAGGCGCCGCGCCACCACCGCCGCTGCTGCTCCGTCGAGGACACGGAGGACGCCCGCGCCGCCTGCGACGCGCTGGGCGTCCCCCACTACGTCCTCAACTTCGAGCGCGAGTTCGCCGGGGGCGTCGTCGACCGCTTCGTGCAGGAGTACTCCCTGGGGCGGACGCCGAACCCGTGCCTGGCCTGCAACCAGCACGTCAAGTTCAAGCCGCTCCTCGCCCACGCCCTGGCCCTGGATGCGGACTACCTGGCGACGGGCCACTACGCCCGCGTGCGGGCCAACGGCCGGGGGTTCGAGCTGTGGAAGGCCGTCGACCCGGCCAAGGACCAGTCGTACGTGCTGTACACCCTGGGGCAGGCGGAGCTGGCCCGCACGCTGTTCCCAGTCGGCGAGCACAGCAAGGACGAAATCCGCCGCATCGCCCGCGAGTCCGGCTTGCCCAACGCCGGCAAGCCCGACTCGGCGGACATCTGCTTCATCCCCAGCGGCGACTACCGCCGCTTCGTCCGCGAGCGCCTCTCGCCGGAGCCGGGCGACATCGTGGACGGGGCGGGGAACCGCCTGGGGCGGCACGCCGGCATCACCGACTACACCGTCGGCCAGCGCCGAGGCGTGCCCGCGCGGGGCGGCAGCGAGCCCCTCTACGTCCTGCGGCTGGAGGCGGCCACCAACACCGTGGTGGTGGGGCCGGAGGAGGAGTTGCTCGCCGGCGGCCTCATCGCCGAAGACGTCTCCTTCGTCTGCGGCAGCCCGCCGGAGGGGACGGTAGAGGTGGAGGCGAAGATCCGCTACCGCAGCGAGCCCGCGCCCGCCGTCCTCACCGTGCGCGACGGCCGGGCGGAGGTGCGGTTCCGCCGGCCCCAGCGGGCCGTCACGCCCGGCCAGGCCGTCGTCTTCTACCGGGGAGAGCGGGTACTGGGCGGCGGCACCATCGTCAAGGCGCTCAGAGGCTGGAAGCTTCTAACCTGCGGCCATCCCATCTGATATAATTGGCGATACGCGCCCCATTGCTCCCATTCGTAAGGAGGTGACGGCCCCTTGTCAGACATCGACACCCTCCAGGACCTCCGCGACGTCACCATCGTCGCCTTCACCATCGCCGGTACTGTCATGTTCCTGCTGAGCATTATCGCCGCCCTCATCGCCATTACCGTGCTCCTGTACGCCCGCGCCGCCCTCAGCAACCTGAACAAGACGGTGCGCGGCAACCTCCAGCCAACCCTGGAGGACCTGCGCGAGAGCGTCGAGAACATACGCGGCGCTTCCGCCTTTGTCGCCGAGCACGCCGTCACCCCCGTGATCCGCGTCTACAGCATCTTCGCCGGCCTGCGCCGATTTCTGCGGGTGCTCTCCGGCGTCATGCGCCGCTTCCGGCGGGCGGAGGGAGGTTAACGATGCGCTTCTTGATCGCCCTCGGCCTCGGCTTCGCCGTTGGTGTGCTGCTCGTACGGGTGTTCGCCCCCGAGCGGGCCGGTGAGGCGCGACGCCGCCTGGAATCACTCTGGGGCGAGGAAGAGGAAGCCGAAGAGGGCGCAGAAGAGGCGGCGACCCCGAGAGCCCGCCTGCGCCGGGCCGTCCGCGCCCTGCAGGAGCAGCTGCGCGAGGCGTGGCAGGAGGCGCAGGAGGCCGCCCGCGAGGCCGAAGGGGAGATGCTGACCCAGTACGAGGAGTCGCGGCGGCGGGCCCCCGCCCGCAGCCGCCGGTAGGGCTTGGCGGCCTTCGCCTGCCTTTGGCCACTTGCTGCTCACCGAAGAGCGGGGAAGGCAGAGCGCGAAGTTTGAAGCTACGCTAAGTCCTACCTCTGCACCCTGACGACGAAATTCTCTATCTGGGCCGGTATCTTCTGACTTAATTCAGGAACGTCCTTTTCTATGTAAACGTCTATACAAATCCCTCCACCGCATTCGCGAATTCCAATGGCGGTCGTGCCGCCGCCAGTTCTCCTCGTAATCTCGTCTAAGATATTTGATAGGACTTCATAAGACGGCGAACTGTAAATGACTTCCGTTGCAACTTCGATTTCGCTTTTCACCCTCTCGAATGTCACGCTGTTGCTGCTGCCCTTCCTGTTTACTACCGTGATAGCGATGGTGCCTACCGGCAATCCGATCCCAATGGCAGGGCATGCTTGGTCCGCCTTCATTTGGGAAAACGGGCATGCCCCTAGAAGTTCTGGCAGCTTAAAGCGCAATGTTCTTCCTTCCGGAGAAGCGACACCATTCAAATAGGCTGTGCTGCTTCCTTGAAAATTGATGCTGTGATGGGTGAAAGCAACATCGTTATTGTCAGGAGAAAAACCTGAACCACGGATAGTCACCCCCGTTCCGATAGTCCCGGACGACGGCCATATGCTTTCGATACGAACCGCAGTTGGAGAGGTCGGTTGGCAAGCAAACAAAACAATTCCAATAGCGGCTGAGACAAGCAGTCTGAGTAACACGAAAGGTTTCATGATGCCTTCGTTAGCATTGTTCATGGCTGGCGGAGGGGGTGGGATTCGAACCCACGGTACCCTGGTAGGGGTACACACGCTTTCCAGGCGTGCCCGTTCAACCGCTCCGGCACCCCTCCGCGGTCTGGAGGTAAGAGATGAGAGGTAGGAGGTAGGACGCCGCCCCCGGCCTCCGTCCTTCCTACGTCCCACTTCCTACATCCTGGTCTTAGTACTGGCGGAGGGGGAGGGATTCGAACCCCCGGTGCGCACGAGGCGCACAGCGGTTTTCGAGACCGCCCCGTTCAACCACTCCGGCACCCCTCCGCGATGTGCGATCCACAAGTTAGGTGTTGGAGGATGGAGGTTGGACTCGCTTCGTCCAGCTTCCAACTTCCAACCTCCTACATCCTCACCGCCGCGCCGGCGCCCCTCCGCAAGCCTAATTCTAACATTCGGCTCGATGGCCTTAACAAACTGACCGCGGCTACTCCTTGTCGCCGGGACGGTCGCGGATGATCGTCTCCACGCCGCGCATGCGGGCTACCAGGTAGACGTCCTCCTGCTGGAACGCGTCCTGGACCAGCTTGATGGCGAAGGCCCATATCTCGTTGATCTCCTCGGGGTCGTCCGTGGCCGCGTCGATCCAGAGGTAGGCGTCCTCGTGGTCGGCCCGGGCCGTGTCGAAGTCCAGCTCGAGCGACACGCCGGGGAACTCGCGCGACACCTCCGCGATGATGGCGCCGGCGACCCGCTCCGTCTCCTGGCGATCGGCCATGGCTACAGCAGCGGGGCTTGCTTCTCGCCGGCATGAGCACGTGCACCTCGCGGGCGCGCTCGGCCAGCCGCTGCAGCGGGGGCACCCACTCCGCCAGCTCCTCCTCCGAGTACAGGTAGTCGAACCGTTCGGCGGAGGTGACGCCCCTCTTCTGCCACATCTCGGAGTTGCGGCCGTGGAAGCGCACGATGCTCAGCGGTGCCGTAGCCTCCGCTACGGGCGGCACGCTGGAGCGGAACCCCTGCGGCTCGTCCACGCAGACGAAGGGGAGCTCGTTGTCGGCCAGGAACTGGAGGGTGCGCTCGCGGTTGGGCCCCTCGGCGAGCCAGCGGTCGTTCCGGAACTCCACGGCGATGGTGTACTGGGGCAGCCGCGACTTCGCCTCCAGGACGCACTCCTTGCTCTCGCGGTTGGGCAGGAACCAGGGCGGGAACTGGAAGAGGACCGCGCCCAGCTTGCCGGCGCTGTCGAGGGGCAACAGCGCCGAGGCGAAGCGGCGCCACAGCTCGTCGCGCAAGTCCCCGGAGAGGTCGCGGTAATAGAAGTTGGCCTTTTCGCGGACGGGCGGCGGCAACTCCTCCTGAAGGTCCTTGGGCAAAGAGCGGACGGCCGCTGGATGGTGGGTGAACAGGGCGTACGACTTTATGTTGAAGACGAACTGCTGGGGCGTGCGCTCCGTCCAGAGGGCGGCGTTGCGCTCGCTGGGCAGGCCGTAGTAGGTGCTGTCCACCTCCACGATAGGGAACTGCTCGGCGTAGTGGCGGAGGCGGTCCTCGGGCGTCCTGACGTCGCGGGGGTACCAGCCGCTATCGATGAGGGTCTTGTCGGTCCAGGAGCAGGTGCCGACCAGGATGCGCGCCGCCATCGTCCGTATTATCGCACGGCGCTTTTGTCCGCCACCGCTGCCAGCGGCAGGTGGCGCCACTATGTCATTCTGAGCGAAGCGAAGAATCTGGGGTGGGGCTCTGGCTGCCCGGCGGCTGGTAGGGTTAGCGTATCAATCTCGGCCCGTGCCGCCCTCGCAATGACCAGGCGCGGCGCTTTTGTCCTAGCCGGGCGGCGGCGCTACAATGCCGACGAAGGAGAGACGGACTTGCTTACCGCCTTCTACCGCTCCGGCGACGGCAGCCTCACCCGCGCCGACGACACCGCCTCCCTGCGCGCCGCCCTCGCCGACGAGAAGGGCCTGCTCTGGGCCGACATCCTCGTCACTGACCCCGAGGCGGACGCCGCCGTCCTGCGCGACCTCTTCCACTTCCACCCCCTGGCCATTGAGGACTGCGTCACACCGCGGATGGAACCGGCGAAGATCGACGACCACGGCGACTACCTC
The DNA here is from genome assembly GCA_016178045.1 of Chloroflexota bacterium. Lineage (GTDB taxonomy): Bacteria > Chloroflexota > Dehalococcoidia > SM23-28-2 > JACOUE01 > JACOUE01. Next base: position 10,992 of record JACOUE010000065.1, read on the forward strand.
TTCGTCGTCGTCCAGGCGCTGACGGAGTTCCGCCCGGACGTCGAGATCGAGCCTGTGGAGGCGGACTTCTTCCTGGGCCCCAACTACGTCGTCTCCTGCCACATGCAGCCGTTGGCCCCCATCGACCATTTCCGCGAGCGCTGTGAGAAGGACGAGTTGATCCTGCGTCACGCGGCGGACTGGCTGCTGCACAGCCTGCTGGACACCCTCGTCGACGAGTACCTCCCCTTCGTGGATGCCATGGACGAAGGGCTGGACGTTCTGGAGGAGCAGGTGCTCCACCAGCCAGACAGGAGCGTCCTGCAAGGCATCCTCCTGTTGAAGCGGAACACCCTCAGGCTGCGGCGCGCCGCCTTGCCCCAGCGGGACATCATGAACAAGCTGTCGCGGGGCGAGTTTCCCCGTCTCATCCGGGGGGAAACCGCCATCTACTACCGAGACGTCTACGACCACCTGGTCCGCATCGAGTACCTGGTGGAGGCCCTGCGGGACTTGGCCGACGGCGCCCTCAATACCTACCTGTCGGCGGTGTCCAACCGGCTGAACGAGGTCATCAGGTGGCTGACGGTGGTGGCCACCCCCCTCCTGGTCATCACCTTTGTGGCCAGCATCTACGGCATGAACTTCACCCCCGGCTTCTGGCCTCCCGCGGACGACCGCTGGAGTTTTGGGGCGGTGGTGGGCGCCATGGCCGTGATGGCCGCTGGGCTCCTGGGCTACTTCCGCTACCGCCGCTGGATCTGAGCGATCCCCACCGCATAAGGTGCCAGGAAGACGCCTCGTCGACGCTTTCAGGTTCCTCGCCACCCTAGCCAATGCTACCCTAGGAGGAGGAATTTTTCGCTGCAGGAGGTAGCGTCATGTCACAGGTGCTCGGCAGGGAGTCGGCAGATACCCGCGCCTGGCAAGAAAGGGCCGCTCACATCGAAAAGGAGCTGCCGGAAAAGATCCGCCGCCGCGAACGCGTTAGCCGGAACGTCCATGCCCTGCACCGCCAACAGCTCACTTTCGGCCAGCGGGTGTCAGACAGGCTAGCTGAGACCGCGGGGAGCTGGAGCTTCATCTCTGGGTTCGCTCTTGTCCTCGGCACCTGGATCCTCGTGAACAGCGTCGCCTTGATCCACCACTGGGACAAGTACCCCTTCATCCTCCTCAACCTGATGCTGTCGATGCTCGCCGCCATCCAGGCCCCCGTCATCATGATGAGCCAGAACCGTCAGGAGGCCCGCGATCGCCTCCGCGGCGAGCATGACTATGAGGTCAACCTCAAAGCGGAGATGGAAATCCAGCAGCTACATCAGAAGGTGGACGAACTGCGCGAGAAGCAGTGGAACGATCTCCTGGCCATCCAGAAGCAACAGATTGATCTCCTGAAGGCCCAACTGGCCCTGCTCCAGGGGCAGAAGGCGAGTTAAGCCGGCTCCTCTCGCGCGCACTGACCGCTATGGTCAGACCCCTGTCGATACGCCGATGAGCCGGCCCAGCCCGAAGGTAAGCGCCGCCGCCGCCGCGCCCAGCGCCAGCTGCCGCAGCCCGCTGGCGAGAGCGCTCCGCCCCGTGAAGAGCGAAAGGGACGCCCCCACGGCGAACAGGGCCACAGCGCTGAGCCCGCCGCTGGCGATGACGAACGGCGCGCTGGCGCTGGCGCCGAAGAAGTACGGGATGACGGGCACCAGGGCCCCCACCGCGAACGCCAGGAACGACCCTATGGATGCCCCCCAGGGCGACCCAAGCGCCGACGGGTCCAGGCCCAGCTCCTCCCGCACCAGCGTCTCCAGCGCCGCCTCTGGGTTCCCCATCAGGCGGGCGGCGATAGAGCGGGCCTCCTCCTCCGGCATGCCCTTCGCCTGGTAGATGAGGGTCAGCTCCTGCTCTTCCTCTTCCGGCGCGGCCTCCAGCTCGTCCTTCTCCAGCTGTATCTGGCGCTCGAACAGCTCCCGCTGGGCCCGCATGGAGGAGTACTCGCCGACGGCCATGGAGAACGCCCCCGCGAGCAGGCCGGCGATGCCGGCCAGCAGGACGACGTTCCCCTCCGCGCGGGCGCCGGCGAACCCCATCACCAGCGACGTGTTCGACACGAGGCCGTCGCTGACGCCGAAGATGCTGGCCCGCAGCGTTCCGCCGCCGCCCGTGCGGTGCCACGTTTCGCGGGCGGTGATTACAGCGGAAGGCGCCATCTCTCCCCGGCGCAGGCGGTCCAGGGTGCGGCCGTGCTCCCGCTCGTCCGGGGCGATGGCCCGGGCCGTGTGGTCCTGGGCCATGTAGGCGGCGTAGGCGCCCGCTTCCATCCCCCGCACGATGGATAGTACGGAAGACACGCCGAATCGCCTGGCCAGGAACCCAACCACGCGTACGCGGAGGCTGGGGCCGTGCTCCCTGGGCTCGACGCCGGCGTCACGGAGCTTCTGGCGCCAGATGCCGGCGTGCCGCGCCTCTACGGAGGCCAGCCGCTCGAAGATGGCACGCCGCTCTGCGTCGGGCTCCGCCTCCGCCAGCATCCGGTAGATCGCGATGCCGTCGATCTCGTCGTCAAGGTTCGCCTGGTAGCGTCGTATCTTCTCGGTACCGGCGGCCCGCTTCTCCTCTCGCTCCGTCACCATGCGGTTCCCGCTCACCCTTCGATGCGCACGATCCCCTTGCCGCCGTCCACGGTCAGGCGCTGGCCGTCCCTGATGCGCTGAGTGCCGATGCGCGTCCCGACCACGCAGGGGATGCGGTACTCGCGGGCGACGATAGCGCAGTGGGAGAGGACGCCGCCCGAATCGGCGACGACGGCGCTGACGATCGAGAAGAGGGGCGTCCAGGCGGGCATGGTCATGTCGCAGACCAGAACGTCGCCCGGCTCCAGCTTGTCGCTCTCGTTCAGGGTGCGGACGACCTTGGCGGGGGCCGTCACGACTCCCCGGGAGGCGCCGTAACCCGATATGACTTTGGGGTCGCGGGAGGGCTCCAGCCCCAGGCCGAAGAACCGTTCCAGCATCTCCCCTCGGGGAATCTCCATAGGCGGCGCCATGCCCAGGAAGATGGGGGGGACCACGCCTCGCCAGCGCTCCCGCTCCGCCCGCCGCCGGGCGACGGTGTCACGCCAGCGACCGTCGGCCCTGACCGTGGCGTCCTGGATCTCCCGGGCGGTGAGGAAGAATACGTCATCCACATTCTGGATAGCTCCGGATTGAGCCAGACGGCGGCCCAGCTCAAGCAGGGGCAGCCGCATGAGGACGGTGTTCATCTGATCGATGTAGAAGTTGTGGTTCTCCTGGATGGGCAGGTACTGCTGGGCGATTGAGACGAGCATCTGGAGCTGGTTGTGCTGGGCCTGGTCGCCGGCTACGCTCTCCAGCATCACCTTCACCAGGATTTCCCGCTCCGCCGCCGCCCTCGCCTGCTCCTCACGGGGGTCGAGGGCCTCCTCTACGAGGTAGCCCTTCAGGTTGTGCAGGACCGGAGTGGGGTCCTCCCGCCAGCTGGGGTCCATGAACTCGAAGGCGTCGCTCCGCCAGCCGTACTCGTCCAGGTAGGCGTCCAGCTTCCTGCGGAACTCCTTCCCAGCGGCCGTACGCGCGAGCTCCGCCAGGAGCTTCTCCGCCGGCGTCTCGCGAATCACCTGCCCCACGGCGGGGACGGCCTTCGCCTCCTGGGCCAGGTCGTAGAGGGCCTGGCCAGCCTCGACGCTCTTGTTGGGGAAGCCCTGGAGCATGCGGTAGTGCTCGTTGTTCTCGGGCTGATTGAAGGCCTGTTCGTACAACTGCAGGAACTGCATCGCCGCCCCCATGACTGGGAAGACGGCGAGGAAGTGCAGCTCCCACTGTCGCTCCCGGATCGCCTTCGCCTCGTCCAGGAAGGCGGCCAGCTCCCGGAGGCTCGCGTCCCGGTAGGGGAACTCCCGCAGCCGCTGGTTGTGGCGCTGCACCTCCGGCAGGTAGACCTCCTCCCACACCTTCAGGACCCCCGGCGCCCGCTGCATCATCTCCGCCTCCAGGCGCGCGTCCCGCTCCGCCGCCTCCTCCGGCGTGGCGGTCGCGGGGACGGAGCCGAAGTACCAGTAGTAGTTGAAGGAGCGGACCTTCATGGTCTGGATGGGCATGTACATCGTCTCGCAGGCCCTACCGAAGCCGGCCGGGAACGCGATCCCGTCGACGGAGACCGTCGCCGGGGTGACCGGGTGGGGGTGGTGCATCTGGTCCCAGAACCAGAGCAGCTGCTGCTCCTCAGGCCCGTCCCAGGACACCGGGAAGTCGTCCGGCACGGGGATGGGGCCGCTGCCGGGCGCAGGCATCACCATGGCAACCTCCTCCAGGGGCTTGCCCCCATTTTATCCACGATCCGCTTCCGTCTCAACGCCTCTACTGGAAGGGGCGCACCTGCCGTGGCATAATCCCTTGCGGACTCAGCCATGCGAAGGAGCCTCGATCTACCGGACGCCCTCCGCCTGCTGGTCGGTGGGCCGGTGGCCCTGGTCACCACCCGCTGGCGCGATCAGACCAACGTCATGCCCGCCATCTGGGTGGCGCCCCTTTCGCGGACGCCGCCGCTGCTGGGCGTGGCCGTCAATCCTTCCCGCCACACCCACGACATGATCCGCTTCTCGGAGGAGTTCGCCCTCAACATCCCGGGGGCCGAGCTCATCAACCACACCCAGTACTTCGGCGTGGTCTCCGGCCGCGACGTCAGCAAGCTGGACCTCTCGAAGCTGCCCACGTTCAAGGCGACGAAGGTGCAGGCGCCCCTCATCGAGGGCTGTCTCGCATACATCGAGTGCGGGCTGGAGGACGCCCTGCGCGTCGGCGACCACACTCTGTTCGTCGGCCGCGTCGTCGCCGTGCAGGCGGAGCGGGAGGCGTTCGAGGAGACGTGGCTGCTGGCCGACGAAGACCTGAAGCCGCTGCACTACCTGGGGATCGACCGCTACGCCGTGCTGGGGACCGCGATGCAGGCGGAGCTGCGCACCACGGAAGAGGGCGCCGTGGAGCTGGGGGAGACGGCGGAGAAGCGGGAGCAGCGGGAGGAGGAGGAAGGGCGCCGCCGCGAGGAGGAGGAGCGGGAGGGAGGGTAGCGCCGCGGCGGGAAGCGATGCGGAACCTTACAGAAATTTGTAAGCGAAATTGACTTTTACGTTAAAGGTTACTATCATGCCCTTGGCTGGCGGGCAGGCATCCTGACCGCCAGACCGGCACCGAAAGGAGACGGCGATGGACTTTCGTTTCACGCCTGAGGAAGAGGCGTTCCGGAAAGAAGTCCGCGATTTCATCGAGAGCGAGTGCCCGTCGGATCTGCGCGGCGGCGACGTCAACTTCTTCCAGCAGATCGGCCCCCTGGTCCAGTGGCGGAGCAAGCTGGCCCAGAAGAACTGGGTGGCGCCCGCCTGGCCCAAGGAGTACGGCGGCGCCGGAATGACCATCATGGAGCAGTTCATCTACAACCTGGAGACGGCGCGGTCCCGCGCCCCCGCCCCCATCTACCTCGGCGGGCTGGGCGTGGCCGTCGTCGGCCCCACCCTCATCATCTACGGCAGCGAGGAGCAGAAGAAGAAGCACATCCCCGGCATCCTCTCCGGCCAGCACATCTGGTGCCAGGGCTTCTCCGAGCCCGGCTCCGGCTCCGACCTCGCCTCCCTCCAGACCCGCGCCGTCCGTGACGGCGACGACTACGTCATCAACGGCCAGAAGATCTGGACCACCCTGGCCCACCTCTCCCAGTACATGCTCCTCCTCTGCCGCACCGACCCCGACGCCCCCAAGCACAAGGGCATAAGCTACCTCATCGTGCCGATGCGGGACGAGAGCGGCCAGCCCACGCCCGGCGTCAGCGTCCGCCCCCTCTACAACATGGCGGGCACGCACGAGTTCAACGAGGTGTTCTTCGACAACGTGCGGGTGCCGGCCAAGAACCTGGTGGGCGAGGAGCACCGCGGCTGGTACATGGCCGTCACCACCCTGGACATCGAGCGGTCCAACATCGGGTCGGCGGTGGGGCAGCAGCAGACGGTGGAGGACCTGACGCGCTTCGCCAGCGCGAATAAGGGGAACGGCGTCGTCCGGGACCTGTCGAGCGTGCGCTACGAGCTGGCGGAGCGGTTCATCGAGACCGAGGCGGCGCTCATGCTTTCGAACCGCGTCGTCACGATGCAGGCCAAGGGGATGATCCCCAACTACGAGGCGTCAGCGGTGAAGCTGTACTCGATGGAGCTGAACCAGCGCATCGCCAACACGGGCATGGGGATGATGGGCCTCTACGGGCAGCTCAGCCGCAGCTCCAAGTGGTCGCAGCTGCGGGGCCGGGTCGAGTTCATGTACCTGCGCTCGGTGGCGAACACCATCGAGGGCGGCACCTCGGAAATACAGCGGAATATAGTCGCGCAACGCGGATTGGGGCTGCCCAGGAACGACTAGCCCCCGAATCCGGCCTCCTTCGCATTCAGTGCTCCCACGTGAGTGCATTGCTTCGAGCGCAAGGCACGTTCGCAGCCCTTCCTTAGCGTGAGCCACCCCCGTAACCTTGAAGCGATTCCGCCGCTTCAGGGTGCGCAAAACGCTTCTCCGAGCATTTCTCGCATTTTGACTCGCGCCATTCATGCTGCGCTAGCGCTCACGTCTCATGTCATTCGCTCGTTATTCATTTATCCACCGGCGTGCATTTCATTTTGCTAGTCTCCCTCCCCCCGCCGGTCTCTCCCCCAGTGCGGGGGCCGGGGGTAGCCAAACGCCCCGCTGTCGCTTAGAATGAACCCCGCGAAAAAGCGGCGCGGCTGAGGCGGCGCCTGCGTCCCTCGACCCGATAGGAGCATCGCCATGGACTTTCGCTTTGCGCCTGAGGAGGAGGCCTTCCGCCGGGAGGTGCAGTCCTTCCTGGGCGAGAACCTGCCGCCGGACTGGGACCACGACCCCTTCGAGATCCGCGAAGACCACTGGGGCTTCGCCCGCGACTTCACCAGGAAGCTGGCCGCCCGGCGGTGGATCGCGCCGGCCTGGCCCCAGGAATACGGCGGCCTGGGCCTGGACTTCATGCGCCAGGTCATCCTCTCCGAGGAGATGGCCTACCGCCGCGCCCCCAACACCAGCCAGATCGGCATCGTCTACGCCGGACCCACCATCATTGTCTACGGAAACGAGGAGCAGAAGCGGCAGTTCCTGCCCGGCATCACCTCCGGCGAGATCGTCTGGTGCCAGGGCTACTCGGAGCCCAACGCCGGGTCGGACCTGGCTTCCCTTCAGGCGACCGCCGTGAGGGACGGCGACGACTACGTCTCAGCTACTTCGTCGCGCCCATGGACACGCCGGGCATCAGCGTGATGCCGCTGGTAAACATGGCGGACATGCGCGGCTTCAACCAGATCTTCTTCGACAACGTGCGCGTCCCCGCCCGCTACCGCATCGGCGAGGAGAACCGCGGCTGGTACGTGGCGATGACGACGCTGGACTTCGAGCGATCGAACATCTCGTCGGCGGCGGCGGCGCGGCGGACGTTCGAGGAGCTGGTGCGCTTCAGCCGCGACGCCGGCAACGGCGGCCGGCTCATCGACACGCCGGGGGTGCGCTACCGGCTCGCCGAGATGGCGATCGAGATCGAGACGGGGCGCTTCCTCTCGTACCGGGTGGCGTCCATCCAGGCGCGGGGGGAGATCCCCAACTACGAGTCGTCGGCGGCGAAGCTGTACCACTCGGAGCTGAACCAGCGGCTGGCCCAGAGCGGGGTCGAGATCATGGGGCTGTACGGCCAAGTGCGGGAGAAGTCGAAGCACGCCCGGTTGCGCGGCCGCTTCGCCCGGACGTACCTGACCAGCATCGGCTCGACGGTAGCGGCCGGGACGAGCGAGGTGCAGCGGAACATCATCGCCCAGCGGGGGCTGGGCCTGCCGCGGGCGTAGGAGGAGGCAGCGATGGGCGACGGCAAAGTCCCTGAGGCGTGGCTGCAACTACCGAGCGAAGAGCGCGTGCGTGCATACATGGGCTCCGGCCACCCTTACGACTTCGGATTCATACCGGCGATGGCGCGGCTGGCCTCGGCGCACCAGAGGATCGCGCCGTATTTCGGCACGCTGTTCGCCCAGATCATGTTCGCGCCGGGGGCGCTGACCCGCCGCGAGCGGGAGATGGTGGCGGCGGTAGCGTCGGCGGCGCAGGACTGCCACTACTGAACGCAGTCCCACGCAGAGTTTCTGCGTGTCGAGGGCGGGGAGCCGGAGCTGGTGGCAGCGATCAAGGAGGGCCGCTGGCGGGAGCTCGACCGGTCGCCGCGCGACCGCGCCCTGTGCGCCGTCGCCGAGAAGCTGAGCGCCCAGCCCACGCGCATGACCGAGGACGACTGGCAGCCGCTGCGCGGCCTCGGCTTCGACGACGAGGCGTGCCTGGAGGTGGCGCACATCGTGGGCATCTTCAACTACCTGACCCGCCTGGCCGACGGCTTCGGCCTCCAGCTGGACGCGGGCACGGTGAAGGCGGCGGAGACAGGGCAGGCGCTGAAGCGGCCAGCCAAGACGTAGTTTCGCCAACGTAGGCCGGGCCTTTAGCCCGGCCGAGCGCCAGCGCCCAACGTCAGGCCAGGCTCAAGGCGTGGCCTACAAACGGACTCCGGGTGCAGGTGTAGGCCGGGCCTTCCGCCCTGCCCTGAACGAGCGGATGACCAAACTGCGCAGGTTTCACGAAGAAAACTATCCGTACTTCATCACGACCTCGACGGCAGGTCGAGAGCGTGTTTTCCAAGACCGAGCGAAGGCTGAGCTGCTTAAGGAAGTGCTCTACCAAACGCGAGTCCGATACGGTTTCCTCCTCCTGGGCTTCGCTATAATGCCGGACCATCTGCACGCCGTCATCGTACCCCGCCTCGGCGATACGATTTCCCAAGTCATGCGCTTTGTCAAGGGCACCTATGCTCGCGCTCACAACGTGCTCTACGACAGCTCCGGGCCCTTTTGGCAGCCTCGATTCTACGACCGAGCAGTCAGGGACGAAGAGGCGCTTCGCGCCACCATAACCTATGTGGAGCAGAATCCCGTTAAAGCGAAGCTGGCGGGAACCCCACAAGATTACCCGTTCTCATCGGCACACCCGAAATGTCCGACGGACCTTGAGGCGTTCCTGAATGGCCAGGCTTAGGGCCTGGCCTGCAAACGGACGAGCCATTCCCACCAAGCGTGGGCCGGGCCTAGCCCGGCCCAGCGCCAGCGCCCAACGTCAGGCCTGGCCTACAAAGGACGGGCCATTCCCAGCAAGCGTAGGCTGGGCCTTCAGCCCGGCCCAGCGCCAGCGCCCAACGTCAGGCCAGGCTTAAGGCCTGGCCTACGAAGGGACCGAAGCGGCCCTCTACGGTATAACCCCCCGCTCCTTCAGCGCCACGATCTGTTCCCATTCGTAGCCCAGCTCCAGCAGGACCTCCTCCGTGTGCTGGCCCAGCTCCGGCACCGGCCCCCGCGCCTGCCAGGGCGTGCCGTAGAAGTCGGCGGGGGTGGCCACCATCCGCACCGGCTGCTCGTCGGGGCCGGGGACGTCCACGAAGACGCCGGCCTGCTCCGCCAGGGGGTCGGCGGTCACGTCGTTCACCGTGTTGACGGGGGCCCACCAGACGTCCTCGCGGTCGAACACCTCGCCCCACTCGTCCAGGGACTTCTCGGCGAACGCCTTGTCGAGCTCCCCCACCAGGGCGGGGGCGTTGAGGCGGCGATTCATGATGTTGGCGAAGCGCTCGTCCTCCTGGAGGTCCGGCCGGCCGACGGCGCGGCAGAGGTCGGGCCAGTGGCGGTCGGCCTGGAGGAGAAGGAGCCAGAACCAGCGCCCGTCCCCGGCCTGGAAGCAGTTGATGATGGGGTTGACGGCGTGCTCGCGGTCGTAGGGGACGACGTCCGTGTTGAGGCGGGAGGCGAGCATGATGTCCCAGCCCATCATATAAGCGCCGACGCGCAGGAGCGAGACCGCCAGCCGCTGGCCGCGACCCGTCCGCTGGCGGGCGAGGAGAGCGGCGCAGATGGCGCCGGCGGCGTTGGACCCGGCCATGTGGTCGCCCATGCCGCCGCGCTGGTGGGGGAGGGGCGCGCCCCTGGGGACCAGCATCGCCGCCACGCCGGCCCGCGACCAGAAGGCGCCGATGTCGTAGGCGGGGCGGTTGCGGTCGTCGGTGTCGGGGCCGTAGCCGGTGATCTGGCAGTAGACCAGGCCCGGGTTGCCGGCGCTGAGGGCCTCGTAGGAGAAGCCGAACTCGTCCAGCACCCGCGGCCGCACGTTGGAGACGAAGACGTCGGCCTTATCGATGAGAGCGCGGGCGATGTCGCGCGCCTCCTCCAGCTCCAGGTTCAGGGCGATGCTGCGCTTGCCCCGGTTGTCCAGCTCGAAGGGCGGGTTGATGGAGATGGGGACGCCCATGGCGGAGGCGAACAGCCCCCGGAACGGGTCGCCGCTTGGCGGCTCGATCTTGATGACGTCGGCACCCCAGTCGCAGAGGATGGCGGCCGCGGACGGTCCGGCCACCCAGAACCCCATCTCAACGACGCGGACTCCCTCCAGAGGTCCAGCCATGCTCCCGGCTCCTTTCGCGCTTATCGGTGTGTATGAAGGTAATGCAGCGGCGGGCCGTTGACAATACGCGAGCCTTGCCAGCGTGGGCGCGCTATCGGATGATGGCGGCGTGCCCCGACTGAGCGCGGCTTGGCTCGTCCCGCTGCTGTTCATCCTCGCTGCCTGCGGCGATGGCGGCAGCGTCCTCACGCCGGCTACGTCGCCGACCCTGTCGCCGGCGGGGACGCCGACGGCATCGCCTCAGCCGACGGCAACAGAACCGCCGGAGGAATCCGTCGAGGTGACGCTGCACGCCGTCGGGGACGTCATGCTCGGCCGCACCCTCGGCGACGGAATCCGCCGGTCCGGGCCGCTGTACCCCTTCGAGCCCGTGCTCGACCTCCTGCGCGACGCCGATATCACGTTCGCCAACCTGGAGTCGCCCCTGAGCGAGCGGGGCGAGCCGGCGCCCAAGGACTTCGTGTTCCGCGGCCCGACCGAGGGGGCCGAGGGGCTGGCGCAGGCGGGCATCGACATCGTCTCGCTGGCTAACAACCACGCCCTGGACTACGGCCTGACCGCCCTGGCCGACACCCGCGCGGCCCTGGCGGCGGCGGGCGTCCTCTACGCCGGCGCCGGGGGCAACGAGGCGGGGGCGCGGGCACCCGTCATCGTCGGGCGCAAAGGGCTGCGGCTGGCCTTCCTGGCCTACGTCAACACGCCGAGCGACAGCGGCAGCGGCTTCGACGTCTCCGGCACGGCGGCCACCGCCGGCCGGGCTGGGGTGGCCTGGGCCACGGCGGAGGCGGTGGCCGCGGACGTGGCGGCGGCCAGAGGCCAGGCGGATATCGTCATCGTCTCACTGCACACGGGCCCGGAGTACCAGGAGCCGCCGAGCCCACTTCAGGTGGAGGTAGCCCGCGCCGCCATCGACGCCGGGGCGGCGCTGGTGCTGGGCCACCACCCCCACGTCCTCCAGGGGATCGAGCGGTACAAGCGCGGCCTCATCATCTACAGCCTGGGGAACTTCGTGTTCGACTTCGACAGCGTCGACTACGCCCACCCCGGGCTGCCGTCGGCGCTCTCGGCCGTGCTGCGGGTGAGGCTGAGCGAGGAGGGCGTGCTGGGCTGCCGCGTCCTTCCCGTCGTCATCGCGGAGGGGGACGGGCGGCCGCGGCCGGCCGCGGGGGCGGGGGCGCAGGCGGTGCTGGACCGCCTGGCGCGCCTCTCGGACGGGTGCTGCGGCCTGGGCTGAGGTTGCAGTTAACGTACAGGTTATGGTATCTTTGCCCTCGCTCAATGGATTTCCGCTTCGCGCCTGAGGACGAAGCCTTCCGCCGGGAGGTGCGCGCCTGGCTGAAGAAGAACCTCCCTTCCGACTGGGAGGGCCACCTCCGTGACGAGTCCGGCTGGGGGTTCGCCCGCGGCTTCGCCAGGAAGCTCTCCGAGAGGCGGTGGGTCGCGCCGCAGTGGCCGGTGGAGTACGGCGGCCTCGGCCTCTCCCACTGGCAGCAGCTCATCTACAACGAGGAGATGTCCTACCACCGCGCCCCCCTGGGCTACATCGCCATCGGCGTGGGCTGGACGGGGCCCACCATCATCATCTACGGCACGGAGGAGCAGAAGCGGCAGCACCTCGCCGGCATAACCGCGGGCGAGACGATGTGGTGCCAGGGGTTCTCTGAGCCGAACGCAGGCTCCGACCTCGCCTCCCTCCAGACGCGGGCCGTCCGCGACGGCGACGACTACGTCATCAACGGCCAGAAGATATGGACCTCCGGCGCCCACCACGCCGACTGGATGATCCTCCTCGCCCGTACGGACGCGGAAGCGCCCAAGCACAAGGGCATCTCCTACTTCCTCCTCGACATGAAGTCGCCGGGGATCACCGTCCAGCCGCTGATCGACGTGATGGACAACCACAGCTTCAACCAGGTCTTCTTCGAGAACGTGCGCGTCCCCAAGAGCTCGCTGCTGGGCGAGGAGAACCGCGGCTGGTACATGGCGACGACGACCCTCGACTTCGAGCGGTCGTCCATCGGCGGGGCGGCGGGAGCGCTGCGGCTGCTGGAGGACCTTGCCGCCTACGTGAACGAGACGCCCCGCAACGGCGGCACGCTCGTCGGCGACCAGCGCGTGCGCTGGCGCCTGGCCGACGCCGCCCTCGAGGTGGAGCTGGGACGGATGCTGTCGTACCGGGTGGTGTCGCTCCAGGCGCGGGGGGTCGTCCCCAACTACGAGTCGTCCACGGCCAAGCTGTACAATACGGAGATGCAGCTGCGGCTGGCCCACGCTGGCCTCGAGGTGCTGGGCCTGTACGGGCAGCTGAAGCCCAAGTCCAGGCGGGCCCAGCTGCGCGGCCGCCTCGAGCGCCAGTACCTGTGGCAGACGGCGATGGTGGTCGGCGGCGGCACCAGCGAGATCCAGCGCAACATCATCGCCATGCGGGGTCTGGGCCTGCCCAGGGGGTAGAGCTGGAAGCAGGAAGTTGGAGATTAGAGGTTGGAATATATTACCGGGGAGTCCAGAGGGGCAGCGCCCCTCTGGCGGGGGTCTGGGGGTGTCCCCCAGTCATTCAAATAAACACCTCTCGGGGCGGGCCCGGGTGGGTCGAAAAACGATAGAACAATCCCTCCAGACGGAGGGCAAGGGAGGTAGCCCCAGATGGACCTAGGCCTTGACGAACAGCAGGAGATGCTCAAGAACTTCGCGCACGACTTCCTGGAGAAGGAGTGCCCGGAGGAGCTGGTGCGCAAGATGGAGGAGGACGACAAGGGCTACGAGCCCGACCTGTGGCAGAAGATGGCCGCTCAGGGCTGGATGGGCCTCATCATCCCGGAGGAGTACGGCGGCACCGGCATGCGCATAACGGACCTGGCCGTGCTGCTCGAGGAGTTCGGCCGCTTCCTGGTGCCCGGGCCGTTCATCCCCACCGTCGTCCTCGGCGGCTACCCGATAATGCTGGCCGGCAGCGAGGAGCAGAAGAAGCAGTTCCTCCCCAAGATCGCCTCCGGCGAGCTGATCATGACGATGGCCCTGACCGAGCCTTCCGCCAAGTGGGACGCCGACGGCGTCCAGCTGGAGGCTAAGGCGGAAGGCGACGGCTTCGTCCTCAACGGCACCAAGCTTTTCGTGCAGGACGCCCATGTCACAGACTACATGGTGGTGGCCGCCCGCACCGCCAAGGGCAAGACGCCGGAGGAAGGGATCACCCTCCTCCTGGTCGACTCCAAGTCGCCGGGGGTCAAGTTCGAGCCGCTGCGCACCATCGCCGCCGACAAGCAGTGCGAGGTCACGTTCGAGAACGTGAAGGTGCCCAAGGCCAACGTGCTGGGTGAGGCCGGCAAGGGCTGGCCTATCGTCGAGAAGACGAAGCTGCTGGCTACGGTGGCGGCCTGCGCCTACCTGGTGGGGCTCTCGCAGCAGGACTTCGACATTACCCTGAACTACGCCAAGGAGCGCGTGCAGTTCGGACGGCCCATCGGCTCCTTCCAGGCGATCCAGCACAAGCTGGCCGACGTCGTCATCGACGTCGACGGCTCGCGGTTCATCACCTACAAGGCGGCCTGGTCCCTCCAGGAGGGGGAGCCGGACGCCGAGCTGATGGCGTCCATGGCCAAGGCCTGGTGCTCGGACGCCTCGCGGCGGGTGGTGGCCCACGGCCAGCAGATCCACGGCGGCATCGGCTTCACCAAGGAGTACAAGATCCAGCTGTACTTCCGGCGCCAGAAGTGGATGGAGCTCATGTGGGGCGACGCCGACTACCACCGCGAGCTGGTGGCGCAGAAGCTAGAGGTTTAGGCGGCAGACCTGCCGCTTGACACTGCCCCGGCAAACGAATAACGTTAGGCCGCCCTGAAGAAGGGCGGCCTGATCGCCTTAACGGCCAGCCAGCATTATTCGGGCGGCACCGCCAGCCGAGGGGGAGACGTAGAGCATGTCGCTGTTCGCCGGCCGGCGTCAGTTCACGGAGGACGACCTCCGACGCTGGGCCAAGCAGGGGCTGATCACGGACGCCCAGGTGGAGGCCATCCTCAAGGCGGAAGCACCGGCGGCTGCGGCGCGCGAGGGCGAGACCCGCGAGGGCCTGAACGCCCCGACCATCCTCTACTACATGGGCACCTCCATGGCGCTGGTGGCGCTGGGGGTGTTCGCCGGGATCAACTGGCAGGACGCCGCCAAGGGGCTGCGGCTCGTCCTCATGCTGGGCTCGATGGCGCTGCTGGCGGCGGCCGGCTACCTGGTGCGCCGCTACACGCCCTACCAGCGGGGCGGTGGGGCCCTGTTCACGATGGCCGTGGGCACGATCCCGTTCCTCTTCTTTACCCTCGGCGACTTCGTGGCCGGGCCGGAGCGGGACGCCATCTTCAACGAGGAGATGCTGGGGCAGGCGACCCTCATCCAGAGCATCTCCCTGGCCTGCATGCTGGCGATCCTGCTCGCTAGCGGCATCGGGATGGTCTCCCTGGCCGTGACCGGCCAGGCCGTCGCCCTCACGGCGACGGCGTCCATCTGGTGGCTGGGCACCGACGAGGGCGTGGGTGTGCTCTCGATACTGGTCGCTCTGGGCGCTGTCCTCATCGCCGTCGGGCTGGCGACGCGGGCGGTGAGCCTGAGCGAGCACGCCCTGTGGTTCGGCCTGTCCGGCCTGGTGGTGTTCTTCTATAGCTACACCGCGGTGACGATGATGGAGTGGAACGGCTTCCTCGCCGTAGTGTACCTGCTGACCTTCGCCGGGATGGCCCTCCTCAGCACTGTCCTGCGCTACCTGCCCTTCCTGGTGGCGGGTGTGCTCGGAGTGTACATCTTCATCTTCCGCCTGATCTTCGACACCTTCGAGGGGAGCCCCTTCCTGCCCCTGGCAAGCGCCGTGGTGGGGATCAGCATGATCGCCCTCGCCATCGGCTACCAGCGCTACCGGGGCCGGCTGCCGCTGCGGCCGGCCTAGGGCCGCGACAACGGCTGCTATAATAGGCGACCGGAGGACGCCGTGGCCGACTGCCTCTTCTGCAACATGGCCTCCGGCCAGATGAAGGTCGACAAGCTCTACGAGGACGACCTCGTCTTCTCCATCCGCGACATCCACCCCCGGGCGCCGGTTCACTTCATGGTAATCCCCAGGGACCACATCCCCACCGCTATCGACATCACCGGCGAGCACGGCCCCCTGCTGGCCCGTATCTTCGCCGTCGCCAACAGGGTGGCGAAGGAGGAGGGCATCGACGAGCGGGGCTACCGGCTGGCCTTCAACGTGGGCGAGCACGGGGGCCAGACGATATACCACCTCCACCTCCACGTCCTCGGCGGCCGCCCTCTGGGGCCCGAAGGGTAACCCCGCTCGTCCTGAGCCTGCCTGCCGGCAGGCAGGCCTGTCGAAGGATGAGCGGCGCGTGTCCGGTGCCATCCCACTATTGGTCATGGTCGGGGCTTGGCCTACGCTCTAATCACCTTGGACGCAGTGCTAACCGGAGGCGTTTGTGTCGCTCTGGCCCGCGCTGGGGCCGGCCCTCGACCTGGCCACGGCCCTGTGCGCCGCTTTCAACTCGGCCTACTTCCTCCACCTGCTGGCCTCGCGGCGGGAGGAGCCGGCCCGCCGAGTGGCCGCGGCCGCCCTCGCCCTCGTCTCCCTGGGGGCGATGGTGGAGAGCGCGTTCTTCCTCCTCGCAGGGCCGCCCGCCGGCTCCCCCGCCTGGCCCCTGGTCCGCGCTCTGCCCTTCGCGGGCACGGCCGCTGTCTCCCTGCTGATCATGCGCAGGGTCATCACCCTCGACTCGTAAACCCGGAGGAGCAACCATGACCTCCACCCTTGCCCTCGCCATCGAACGGAAGCAGTGGGAGGCAGCCGCCCTCTGCCTGGCCCTCGGCGTCACGCGGGCGGCCTCCCGCCTGCCGCCGGAAGCCATCGACAGCCTCCTGGAGCTGCTGGAGCGGCCTCCGCGACCGGCCCGTCGCAAGGGCAACGGTGGCCGCCGTTAAGCCGCGGCGGTCGAAGCCCTCCCTCCAAAACTTCTACCAGGGGGCCCTGAGCGAAGCGGAGCAGCTGGAACTGGCGCAGGCCCAGCACGTGGAGGGGCTGGACGAAGAGATAGCGGTGCTCAGGGTGCGCTTGAAGGCGGCCCTGCGACAGCGGCCCGAAGACCTGGCCCTGATCGCGAAGGGGCTGGACATGCTGGTAAAGGCCGTCGCCGCCCGTTACCGCCTTTCGCCCAAGGCCCGCCGCGACCTGGCCGACAACATCGGCGCTGTCATCGACAACCTCAGCGTGCTCCTCCACCCGGGGGACGGGGGTGGCTAGCAGGCTGGAGCAGGCCGTCACCCGCTTCCGCCGCCGGGCGGAAGCGGAGGAGGAGGCGCTGCCGCAGAGGGCGGCCGCCTTCCGCGCCGCCGTCCAAGAGCGGCTGCGGGGCCTCGAACGAGAGGTGGCCGACCTCAAGGGGCGAATCAACGGCCTCCTCTTCCTGGCGGCGGGCGCGGTGCTCGCCCAGGTGGTATTGAAGCTGCTGGAGTAGCCTTCACCTCGTGCTATCATAGCCCCGCCGTGCGCATCGTCGTCGCCCCGCAGGAGTTCAAGGGCACCCTCTCCGCTTCTCAGGCCGCCGAAGCGATAGGCGAAGGGGCGCGTCGCGCCGTCCCCCAGGCGCAGGTCGAGCTCGTGCCAATGGCTGACGGCGGCCCCGGCACCGTCGGCGCGGTCCTCTCGACGATAGGCGGCCGCCTGATGCGCACGCCCGGCGCCGACCCCCTGGGCCGCCGCGTCGAGGCCGAGTGGGCCCTGGTAGGCGAGAATACTGCCGTCATCGAGATGGCGGCGGCGGCCGGGCTCTGGCGCCTGCCGCCGGAAGAGCGAGACCCCCAGCGCACCACCACCTACGGCGTCGCCGAGCTCATCCGCGCCGCCCTGGACGCCGGCTGCCGGCGGCTAGTGGTGGCCCTGGGGGGTAGCGCCACCAACGACGGCGGCGCCGGCATGGCCCAGGCCCTGGGCGTGCGCCTGCTGGACGGCGAAGGGCGCGACCTGCCGCCCGGAGGGGCGGCGCTCGCCCGCCTCGAACGCATCGACGTGTCGGGGCGGGACAGGCGGCTGGCCGAGTGCGAGACCGTCGCCGCCGCCGACGTCACCAACCCGCTGTGCGGCCCCGAGGGCGCCTCCCTGGTCTACGGCCCGCAGAAGGGGGCGTCGCCGGAAGCGGCAGCGGAGCTGGACGCCGCCCTGCGCCGGTACGCCGACGTCATCCAGCGCGACCTGGGCGTGGACGTGGCGAACATCGCGGGCGCCGGATCAGCCGGCGGGCTCGGCGCTGGGCTCGCGGCGTTCCTGCGCGCCCGCATCGAGCCCGGCGTGGACGTCGTCGCCGAGGTGGTCGGCCTGCGGCGGCGCCTGGCCGGCGCCGACCTCATCGTCACCGGCGAAGGCCGCCTGGACGCCCAGACGGCCTTCGGCAAGACGGTGGCCGGGGTGGCCCGCCTGGCCCAGGAGGCGGGAGTGCCGGTCATCGTGCTGGCCGGCGTCCTCGGCCAGGGCTGGGAGAGCGTCCTCTCGCTCGGCGTGGCAGGGGTGGAGCCGGTGGTGCGAGGTGGCGTCAGCGCCGAAGAGGCGATGGCCCGACCGGCCGAACTGCTGGCAGAGACGGCGGAGCGGGCGGTACGGGGCTGGCTCCGCGTCAGGCAGACGGCATGAGCGAGGTCAGCGACTGGCTGGGGCAGTTCCAGCGGGTGGGCCGCGACCTGCTGGAGATGGGGCTGGTGTCGTCGCACGGAGGCAACCTCAGCGTCCGCCTGCAAGAAGAGACGGTCCTCATCACCCGACACGGCTGCCCCCTGGGGCACATCGCTGCCGACGACCTGGTGCTGCTGGGACCGGAAGGCGCGGCGGAGAAGGAGCCTTCCCTGGATGCCCCCGTCCACCTCGCCGTGTACGAGGCGACGGACGCCCGCGCCGTCGTCCACGCTCACCCGCGGCACGCCATCGCCCTCTCGCTCACAGTGCCTGCGATCGAGCCGGAGGACCTCGAGGGCAAGCACTACCTGGTGACGGTGCCGGTGGTGACAGCGGAAGAGGTGGGCCGGGCGCTGCGCGAGCATCTGATCGTGATGACGCCGGGGCACGGCAGCTACGCCCGGGGCGAGAGCCTGGAGCAGGCGCTCCGGTGGACCAGCGTGCTGGAGGAGAGCGCCCAGGTGTTGTGGCTACTCCGGGGCCTGGGGCGCTGAGGGCTCCTGCGCCACGGCCCGCTCCTTCGGCCCGAACAGGTGCAGGAAGACGAGCACCAGCAGGCCCGCGGCGACGATGATCGGGATGATAATGCTCTCGATGCTGAAGTCGCCAGCGCCCCAGTGGTAGATGTTAGCAGCGATAGCCGCCGCCTGCTCGATGAGGGCGATCCAGAAGACGAAAGGAAACCGCGCGGGATCGCGGGCGGCGTAGATGTAGAGCGCGGCCAGCGGGATCGCTTCCCAGGAGAGGGCGCGGCCGCCCAGGGCGCCGTTGATCTCCTCTCCGTGGAGGTCGGCGAAAATGCCGCTGGAGGAGAAGAACTCCGCCAGGGCGCCGATGATGTCCCAGGCGGCCAGCAGTATCAGCATGACCCGCGGCCGCTGGAGGGCCTTCAGGAGGGCATTGGTGTCGACGCTGACCGGTCGCGCTTCGCCACCTTCAGTCATGAGAACCTCCTTGCATCGGCGGGCTCAAAAGTTATAACGAAATTTTTTCGCCTGGGGGTAGCCTCCAGCATCGGTCTTCTTACTCACGGCCTCAGCCGAGCCCCAGCTCCCGGAGCCGGCGCTCCTCGATCCCCAGGTAGTGGCCGATCTCGTGGAGGAGGGTCTTCCGCGCCTGCTCGATCATCTGTTCCTCCGTGGCACAGAAGCGTTCGTGGGGCTCCTGATAGATGATGATCTTGTCCGGCAGGGTCATAGTGTAGTCGTGGGTGCGTTTGGGCAGGGGGACGCCCAGGTACACGCCGAAAAGGGTGCTGCCGTGGCGGACCCGCGCCCGCCGCAGCTCGGCGACGGTGGGGCGCCAGCGCACCTCGATGTCCAAGTTGTCGATGGCGTCGCGGAACTGAGCGGGGAGCTGCTCCAGGGCCCGGAGGATGATCCGCTCGAAGTCGTGCCGGCGCATCGAGTCAGGGAGCGCGCTCCCACAGGGGGTGGTAGCCCTTGCCGGTGATGGCGTTGAGGACCTCCACCCGCTCCCGTTGCTTCAGTTCCTCGAGCACCGGTCCCGCGCCCTCGGCGACGGCGGGAAAGCCGGCGGCGGATATGCGCCGCAGCACCCTGTCCCACACGCCCAGCGTCACCAGGCTGTCGACGTACTTGGGCCACCAGATGGCGGTGATCTTCTCGGGCAGGCGGAAGCGGGGCCGCAGCTGCTTGATCGCCTTGAACCGCTCCTCCAGGGAGGTGGCGCGGGGGACGAGCTTCAGGAGCGGGCCGTCGTTCTCGTTGTGGCGGGCGTCGAAGAGGAGGCGGTGGTGGAGGGTCACGAAGCGGAAGGTGATCACCTCGGCGGTGTCGATGACCTCGAAGACCGCGTCCAGGTCGATGCCGTAGTCGGTGTCCATGGCATCTCGGAGCGCATTTCTCAGTGTCCCGCCAGGGAGGCCGCGTCTTGCGCGCCCCCATTCTAACAGGTGCCGCGGCCGGGGGTCACCTTAGGGCGCGGCGCTGGCCGCCGAGCCCGACGAAAGGTACGCCTCAAGGATGCGCCGGGCGATGGGCGCCGCCTCCGAGGACCAGACGTGCTCGACGTGCACCAGCGTCAGCACGGAGGGGCTGGAGCTGGGGGCGTAGCCAACGAAGAACGCCTGCTGGGAGCCGAAAGCGAGGTCCTCCGCCGTGCCCGACTTCCCGGAGGCGTCGATGGTGGAGCCGGCGAAGGCGCCGTAGCCGGTGCCGCCGGGGCTCTGGGTGACCAGCCGCAGGCCCTCGCGGATGGCGGCAAGGGTCGACTCGGAGACCGGGAGGGGACGGATCGTCTTGGTCTCGAATTTGCGTGAGACGGCGCCGTCGGGGGAGGCGATCTTGCGGATGAGGAGGGGTTCGCGGAGAACGCCGCCGCCGGCGATAGCGGAGTAGGCGTTGGCGATCTGGAGGGGCGTGGCCAGCAGGAACCCCTGGCCGATCCCCAGGTTCACGGCGTCGCCGCTGTACCACGGTTCGCCCAGCGTCTTCTCCTTCCACTCGGGGCCGGGGGCAACCCCCTCCGCCTCCTCCAGACCGATGCCCGTGACCGCACCGAAGCCGAAGGCCCGCGCGAACCGAGGCAGGATCTCCGGGTCCTTCAGGTCGAGGGTCAGGGCCATCTCGTAGAAGACGGAGTTGCAGGAGGCCATCAGGCCCTCCGCCGGCGTGAGGGACCCCCTGTCGTAAGTCTGCCAGTTCTTCCTGACGAAGTTCTCGCCCGGGCCCACCCATACAGGGGGACAGGGGAGGGTGGAATAGGGGGAGAAGCCGCCTTGCTCCAGGCCCGCCGCCATCGTCACCACCTTGAAGGTGGAGCCGGTGGGGTACATGCCCAGCAGCGGCCGGTGCAGCAGGGGCTGGCGCGGGTCGTTGAAGAGGGCGTTCGCTTCCTCCTGAGAGAGGCCCTCGATAAAGTCATCGGGGTTGAAGCGCGGGTAGGAGGCCAGGGCCAAGACGGAGTTATCCCGCGGGTCAAGGACTACCACCGACCCTTCGCGCTGGCCCAGGGACTCCTCCACCGACTTCTGCACGGTGACGTCGATGGTGATGAAGATGTCCAGGCCCTGCTTCTCCGGCTTCTCGATTATCCTGCGGGCAACCGTGCCCTCGGGCGTGATGGTGGCGAGGATGCCGCCCCTCTCGCCGGCGAGCTCCTTCTCGTACTTGGCCTCCAGCCCTAAAGCGCCGACTCTGTCGCCGGGACGGTACCCCTTGGGCGCCAGCTCCCGCAGCTCCTCGGCCGTTACCTCCCTCATGTACCCCAGGACGTGGGCGGCGGCGTCCCCGTACGGGTAGACGCGACGGACCACCTTGTCCACCACTACGCCCAGGTCACGCAAGGCGAAGAAGGGCTGGAGCTGCTGCTGGGTGGTCCCGTAGTCCAGCACCTTCACCGGCACGAAGTAGTACGACGGCACCTGCGCCTCGACCTCGGCCCGCACGTCGTAGCTGGGCACGCCGAGGGCGGCGGACAGAGCGGCGATGGTGGCCTCCTTGTCGATGATCAGCTCGGGCACTATGCCCACCACGGGCAGCTCGGCGTCCACGGCCAAGGGCTTACCCTTGCCGTCGTAGATGGCCCCGCGGCGGGGAACCCGGGTGAAGAAGTGGACCAGGGTGCGGTCGTCCAGCTCCTTGAAGATGAGCGACGGGCGCCAGCGGACCCGCCATTCCTCCCGCACCTCCGGCTCGCCGTCCGAGCCGGGCGACGGCTGTACCTTCACCCGGTCCCGGACGAGGGGGATGGTGTTGGACTGGACGACATCGCCGAAGAAGGAGGTACTTATGGTGACCTTCACCGGGACGCGGGTCGTGTCCCCCGACACGTCGCGGGAGACGCGGTAGTTGATGCCGGTGATGGTGGCCTCCTCGGCGATGGCTTCGTAGCGGCCGACGAACTTGTTGCGGCTGATGTCCTTCTGCGACTTCGTCGATATGAGGTTGTACATCTGGCCGTACTTCCTGTCCTTCCAGAGGGCGAGGAAGCGCTCGGCGACGGCGCGGGGCGTGGTGGGACGCTCTTGTGACTGCTCACCGCCCTGGCAGGCCGCGGCGACCAGGGCGAGCAGCAGCAGGAGGAGGAGCGGAATCGATCGCATGGCGAGCCCGAATGTCGCTCGCATCAATAGACTTCCCCTAAATTCTATCAGGATAACGCCCCCCCTGGCCAAGCCGGTGCGCGACAGTTACGTCCGGCCCGGCGTTGGATGCATGCTATAATTCGGCGGCGGAACCGGGCGCACGTCGCAAGGAGGGTCTTTGAGCCGAGGACAGGAGCTTCCACCCCTACCCTTCAAGCAGATACCTGTCCGCGATGCCCTGGAACGGGCCGGCTCGGTGCCCTGCGTGGTCAGGACCGGCGATACCCTGGAAGCGACCGTCGAGCGCCTCAGCGATACGCCGGGCATCCGCACCGTGGCCGTCGTCGACGATGAATACCGGCTCGTAGGCGTCATCCCCATCCGCACGATGCTCGACGAGCTGTACCTGGCGGTGGCGCCCGAGGAGTTCCTGGCCGAGATCGGCGAAGAGGAAAAGCTGGAGGAGTTCGGCCGCATCAGCCGCGCCCGCACTGCCGGCGAGCTGATGCTGTCGCCGGTCCACGTCACCATGGACGACACGGTGCGGGACGCCTTCGCCAAGATGCACGAGCACGACCTCGGCGGCCTGCCCATCGTGGACGAGGAGGGGAAAGTGGCGGGGTACCTGGACCGCCTGAACTTGATCCGCCTCTGGCTGCGACGACGCCGGGGCGAGAGCACAGGCTTGTGAAGGGGGCGAGAGCGGTAGAGGCGCATTAGGGAGGCAGCCTTTGGACGAACTGGCCCTGGCCAGCACCATCTTCGCCATCACCTATTTGGCCATCGTCACCGAGAGGGTGCACAAGACGGCCGCCGCCCTAGTGGGCGGCGTCGCCATGATTCTGTTCCGCGTTGTTGATCAGGAGGAAGCGTTCGAGGCGATCGACTTCAACGTGATCTTCCTGCTGGTGGGGATGATGGTGATCGCCAACATCACCGGCCGGACGGGCGCTTTCCAGTGGCTGGCCATCCGCTCGGCCAAGGCGGCGCGGGGGAACGCGGTCACGATCCTGCTAGCCCTCTGCGCCATCACGGCGGTGAGCTCGGCGTTCCTGGACAACGTTACGACGGTGGTGCTGATAGCGCCCCTAACCCTCTTCGTGGCGAACACCCTTGAGCTCAACCCGGTGCCCTTCCTGATCTCGGAGATCATTGCGTCCAACATCGGGGGCACGGCCACCCTCATCGGCGATCCGCCCAATATCCTCATCGGCAGCGCCGCCGACCTCAACTTCATCGATTTCCTGGTCCACACCGCGCCGGTCATCGTGCTGATCCTGGTCCTCTTTCTCCTCGCCGTCTACCTGTTCTTTCGCAACGACCTGCGGACGGGGGAGGAAGTCCGCCAGCGGGTGATGGAGCTGGACGAGCGGGAGGTCCTGACCGACCTGCCCCTGCTGCGGGTCTCGATGGCCGTGCTGGCCGGCACCATCATCGGCTTTGTGGTGGCCTCGGCTGCGGACTACGAGCCGGCGACGGTGGCTCTGCTGGGTGCGACCGTGCTGATCATCGCCGGCCGCCAGCATCCCCACGAGGCGTTGCGCAACGTGGAGTGGCCGACGATCTTCTTTTTCGTAGGGCTGTTCATGGTGGTGGGCGGCGTGGAGGACGCGGGGCTCCTGGAACGCATCGGCGAAAGGGTGGCGGACGCCAGCAGCGGCCACCTCAGCGCGGCGAGCATGCTCGTCCTGTGGCCGGGCGCCCTGTTCTCCGGCATCGTCGACAACATACCGTACACGGCGGCCACCATACCGGTCGTCAATGAGGTCAGCCGGCAAATAGACGCGCCCCAGGGCTCGGACAACCCTCTGTGGTGGGCCCTGGCGCTGGCCGCGGGCCTGGGGGGCAACCTCACCGTCGTGGCCGCCTCGGCCAACGTCTTCGTTGTGAATATCGCGGAGCGGGCGGGCTACAAGATCAGCTTCTTCTCCTTCATGAAGTACGGGGTGGTCATGGTGTTCCTCACCGTGCTCATCAGCTCGGGCTATATCTGGCTGCGCTACCTGGCTTTCTAGCGATCCTCCCATTAGCCCGCGTTAGCCGAGCATAAGTTAGAATTGTTCTCAGGCCCCCGGCAGAGCAGACCGGGGGGAGGAGTTCTTGGCCGTCGAAGCACGGGACGTCACCCTTCTCGGCAACCAGCGGTTCCGCCGGTTGCTGGGAGGGCGCGTGCTCACGCAGACGGCGCACAACGCCCTCCTCTACGCCCTCCTCATCCTGGTAGTCGAGAAGACCGGCTCCAGCATTTACAGCACCCTCCTGATCGTGGCCCTCACCCTTCCCTCCCTGCTGCTGGCCGTACCGGCCGGCATCAGCGCCGACCTGCTCCCGCGAAGGGCGGTCATGGTGGTGAGCAACCTCCTCCGCGCCGCCGTCGTGGGCGCCCTCATCATCTACCGGGCCGACATCTGGTGGGTATACATGCTGGCGGTGGGCTTCGCCGGTGCCGGCCAGTTCTTCGCACCGGCGGAGTCGGGGGTGGTGCCGTCGCTGGTCCGCCGCGAGCAGCTCACCGGGGCGAACTCCCTGATGAACTTTACGCTGCTGCTGGGGCAGGTGGCGGGGATCATGGTGCTGGCGCCGTTCCTCCTGAAGACGCTGGGGGAGGGCGCGGTCTTCGTGCTGTGCCTGGTGCTGTTCGTGGTGGGGTCGTACGCCATATTTCGGGTGGGACCGCTGACGGTCCCCCACGACGACGAGCCGGAGGTGGGGTTCATGGAGGCCGCGGGTAAGGGGTGGCAGCTGGTGAGAACCAACCGGAAGGTGTTCGTGGCCATCCTCTACCTCACCGCGGCGACGATGCTGGGCAAGCTCGTGGTGGTCATGGCGCCGGAGTACACCAAGGAGGTACTTCGTATCGCGCCGGAGAACATGGTGTACGTGGCCGCCCCCGCGGCCATCGGCATCGTCAGCGGGCTGCTGCTGGCGCCGCCCCTGGCCAGGCTGATCGGCAGCCACCGGCTGGTGGTCGTCGGCTTCCTGCTGTTCCTGGCCAGCCTGATCGCCCTGGGGCTGATCGTCTACATCCGCGACGCCTTGGAGACGCACCTGCACCTGGGCCTTTCGTACGTGGAGGAGCGGGTGGGAGTCTCGTCGGTCATCAGCATGGCGATGATCCTGGCGATCCCGACGGGCCTCGCCTTCTCCATGCTGAGCGTGGGCGCCCGGGCGGCGCTGAACGAGGAAGCGCCGGCAGGCATGCAGGGGCGCGTCTTCGCCACCCAGATGGCCCTGGGCGACGCCGCCTCGCTGGTGCCGCTGCTGGCAGCGGGGGCAATCGCCGAGCTGGTGGGGGTGCGGGCCGTGCTGCTGGCGGCCGCAGCGGCGACGCTGCTCCTGGCGGAATACGTTCGCCTCTCGCGCCGGTTTGGGCCTCCGGTGACGCCGGCGGTGGAGCCGGCGGCGGGGGCACGCTAGCCTTGCCCCGGACAAAGCGAACAATGTCTTCAGAGCGAGAGGAAGCCCTATCGAGGCTGGCAGAGGGGCGGCTTGAGCTGCTGGCCTCAATCCTTTATCACGGCGGCGAAGACCCGGCGCCGGTAGAACTGGCGCTGCAATGTGAGCGACACCTCGGTCAGCAGGGCCGCGGCGGCGACCGCGCCCATCTCTGCCGTCAGCACCTCCCGCGCCGCCAGGACGGCCTCGTACGTGGCCGTCATACGCTCCCGCCAACCGGGCGTCTCCTCGTAGGCGGCAACGGCAAAGCCCACCGATTCCAGCAGCGGCCGGTAATCATCCAGCGGGGCCGCACCGACGACCGGCAGGCCGGCGGCCCGCTCACGGTCGAACTCGAAGACGGTGAAGGCGAGGCGGCCGCCCGGCCGGAGGACGCGGGCGGCCTCGGTCAGGGCGGCCCGCTTGTCCGGGGCGTGCTGCAAGGAGTCCACGCTCATGGCAGCGTCCAGGGAAGTGCTCTCCAGTCCCGTAGCCGCGAACGTACCCAGCGCGAACCGGGTGGACTCCGACAGGCCCAGGCCGGCGGCCCGGGCGGTGGCATGGCCGATAGCCACAGGCGAAACATCAATGCCGATGAGCCACGCCCCCGTCTCGCGCGCGACCCATAAGCCGGGACCGCCCGTTCCGCACGCCAGGTCCACGAAGGTCGTATGCCTGGTCAGGCGAAGCGCCGCGGCCAGGCGGCGCATTTCTATGGTGGTCAGAAAGCTGATGTGCGCGAAAGCCTCCGGATATTCGGCGTCGACGGCGTCCTCCCGCCAGATGCGACGCAGCGTCGCGCTATGCGGCCAGGCGCTATACACGGCGTCATAGCCCGCGACCACGACGTCCGGCCCGGTGTCGCTCACCGGCCCTACCAGTACACGATGTCACGCTCGATCATCGCCCGGGCGATGACCAGCCGCTGGATCTGGGACGTCCCCTCGACGATGGTGAGCTGGCGGGCGTCGCGGTAGTGGCGCTCCAGGGGGTGGTCCTTCATGTATCCCTGCGCCCCCAGCACCTGGATGGCATCCGACGACACCTTGATCGCCAGCTCCGTGGCGAACGTCTTGGCTATCGATAGGTAGGCGGCGTGCTGGCGGTCGTACTGGCCCTGGTCCACCATCCAGGCGCCCTCGTAGACCAGGTGGCGGGCCGCCTCGATGCCGATGGCGGCGTCGGCGAGCAGGAACTGGATCGCCTGGTGCTCCACCAGCGCCTTCCCGAACGCTTTCCGCTCCCGCGCGTAGTCCAGGGCGTAAGCGATGGCGCCCTCGGCCAGGCCCAGGCCGCGCGCGCCGACGACGGGCCGGCAGGTGTTGAGGGTTAGCATCGCCGTGCGGAAGCCGCGGCCCTCCTCCCCCAACCGGTTGGCCGCCGAGACGCGGCAGCCCTGGAGGACGATATTCGCCGTGGGCACGCCGATGACGCCCATCTTGCGGTCGGTGCGGGCGACGCTGAAGCCGGGCGAGTCGGTGGGCACGATGAAGCCGGAGATGACCCGCGGGCCTCCGCCAGAGGCGGACCCGCCTTTGGCGGGGCCGTTCGCGGCCGTCTTCGCGAAGAAGGCGATGAAGTCGGCGACGGAGCCGCCGGAAATGAACACCTTCTCGCCGTCGATGACGTAGTCGTCGCCGTCGCGGACGGCGCGCGACTCGATAGCGGCGGCGTCGGAGCCGGCGTTGGGCTCGGTGAGGCAGAAAGCGCCTTTGACCTCGCCGGAAGCGGAGCGGGGTAGCCAGCGGCCCTTCTGCTCGTCGTTGCCGCCCAGCACGATGGGCTGCGTCGACAGGGCGGAGAGCAGGAGGATGAGGGCCGAGGAGTTGCAGTGCTTGGCCACCTCCTCTACGGCCAGGGCGAGGGCGAGGAAGCCGGCGCCGCTCCCCCCGTACTCCTGGGGGACGGTCAGCCCCAAAAGGCCGACGTCCTTAAAGGCGACGAAGACGTCGTGGGGGTACTCGCCGGTCTCGTCCATCTCGGCGGCGCGTGGGGCCACCTTCTCGCGGGCGACGCGACGGGCGGTGTCGCGGATAAGCTTATGGGCATCGGTGAGGGTGTAGGTCATGTCGGGCCTATTCTACGTCTCGAATGAAGCGGCCGCACCCCTACTGGCGCGGCGGGCCTAACCCCCTATGGCGCTCGGTCGCAGGGCACCCCGTGGGCCCGAAGGCGTTGCAGCCACACGCCGGCGGGGTCCCCGGCGAAGAGGCCCTCGAGCAGGCGGCCCAGCCGTCCCCGCGGCGCCGAGGCCTTCGCCGCCTCCCACGAGCCGGGGTAGGACAGCTCAGGCCGTCCCAGGCACTTGGCCAGCGCCTTCCAGTGCGACTCGTCCTCGCAGGCGATGGCAATGTAGCCGCCGGCGCAGCGGTAGCGCCGGCGGGCGGGGGAAGCGGAAGGGCCGGGTGACACCCCCCTCACCACATCACCCGACCGCCGTCCACGTTTACCGTCTGGCCGGTGACGTAGCTGGCGTCCGGCCCGCACAGGAAGACCACGGCCTCCGCGATGTCCTCCGGCTGCGCCTCGCGGCCCAGGGGGATGCTCCGCACCACCGTCTCGCGTATCGGGCCGCGGGTGATGTCCTCCATGCGGTAGGTGTCGACCAAGCCGGGGCAGACGCAGTTGACGTTGACCTCGTGGGGCGCCAGCTCGGCGGCCAGGACGCGGGTGAACTGGATCAGGCCCGCCTTGCTGGTACCGTAGGCGGCGAAGGTGGCCACCGGCATCTTGCCGGCGATCGACGACACGTTGACGATGCGGCCGCCCTGCCCCTGGGCGATGAGGGCCTTGGCGACGGCCCTGGTCACCAGGAACGTCCCCGTCAGGTTCACCTCGATGACCCGCCGCCATTCCCCCTCCTCCAGGTCCACCACCGGGACGCGGTCGCGGCCGCGGGCGGCGGCGGCGTTGTTGACCAGGATGTCGATGCGCCCCATCTCCGCGAGCGTGGCGTCGACCAACGCCTGCACCCGGTCGGCGTCGCAGATGTCGACCGCCAGGGGGAGGGCGCGGCGGCCCAGCGCCCGCACCTCCTCCGCCACCGAGTCGACGTCGCGCCAGCCCATCTCCCGCTCGCCGGCGGGGAAGGTGTCGGGGGAGCGGCCCGAGCCGGTGACGACGACGTCGGCACCCTCGCGGGCCAGGGCCAAGGCGACGTAGCGGCCGATGCCGCGGTAGCGCCCGGCCCCCGTGACGATGGCGACCTTCCCTTCGAGCGGAGGCATAGCGCCCCGTAGTATACCGCCCGCCCATGGTGTCGGCCAGCGGCGAGCCGATGCTATAATGCCTCGTAGCTATGGAATCGTGGGTGCTGGGCCAGGACGAAGGCGAAGTCGAGCGCCACGCGGGTGTCGAGCCCGAAGAGCCAGCCGGCCAGCCGCCACAGCAGACACTCCGCCTGCGGCTGGTCTCCGACTACATCTGACCGTGGTGCTACATCGGCCTGGTCCGGGCCGAGCAGCTTGCGCGGGAGTTTCCCGTGGAGATCGAGGCCTGGGCGTTCGACCTGCGGCCGGGCATCCCACCCGAGGGCCTGCCCCGCGATTCCGTCTACAAGGGGGGACGCTACACGCCGCAGTACTTCGAGTACCTGCGGGACATGGCGGCGGAGGCCGGCATCACGATGACGGCGCCCTCGGTGGTGGCGAGCACGAGCAAGGCCCACGAGGCGAC
Source organism: Chloroflexota bacterium (assembly GCA_016178045.1). Classification (GTDB taxonomy): domain Bacteria; phylum Chloroflexota; class Dehalococcoidia; order SM23-28-2; family JACOUE01; genus JACOUE01. Next base: position 40,351 of record JACOUE010000065.1, read on the forward strand.
GGAGTTCGCCAAGCGGGCCGGCAAGGGGCTCGAGTTCAACCACGCCGTCTTCCAGGCCTACTGGGAGCGCGGTGAGAACATCGGCCGGGTGGAGGTGCTGGCGGAGGCGGCGGCCGGCTGCGGCCTCGACGCCGGGGCCCTGCGCCAGGCCCTGGAGGCCGGCACCTACGCCCACGATGTAGAGGAGCAGATGCGCTGGTCGCGGATGGCCGGCGTGGGCGGCATACCCACGTTCATCTTCAACGAGAAGTTCGCCCTGGTGGGCGCCCAGACGTACGACGTGTTCCAGAACGTCGCTCAGCGCCTGCTCTCGGGGGAGCTGAAAGCGTAGCGTCACTTCTACCGTAGGCCAGGCTTAAGCCTGGCCTACAAGGGGCGCTGACAGCTACGAAGATAGAGGGGGAGCGTCATGGAGTTTCGCTTCAGCGAAGAGGAAGAGTCGTTCCGGCGGGAGGTCCGCGCCTTCCTGGACGCCGAGCTGCGCCCCGGCTGGAACGAGGGGTTCGACACGGAGTCGGAGCTGGGGGCGGACCAGGCGACCGAGTTCGGCCGGCAGTTCAACCGTAAGCTGGCCGAGCGGCGCTGGCTCGCCCTGCCCTGGCCGCTGGAGTACGGCGGCGCGGGCGCCGGCGTGATGCAGCAGGTCATCTACAACGAAGAGATGGCCTACCGCGGCGCCCCCACGGGGCTGAACATGGGCGTGGCCTGGGTGGGCCCGGCCCTCATGATCTACGGCACTGACGACCAGAAGCAGCGCTTCCTCCCGCCCATTGCCGGGGCGAAGGAGATATGGTGCACGCTGTACAGTGAGCCCGGCGCCGGCTCCGACCTCGCCTCCCTCCAGACGCGGGCCGTCCGCGACGGCGACGACTACGTCATCAACGGCCAGAAGATCTGGACCTCCGGCGCCCACCGCTCCGACTGGGGCTGGCTGGCCGCCCGCACGGACCCCGAAGCCCCCAAGCACAAGGGGATCAGCATGTTCCTGGTGCCGATGAAGTCGCCGGGGATCACGATCCGGCCCCTGGTGAACATGGCGGGCCAGCACGGCTTCAACGAGGTGTTCTTCCAGGACGTGCGCATCCCGGCGACGTACTTGGTGGGGCAGGAGAATAACGGCTGGTACCAGCTGGCTGTCTCGCTGGACTTCGAGCGGTCGTCCATCGCCGGGGTGGCGCGGGCGAAGCGCTGGTGGGAGGACCTGGTCGCGTATGCCGGCGACAACGGCGGGCGGGTGCAGCCGGCGGTGCGCAACCGGCTGGGGGAGATCGGCATCGAGATCGAGGTGGGGCAGTACCTGTCGTACCGGGTGGCTTCGATGCAGCAGTCGGGGAAGATACCGAACTACGAGGCGTCCATCGCCAAGCTGTACTCGTCGGAGCTGGGGCAGCGGCTGGCGCGGACGGGGATGGACTTGCTGGGGCTGTACGGGCAGCTGCACCCGAGGAGCAAGCACGTGCGGCTGCGCGGGCGCATCGAGCGGTACTACCAGGTGAGCGTGGCGGAGACCGTGGGCGGGGGCACCAGCGAGGTGATGCGGAACATCATCGCCATGCGGGGCCTGGGCCTGCCGCGGGGGTAGACCTACCCCATGGGACAAGCTTCAGCCTGTCGAGAGGAGGCGGCGACCCCTGGGTGGGCAGAAACCCGTCGCCGGCTCCTAGCGGCCCGTAGGCGCCACCGCTATAATGGTCGCCAGTTCGAAAGGAGGGCCCGATGCAGTACGTCATCGTTGCCGAGCACCCGCCGCAGCTCTGCCCCAGCGGCAACGCGCAAATCCGCGACATCATGAAGCGGGGAGCCCAGCAGATCCCCGGGCTGGCTCAAAGGCTGGGCGTGAACATCATCACCATGAACGTCTACGGCCCCGAACACGTCGTCATCGCGGTAGTGGAGGCCGGCGACATCGAGACCGTCCGGGACTTCGCCATGCAGAGCGGGCTGGCCCAGTGGAACACAGTGAAGGTCAACGCCACCTGGTCGCTGGAGGAAGCCCTGGCGAAGATCGATAACATACCCACCATCTTCTAGCGGCGGGCCTCAGCAGTCCTCGTACGAATCCACGAAGAAAGCCACGTCCCAATCGTGGGCGTCAAGAAATTCTATGAGCCGTTGGGCATGTCTGGCAGGCACCCGCTCCCTAAGAGCTTGACGGATTTCACCCCGGGCAGGCTCAGGAGGCGACCTAACTTGGAACGTATACGAGTACCCGTCGTCCTCCATAAGGTCGCATTGATGAAACACCTCCGCCGCCTCTACCGGAAATGTCATTCTCTTCGCGTACCGCAAGGAGCCGATAGGCACCATGGCCCGCGCCACTTACTTCACCTCCTATTGTCGGGATACTGACTCAGGCACCACTCAGGTCTGGGTCTTCTATGGCCTCATGCAAGCGCTCGTAGAACTTCACCGCCATGGCCTTGAACTGCTCCGGATGCACTACCGACAGTGGCTCGAGAGTTAGGACGGCCATCCAGCCATTTCCACAGTCCCAGCCCACCACAGCCACATCCTCGCCAACTACCCGCCAGGCCCGTTCGCCGTATTCCTCAGCCCTTGTAAACCATGGCGTCGGCTCGGACTCCACGTCTATGCCGGCCTCCCAAGCAATCGCCTCCTCGTAGACCATGCCTGGCCCGCCCATGAACATGAGTTCAAGTAGCGCGTCTTGATCGGCCAATTGCCCGTCCTCAGTGCCGGGTCGATCGGATCATAGCGGTTACCGACCGGTTGTCAAGAGGCGCGATGGGGCTTCCTTGTAGTGGTCACAGCTTTCGCCAACGTCCTACGCCCAAGTGCTCTACGAATCCCATATCACGAAGAATCTGGAGTTGCTGCCGAACTTTGGCCCGGACGTTCAGGTTCTCGGGGTAGTGCCGGCGGAATTCCGACTCGTATTCATACGCCTGAGTATTGATGAACTCGCCATCTGGCAGAGCGTCGTAGACCAGTCCAAGCCATCCCACCAGGTCTCGCCTCGTGGCGGTCGGACGGCCCAAGGACTTGGCTTTTTCGTTGAAGGTTTCTGCCAGTTTGCGTGAACCCTTGTCGCGCAGGGACCTCCGCTCCCGCTCCTTCTCGTGTTCAGACAATTCCGCATACAGGGCAACAAACTCATCATCGGGCACTACTCGGTCCGGAAGGAATTTCAGGCGGTTGTAGACACTGTAGAGGTCCGAGACAATCTCATCTCGTACGTCGGCCTCGATGAGGACGTTGACCTCAACGTTCTTCCTGAGTCCTCCCTCCGTCAGGTTGGAAGAACCAACGATAGACGTAACTTCGTCGCCCAACCTCGACAGGTAGACCTTGGGATGATATATACCCGCCGGTTTCAGAGAAGCATAGCAATAAAGCGCCACATTATCCCTCTTGCGAGATAGGTCGAGAAGACTTTTCAAGGCCTCAGGTTCGGTGGAGCGCATGTCGAGGCCGACAAGAAACTCCACAGGGGCTCCCGCCTGGACGGCAATCCCGAGGGACCCCTCTAGCATCGCCAGCCCTCGGCCAGACAGAAACGCAACCGCGATCCTCAAATCCATCGATTGTTCAATCACGGCAGATAGTACAGAGGCCATGTCCCTAGACACGTTGTCAACGATTTCAATCCGCATTTTTGACCCCCTTCTCATAGGAACACGCCATCCACACCCGCCAGCCATTAGGCTGCGAATCTCGCCAAGCGTTACCAGTATACTTAGAAACGGTCGGCCCCTTGCCACGTCCCCCTCCCACCTGTCGCCGGTTCCTCCTACAGTGAGCATGCCAAACATCTGCGTTGGGGCGCGGCGCGCTCGGATCCTGAGGCAATCCCTTAGGCCTGCCCGCCTCTGGCGGGGGCGGGTGGGTGGGACCCCCAGGGTACGGCCGCAAGACCGCGCAACCGGCCCGCAAACAATCAAACAGAAGCGGCGGCGCCTGACCGGTGCCCCACCGACAGGCTGAAGGCTGACCCACCGTTTCATGAAGGTCAGGCTTTAGCCTGACCAGCCGTCACCCCACAGCGGCCGCAAGCCGGCTGCCGACAGGCTGAAGCCTGTCCCACCAGGCGGGAGGTCAGGCTTCAGCCTGACCGGGGCTCCGGCAGCCGTCTAACTTCCTACAATCGGTGACGTTTTGCCCTGCCTGCCGGAGCGCCGGGGTCTGAAGACCCCAACCTACATTCGCTCGTTCCGCCGTGACCTCTGTAACTTCCCATAATGTGTAGCGTTACCTATAGTAGGTAGAGGGGAAGGAGCCAGGGCCGGGGCGGGTATGACCTACAAACCCATCAGCGACTACGGCGTTATCGGCGACATGCACTCGGCGGCGCTCGTCGCCAGCGACGGCGCCATCGACTGGCTCTGCTTCCCCCGCTTCGATTCGCCCAGCGTCTTCGCCGCCATCCTGGACGACAAGAAGGGCGGCCGCTTCCGCATCGGCGCCGCCGGCGACCACCGCCGCGAGCAGAGCTACCTCCCGGACAGCAACGTCCTCGTCACCACCTTCCAGGCCGGCTCCGGAACGGCCACCCTCACCGACTTCATGCCCGTCGAAGAGGACGTGACGCGCTGCCACCACGAGCTCGCCCGCATCGTCCGCTGCGACAGCGGTCGCGTGGAGCTCGAGCTGGAGTTCGTCCCCCGCCTCGACTACGCCCAGGGACGGACCGCGGTCAGCGCCAAGGGCGAACGGGTAGCCGTTGCCCGCCAGGGGGAGGACTGCCTGTCGCTCTCCTCGGCCGTACCGCTGACGGTGAACAAGGAGGGGGCGACGGCCCGCTTCGCCCTCGGCGAAGGCGAGAGCGCCGCCTTCCTCCTGCGCTGGCAGGACGACTCGCCCCCCGGGGTGGTGTCCGAAGCGGAGATCTCGGACCTGTTCGAGAAGCTGGGGAAGACGCAGGCGTTCTGGCGCTTCATCTCCCGCGACTGGCGCTACCAGGGCCGGTGGGAGGGGGTGGTCCGGCGGTCGCTGCTGGCGCTTCACCTGCTGCTCTACGTCCCCACGGGCGCCGTCTGCGCCGCGGTCACCACGTCGCTGCCGGAGTACGTCGGCGGGCAGAGGAACTGGGACTACCGCTTCTGCTGGCTGCGCGACGCCGCCTTCACGATGGACATCTTCAACCGCATCGGCCACACCACCTACACCAAGCCGTTCATCCAGTGGCTGGCCAACTTCCACCTCACCTCCGAAGACGACCCGCACGCCCTCTACGGCATCGCGCGGGAGGCGGACCCCCACATCATAAGCGAGCGGACCCTCGAGCACCTCGAGGGGTACCGGGGATCCAGGCCGGTGCGCGCCGGCAACGACGCGGTCCACCAGTTCCAGCTGGACGTGTTCGGAGAAGTGCTCCTCTCCTTGGACTCCTACCAGCGGGCGGGCGGCATCATCGACGACAAGCTCTGGGGACTGGCGCAAACGCTGGTTGAGGCGGCCATCCGCAACTGGCAGAAGCCGGACAACGGCATCTGGGAGGTGCGGGCGGACCCCAAGCACTTCGTCTACTCCAAGCTGATGGCCTGGGTAGCCGTCGACCGCGGCCTGCGGATGGCGCGGGCGCTGAAGCGGCCGGTCGACTTCAGCGGCTGGCGGAAGGCGCGGGCGGCGATACGGCGCGACATCCTGTCCCGCGGCTGGAGCGACAAGCGGGAGGCTTTCGTCCAGCACTACGGGGCGAACAACCTGGACGCCTCGGTCCTCTTCGTACCGATGGTGGGCTTCCTCCCGGCCGATGAGCCGCGGATGGCCTCCACGATGGCGAAGGTGCGGCAGGAGCTACAGATGGACGGCCTGCTCCGGCGCTACATCCCGGCGGAGACGGAGGACGGCCTCGACGGCGAGGAGGGCGCCTTCACCATGTGCAGCCTCTGGCTGGCCGGCGTGCTCACCGTGGGCGGCCAGATCGAGGAGGCGAAGGGCATCTTCGAACGGGTGATCAGCCTGGGCAACCACGTGGGCCTGTACTCAGAGATGATCGACCCGCGCAACGGCGAGTTCCTGGGCAACTACCCGCAGGCGTTCACGCACATCGCCCTGATCCACACGGCGCGGAACCTGGACCGGGCGCTGAACCGGGTGGAGCTGGGGAAGGTCGTCGCGGCCTAGCGCGAGACGGAACGCGTGAATAGGAACACCATGAACCAGCGCCCTGATCCCCAATTTCGCCGCACGTTGATGTTGTATGTGGGTGCTCTCTGTTTGGGAGGGATGGCAGCAGCCATAGTCCTTTACGTTCTGCTCCCTATCGAGGCGGTCTTCGCTATAGCTGCGCTAGTCACTGTTGTCTGCTCCGTCGTGGCGTTCCGCACTCTGCGCCGACTCCGGGAGATCGCCGGGGAAGCGGAAGGCGAACGAAGAAAGGGGCGACAAGTCTAGGCGACCCAAAAAGGAAGCCCTGGCTGGGTTTCCGGCCCGGCGGCTCTTTTTCGGGAGCGCACCCCGACCCGCACGGCGCGGTCGTTAGCGGTCGGCCTCGATGGTCTCCTTGGCCCGGACCTTGATGGTCTTGGACGAGCCACCTGTCAAGCTTCATGATAAAGCTATTATCAGGATTGCTCTGCCGACCGTTGACAGTCGGCGAGCTTAGTATTAGACTCGAAGCGTGAGGAGCCATGCCCCCTAAGAACTATTATGACATCCTCGGCGTCCCCCGGAACGCCTCGCAGAAGGAGATCCGGCAGGCTTTCCGGAAGCTCGCCCGCAAGCTGCACCCCGATGTGAACCCGGCCGACAAGAACGCTGAGGCCCGGTTCAAGGAAGTGAACCGTGCCTACGAGGTCCTGTCCGACCCGGAGAAGCGCCGCAAGTACGATACGTACGGCGAGCAGTGGGAGCAGGCGGAGGCGTTCGAGCGGGCGCGCCAACAGACCGGTCCCGGCGGCTCGCGCACCTTCACCTTCGACCTGGGTGAGGCGTTCGAGCGCCAGGGCGGCAGCTCCTTCGACAGCATCCTCGACTCGTTCTTCGGGCGGGGCCGGCGGCGGGCCGGGCCCACTCGCGGCCAGAACCTGGAGCACCCCGTCGAAGTGACCCTGGAGGAGGCGTACCACGGGACCACCCGCGTCCTCCAGGCCCAGAGCGAGTCCCCCTGCCCGACCTGCGGCGGCTCCGGCCGCATCGCCAGCGCCGTCTGCCACGTCTGCCAGGGGCAGGGCGTCACCGTCCGGCCCAAGCGGCTTGAGGTGCGCATCCCCGCCGGGGTGCGCGACGGCTCCCGCGTGCGCATCGCCGGCGAGGGCCGGCCGGGGTCCGGCGGCGCCCGGACGGGCGGCCGCGTGGCCGGCCCCCGCGGCGACCTCTACCTGGTGGTATCCGTCCGCCCGCACGAGCGGTTCGAGCGCAAGGGGGACGACCTCCACACGGAGGCGCCGGTGTCGCTGGAGGACGCGGTCCTGGGCGGCGAAACGCAGGTCGCGACCGTGGAGGGCAAGCGGATCGCCCTCACCGTCCCGCCCCTGACCCAGAACGGCCGCGTCTTCCGCCTAACGGGACTGGGCATGCCCCACCTGGAGGGCGCCCAGACGCAGACGCGCGCGGCGGGCGGCCGTCCGGCCGGCGGCAAGGGCGACCTCTACGTGAAGGTCCGCGTCGTCCTGCCGGAGAAGCTGAGCGAGCGCGAGCGGCAGCTGTTCGAGCAATTGCGGGCGGAGCGGCGGAAGCAGAAGGCAGGAGCGAAGGCATGACGGAAGTCGAGCGCGAGGCCCTCGACGCTTACTCCCAGGCGGTGGCCAACGCCGCCGAGCGGGTCGGGCCCGCCGTGGTCAAGATCGAAGCGGCGGGAGGCCGCAGCCGCGGCCGGGCGGGCGGCCAGGGCTCCGGCGTCATCTTCGACTCGTCCGGGCGCGTCCTCACCAACGAGCACGTGGTGCGGGGCGCCCGCTCCCTGACGGTGAGCCTGGCGGACGGCCGGCACTTTCCGGCCGCCGTGGAAGGCGCCGACCCGGCGGTGGACCTGGCGGTGCTCCGCCTGCCCGCCGCCGGACACAGCCTGCCGGTGGCGGAGCTATCGCGCAGGGGGCTGCGGGTGGGGCAGCTGGTGGTCGCCATCGGCAACCCGTACGGGCTGAACTGGACCGTGACGGCGGGCGTGGTAAGCGCCCTGGGCCGGAGGCTGCCCGTCGCCCCGGGGCTGGAGCTGACGAACCTGATCCAGACCGACGTCTCCATCAACCCAGGCAACTCCGGCGGGCCGCTGGTGGACGGCCAGGGCCGGGTGGTGGGCATCACGACCGCCATCATGCCCTACGCCCGCGGCGTGGGCTTCGCCGTGCCCGTGAGCACGGCGCTGGGCGCCCTCGCCCGCTTCCAGGAGAGGCGCTCGCACGACGGCTTTCGCCTGGGGATCACGGGTATGGCCTACCCGCTGGACCGGGGGGTCGCCCGCCAGCACCGCCTGTCGCAGGAGAGCGGCGTGCTGGTGCTGGAGGTGGCGAACGACTCGCCGGCGGCGCGGGCGAGCCTGCGGCCGCAGGACATCATCGTGGCTTTGGCGGGGCGGGCGGTCGGCAGCGTCGACGAAGTGCGGTCCGCGCTGGAGCGGGCGGCCGAGGGGCTCGAGGTGCTGTTCCTGCGGGGCACCCGCCTGGGCAAGACGAAGGTAGTGCTATGAGCGAGGTGAGAACGGTTGCCTGATCGGCAGTTCGACGACGAGCCCTGCTACGTCATCAGCGTGGCGGCGCGGATGCTCGGAATGCACGCCCAGACCCTCCGCTACTACGAGCGCATGGGCATCATCCGGCCGTCGCGCTCGCAGGGGCGGATCCGGCTTTACTCGCAGTCGGACATCGCCCGGTTGCGGCACGTCCAGCGGCTGATCGCCGAGCTGGGGGTGAACCTGGCGGGGGCGGAGGCGATCCTGCGCCTGAACGAGCGCATCCGCGAGATGGAGGGCGAGATGGAGTCGCTGCGCCGCGAATTGCAGGCCTACCGCGACCGCATGCTGCCGGCGGTGCCGCCGGGGGATTGATAGCCTTGTGGCACCGCTCGAATGAGGGTCAAGATGGTTAGCGAACGCGATGTAGGACGAATCATAGAAGCAAGGTTGCAGAAGGCAAGAAGATTCAGGGACACTGCTCGAGCCATGCGCCGAGAGAAGGACTATGACAGCGCCCTATCACGATGCCACTATTCGGCCTTTCACGCGATGAAAGCGGCGCTCTTGCGCTTTGGCGCAAGGGCGGGACGCGAACAAGTGACCCACGCGACGCTTGTTGATCAGTTTGTGAGACTGGCCGAACGATTATCCTGGATACAATCTATCACCGTGCCTTCCAAGCACCGTCACTTGAGGCGTATCTTGAAATGGCTTGGGGATCGTAGAGAAGATGCCGATTACGAGCCTGGAGCGCCAATATCGCAACATGACGCCTCGGAGGCCATTACATTTGTTGCGACTTTGGTCGAGGTTGTAGAGAGGAGGACTCGATGAGTGCCAAGGTCAGCCAAGATTCCATTAAGGAGAGAGTGAGCGAGCTGTCAAGGGAACTTAAGAAGCAGTTTCCACAGGTCGCCATACAGCCCGCTTATGAAAGCCTTAGTCCGGGCGTAAGTGCCGTGCTGCGCATACTGGGAAAGCCCGACGTCACGGGTAAGGTCGCTAACGTCGCCTCTGGCCTTACATCTGAAATTTGGGAAGAAGCCGGCATTTACGTTCAAGTACGGACGTCGCAGGAGATCTGGTGCCTGAAGTCAGGCGACATCGTTGCAGACATGGGTCCCTTAGCTCCAGGACAGGAGCCGCCACGAATGGTCGTGGTCGACTATGACAAGCGGGGCATATTGTTCGTCTGCTACCCGGCTGACGGTCACACCGACCATGACTTTGGAGGAATAGACCCGAAACATTGATCTGGCGAGGCGACTGATCATGATGCGACAGGACAGGTTCACGGAGCAGGCGCAGGAGGTGCTGGCCGCCCTCTCCCACGTCATTCTGAGGAGCGGAGTCGGCCGCCAGGACGACCCATTCGGCTTCGCTCAGGGCAGGCTGCGCGGCGAAGAATCTGGGCGGGGGCAATCACGCACGGACCCCGCACCCCGCCCCAGATTCCTTCGCGAAGATGCCTGGGTTCGCGCTACCGGCGTGGTCGGCGCTCAGAATGACAAGTCCCGGTGAGGTGACGCAACGATGATGCGACAAGACAGGTTCACGGAGCAGGCGCAGGAGGTGCTGGCCGCCAGCCAGGAGCTCGTGCGCAAGGAGCGCCACTCCCAGTGGGACGTGGAGCACGTCCTCATGGCCATGCTCCAGCACCCCGAGGGCGTCGCCCGGAAAGTGCTCGAGAGCCTCGGCGCCGACGCCGACAAGCTGCGCGACCGGGTGGCCAGGGCGCTGGCCCGCGCCCCCAAGCTCGCCTACGACGTCGTCCAGATATACACCACGCCCCGCATCGTGAAGATGCTGGAGGCGGCCAACGCCGAGGCGGAGCGCCTCCAGGACGAGTACGTGGGCGTGGAGCACATGCTCATCGCCATGGCCGACGAGAGGGATGGCGAATCGGCCCGCATCCTGCGCGAGTTCGGCATCGACAAGGAGAAGGTGTACAAGGCGCTGGCCGAGGTGCGCGGCGGCGCTCGCGTCGACTCGCCCAGCGCCGAGAGCCGCTACCGCGCCCTCGACCGCTACAGCGTGGACCTGACGGAGGCGGCGCGCCAGGGCAAGCTCGACCCCGTCATCGGCCGCGAGGCAGAGGTGAAGCGGGTGATGCAGATCCTCAACCGCCGCACCAAGAATAACCCGGTGATCATCGGCGAGGCCGGCGTGGGCAAGACGGCCATCGCCGAGGGGCTGGCCCAGAAGATCGTGGCCGGGGACGTGCCGGAGAACCTGAAGGACAAGCGCGTCCTGGCCCTGGACATGGGCGCCATGGTGGCCGGCTCCAAGTTCCGCGGCGAGTTCGAGGAGCGCCTCAAGGCGGTGCTGGACGAGATCAAGCGGGCCGCCGGCGAGGTCATCGTCTTCATCGACGAGATCCACCAGGTGGTGGGCGCCGGCGGCGCCGAGGGCGCCATCGACGCCTCCACCATGATGAAGCCTATGCTGGCCCGGGGCGAGCTTCAGGCGATAGGCGCCACTACGCTGGACGACTACCGCCAGCACATCGAGAAGGACACGGCGCTGGAGCGTCGTTTCGCCCCCGTGTACATAGACGAGCCCAGCGTCGAGGATACGGTCGAGATGCTGAAGGGGCTGCGGCCCCGCTACGAGGCCCACCACAAGGTCAAGATCACGGACGAGGCCCTGGAGGCGGCCGCCCAATTCTCCGAGCGCTATATCACCGACCGCTTCCTGCCGGACAAGGCGATCGACCTGATAGACGAGGCGGTCTCCAAGCACGTCATCGACGCCCAGTCCATGCCGCCGGAGCTGCGCTCGCAGAAGGAGCGGATCGATAAGCTACAGCTGGAGGAGGAGGCGGCAAGCAGCGAGCAGGA